>JAEUJP010000733.1 GCA_016793725.1 Myxococcaceae bacterium | reverse complement strand
TGAGCGTGTTTATGCGGGCCTCTCGGTCAGAAATGCCCGAACCGCCGGGCGGGTGATGAGCACCATCGCGGTCAGCAGCGCCGACAGCACCTCGAGCGTGTAGACGAGCCCGGTGTAACCCTCGAGCACGACCGCGAACGTCGGCACGATGAGCGTCGACGCCCACACCCCCGCGATGAGCTGCAGCTTCTCTGAAGGGAAGAGCCGCTTCAGGTACGCGACGACCGCCGCGCCGAGCCCGAGCACGCTCACCGCGTACGCGACGTAGAAGTGCATGAACGCCCCGAGGTACGCGAGCAGCACGAAGAAGAACCCGAACGCCGCGGCCGCCAGGTACGTCTCGAAGATGAGCAGCGGCCGCTTGTTGCGCAGCGCGAGCACCGACAACAGCCCGATGAACGCGAGCGCCGGCAGCAGCGCCCGTCGCGCCATCGTCGCCGCGAGCTGGTCGTACTCTTTCTGCGACGGAAGAATGACGCCGAGCGCGACGCCCGACTCGAGCGAAGGGTACGCCCAGTCGAGCGTGATGTGCCCGTCTTTCGCTTCGACGTGGCTCGCCGAGAGCACGCCCGCCGGGTAGTCGTAGTTGTCGCCGCCCTGCACGGCGACGTGCAGCTTGAAGTCGCGCGCCGGCAGCTCGGGGTCCAAGTGGTACGTGAACGACTCGAGCCCGCGCGCACGGTAGCGAATCACGAACTTCGCGCCCTGCCCTCTCTCGAGCCGCCCCGTCCACACCAGGCGGTCTGCTCCCGCGGCGAGGCCGAGCGCCGCCGGCGCGCCGTTCACCTCGAACTCGACGTCCGACAGCAGCACCTGCGACTTGTCGACCTCGATGGGAAAGACGAAGACCGCGTCGATGTCGTGGCTCTCGGGGTTCTGGGCGGCGTACTCGCCGGTGAACGTGAAGTCGAAGCCCGAGAAGTACTTGAGGCCCCGCTTGCGGTAGTTCATCGCCGCGTCGACGTTCACGTGCTGTGCGCTCAGCGGCAGCGCCTTCAGCTCGGTGAACACGGTGCCCGACGGCACGTACCGCACGCTCGGCGCCGCCTGCGCCACCGGAGCGCCCCACCGCGACTCGACGTCTTTCGACAGCTCGGTGCTCGCGAAGTCGGTGCGCGAGCTGACCTGGTCGGCGATGACGCCGCTCGCGAGCAGCACGATGCCGACCGCTCCGAACAGGTGCTGCGCCCAGAGCCACTTGATGACGCGCTCGACGGTGGTGGGTCTGCGCGGCGGTTTCGGAAGTGGTGGAGGGAGCGTTTCAGCCATGGGCTGGGCGCCGTCTTCAACGCCCGTGCCCACACGGGCGCACGCACGGTTGCGCGGGGGCTGCGTGGCCCGAGGCACACGTTCGCGGCGCGCGGGACACGCGTGGTAGAGCCGCGCTCGATGCGCTTCTGCCTTCTCGTGTTCCTGGCCGGCTGCGGTGTCACCGTCACCGAGCCCGCCCCCATCGGTCAGTCGAAAGACGGCATCATCTCGTTCTACGACGGCGACGGCCGCGGCGCGTGCGGCTACGACCCGACCAACGACGACTTCACCGCCATCTACACCGGCGGCTGGGCGTCGAGCGCTGCCTGCGGCACGTGCATCGAGGTGACCGGCCCGAAGGGCGTCGTCGTCGTGCGCGTCGTCGACCACTGCCCCGACTGCGAGAACGACCACCTCGACCTGCGCCGCAGCTCGTACGCGAAGATCGCGAACATTCCCGATGGGCGCGCGACCGTGAAGTGGAAGACGGTCACCTGCCCGACCGCCGGCAACGTGCAGGTTCAGGTGAAAGACGGCTCGAACCCGTTCTGGCTCGCGATTCAGCCGCGCAACTTTCGCAGGCCCGTGGTGAAGGTCGAGGGTCAGAAGGGCGGCGCGTGGGTCACGCTCTCACGCACCGACTACAACTACTTCCTCGCCGAGTCGGGGCTCGGCGAGGGGCCCATCGCGCTCAAGCTCACTGCCGATGACGGCACCGTCGTCGAGGGCTCGCTGCCGGCCGTCGTCGCAGGCGCGGTCGTGACGCTGAACGCGCAGTTCTGAGAAGTGTCTCGAAAAGACTCCGCTCGCCCTCGTCGAAGGGGTTCTGTTGCTGTCACCTCGCCCGCTTCGACTGCCTCCTGCTCCGCGTTTCCGCTTCAGCGCCAACGGAGGTGACACCGACCTCTCAGTCGACCAGCCGCGGCGGCTGCGAACGCTCCAGCGTGCCGGCCCCGAGCCGCGTCTCCCACACGGCCTCGAGCGCGGCCACCCGCAGCTTCAGCCCCTCGAGCTCGGCCTGCGCCGGCGTCGGAGCCGGTCGCAGCGATGCCTCGCGCAGCTTCAGCCACGCCTCGATGGTCGGCTTCAGCGCGAACCTCAGGCACAGCGCCGACATCGGCAAACCGACCACGATGGTCACGACGAGCACGGTCACGACGCCTTCGGTGATGTCCATGGTGCGCTCAACGTACAACCGGGCTATCGATTGCACCGCGCAAAATGAGCCTGCCCTTTCAGCCCCCGCTCGAGCCCATGCTGGCGAAGCTCTCTGACGAAGCCGCGCTGCCGGCCGGCGATGGCTGGCTCTTCGAGCCCAAGTGGGACGGCTTCCGCACCCTCGTCTTCAAGGACGGCAAAGACGTCTACCTGCAGAGCCGCGACGGCAAGCCGCTCGCCCGTTACTTCCCCGAGGTCGTCGAGGCGCTCTCGGCCAACCTGCCCGACCGCTGCATTCTCGACGGTGAGCTCACGCTCGCGAAGAACGGCCGCCTCGAGTTCGACCTCTTGCAGCAGCGCCTGCACCCGGCGAAGTCGCGCGTCGACCTGCTCGCGAAAGAGACCCCGTGCGCCTACGTCGCGTGGGACCTGCTCGCCCTCGGCGACGAAGACCTGCGCGAGAAGAAGCAGTCTGAGCGCCGCGCGAAGCTCGTCGAGGTGCTCGCCGCCGCGAAGCCGCCCGTGCACGTCACGCCCGCCACCTTCGACCGCGAGCTCGCCACCGACTGGTTCAACCGCTTCGAGGGCGCCGGCCTCGACGGCGTCATCGCCAAGCCACCCGACGGCGCCTACCTGCCCGGCAAGCGCGCCTGGCTCAAGGTGAAGCACCACCGCACCGCCGAGTGCGCCGTGCCCGGCTTTCGCTGGTTCAAGAACGGCAAGGGCACGCTCGTCGGCTCGCTCGTGCTCGCGCTCTACGACGGCGACCAGCTCTTGCCCGTCGGCGTCTGCGGCTCGTTCTCTCGCGCCCGCCGCGCCGAGCTCTTGAAAGAGCTCGAGCCCTACCGCCAGACGCCCGAAGACCCCCACCCGTGGAAAGAGTGGAAAGAGGCCATCACCGACGAGCCCGAGACCTTCGGCAACCGGTGGAACGCGGGCAAAGACATGTCGTGGGAGCCCCTCAAGCTCGGCCTCGTCGCCGAGGTCTCGTACGACCACATGCAGGGCGGCCGCCGCTTTCGCCACGTCGCGCAGTTCGTTCGCTGGCGCACCGACAAGGCGCCGCAAGACTGCCGCTTCGAGCAGCTCGAGGTGACTCCGCCCGCCGAGCTGATGAAGCTGTTCGGCGCGTGAACTGCACGTTCACACCCCGAACGCCTCGTTTACACCCCGTACCTCAACCCACCGCAATTCGGCGCACCGAGGGGTGGCACGTGCCGCGCACTGTCGCCGGTCACCATGAAAACCAATTCGCTGCTTCTGCTGCTGCTCGTCGCCGCCTGCGGTGGGGGTAACACCACCCCGCCGCCCGCCGGCACCGGCTCGTTCTCGCTCGAGGCTCCGGCGACACTGCAGGCCTCACCCGGCGCGTCGGCGGTGCTCGACGTGGTCGTCAAACGCAAAGAGGGCTACGCGAAGAAGGTCACGCTCACGGCGTCTGCGCCTGGCCTCACCGCGACCGTCACCGAGACGCGCGTGAAGCTCGACGTGCCCGCGGCGACGCGCGGCAAGGTGCCGGTCAAGGTCGTCGGCACCGGTGAAGACGGCGAGACCGCCGAGGCGAACGTCGAGCTCGACGTGCTCGAGCCGTTCAAGGGCCCGTCGAAGCAGGTCGACATTCACGTGAAGCTGAACGCGCTCTTCTACGCCAGCGGCGACCAGGCCCGCGTCGTCGTCGACTTCGGCGCCGCCTCGCCCGCGACCGTGCCCGACGTGGTGCTCGTCTCGAGCGAGTCGCACGACTCCGAGAAGCTGACGCTCACCCGCACCACCGGCAACCAGTTCGAGTCGAACGCGCTGACCGTCACCACCGCCGAAGGCCCGGGCACGGCGATGGACGGTACGTTCACGCTGCCCGCCGGCGGCGTCTTCTTCGCGTTCGTGCCGATCGACCGCACCTGGCCCGGCTTCGAGTCGGTCGAGGTCGCGATGGTCAGCGACTTCGCTTTCGCCGACGGCGAGCGTGAGGGCAACCCGAAGTCGCGCGTCGAGCCGATGCTCGCGCTCACCGCCGACGAGACGATGGTGCCGCAGGGCGGCCGCCCCGTCGGCACGATTCTTCGCGTGGGCTCGGGCCCGGGCGCCGGCGTGCCGGTTCAGGTCGCCACCGAAGAGCTGATTCTGTTTCACGCCGACGACGCCGAGCTGAACCGCTTCCTCCAGGCCTCGGGTGGCCAGAAGGGCGTCACGCAGGAAGTCGACGGCGACAAGCCGTTCGCGACCCTGGTGAAGGTCGACCCGACGAAGCTCTCGCCCGCACGCATCGCGCTGCTGCGCGGCCTGCTGAAAGACGACGGCGAGCTCGTCGCGAGCAAGAGCGACGCACAGGGCATCTACGGCCTCGCCCTCGCCTACCGCCTCGACGGGTTCATCGTGTCGGTGAACCCGCGCCTGCAGTACCAGGGCGTGCCCACGGTCGCCGAACCCGAGCGCTCGAACCTGCGCGCTTCGATGCGCATGGTCGGCCGCTCGGGCAGCTCGGCGCAGTGCGTGCCGGGTGACGTGACCCGCCGCTGCGCGCTCGACGCACCGGCGCTGTGGGCGTACCTCGACCTGCTCGAGCTCGACTCGCGCCGCGTGAAGGTCGCCGTGCTCGACATGGGCTTCGCTCCGAACGCAGACTTCCGCACCAACGCCGACGGCAGCATCGACCAGTGCGACATGACCGGCGGCATGCAGCGCTGCGGCCCCGGCACGGCGCTCGGCGCTCCGACGGTCGGCGCCTCGCTCGTCGGCCCCCGCGTGTGGCACGGCACCGGCGTCGTCACCGCGCTCGGCGGCATCGTCGACAACGGCTTCGGCGGCGCAGGCACCGGCGGCCAGGTCGCCGTGCCGATGCTCTACAAGTACGACCTCGCCTCGTACGCGTTCGACATGGGCCGCGGCATTCGCCACGCCGTCTCGAACGGCGCCCAGGTCGTCAACATCAGCGCCGGCTACCCGTGCACCGCCGTCATGAACGTCGGCCCCGACTTCGACTACTGCAGCGTCGAGGGCCGCGTCGGCATCTGCGCCGTCGTCACGCTCGCCGCACACACCGCCGCCGTCGCGTTCTGCACCAGCCCCGCGGCCGGCATTCCCATCGGTGGCGCCATCGCCTGCGGCGCGCTCTCGATCGCGGCCGTCGTCGCGACCGACGCCTGCCTCTCGACGCTCTACCTCGGCAACGTGCGCGACCCCATGCGCAGCGCCGTCGCCTACGCGACCTCGCGCGGCGTGCCCGTCGTCGCGAGCGCCGGCAACGTGCTGTCGGCCGACAGCTTCCCCGAGCCGCTGCGCACCCTGGTGAACTTCTCGGAGCACCGCACCGAGCGCTGGGGCATCGTGCCCGCCACCCTGCCCGACGTCATCTGCGCCGGCGCGGTGAACGCCGACGGCGACCTGGCGAACTCGCAGTTTCACGGTGACCGCATCGACGTGTGGGCGCCCGAGCGCACGATGTTCACGGGCCCGAGCAGCGCCGATGACCCGGCCTCGCCGCTCAGCAACACCAGCATCGGCGGCACCAGCGCCGCGGCGCCGTACATCTCGGGCGTCATCGCGGCGATGCAGGCCGTCAACCCGTCGCTCGACCCGACCCGCGCTTCGGCCGCCGACCGGCTGACCATCGTGCGCCGCACGCGCGACATTCTGCGCAACACGGCGCTCACGAACACCGACCTCGCCGCGCTGGGCTGGGCCAACGACCCGCGCCGCCGCAACCTCATCGACCCGCTCGCCGCGGTGCTCGAGGCGTCGCGCGGCGTGACGCCCGACTTCATCGCGCTCGGCTACGAGCTGAAGCTCAACTTCGACGAGGCCGACTTCGCCGACGACACCGAGGCCGGCGCGCGCACCGTGACGTTCGGCATGGCGACGCCGGGCACCGCGTTCGCGTTCGACCCGATGGCGCCCGACCGCGACTGGAAGACGTTCACGATGCCGGCGATGGCGGGCCGCGTCTTCGGCGCCGACGTGACGCTGACGTGGGTGGGCGACGAAGAGCCCGGGCTGTTCACCAGCAGCGGCCCCGCGATACCCCGCGTGTCGTCGGGCGGCAGCGGCGACGAGCGCACCAGCACGTACCGCATCGTGCGCAGCTCGGGCGAGGCCGTGCGCTTCGCGGTGACCAGCCGCGGCGGTGAAGACGTGCTCTACAAGCTGACGGTGTCGATGCCTGAGGCGCTCGCTCCGACGCTGAGCATCACCGAGCCGGTGGTGCCGATGGGCGCGACGCTGTGCGCTGACCGGCCGACCCAGTTCCGCGCGACGGCGGTCTACCCGCACTCGACGGCGACGGTGTCGGCGGTCGAGTGGCTGATCGACGGCACGCTGCAGGCGACGACGTCGCTCACGCCCGTGTTCACGCGCCCGGCCGGCACTGACGTGTTCACCGTGCGCGCGTTCGGCGCGACGGCCGACCTGACGGTGACGTTCGTGACGTGCACGGTCTCGGTCGACATCGTGACCCCGGCGATGAACATCATGCAGTACTTCACCGTGCAGGACGCCACGGGGCGCTACCTGCCGGTGAGCTTCTCGGCGCAGGCGCGCGACGCCATGGGCAACCTCATCAACCCGTCGACCCTCGTGTTCGAGTGGTCGACGAACCGCGCCGACGCACAGCCGGGCGGCCCGACGTCGGGCTCGCAGTCGCTCGGCACCGGCGCGTCGCTGACGAACGTGCCCATCTACGTGCGCGCCGGCGAGGTCGTCGACACCCACGTCATCACGGTGACCGTGCGCGCCACGGCGGGCGGCCCGATTCTGTCGCAAGACTCGATCACGGTCAGCGTGCAGAACCTGATCTGACCCACACTTCGAGCTGCGCCCCGGCGGGAGGAGGCATCGCTGCTCCTCCCGCCGTCTTGCTCGCATCTGACATCGCAGCGGGTGGTCGACGAGCTGATCGAGGCCGCGGGGGGCGTGGCGCTCGCGCGTACCTGCGAGGGAATTGAGGCATCACCGGCGCGGGAACTACTTCTTCCGCCATGACCGACACCCACTACGCAGTGCACAGCATCGAATCGGCGCCCGAGCAGTCGCGGCCGGCGCTCCTGGGCCTGAAGCAGCGCTTCGGCCTCGTCCCCAACCTCGCCGCCACCATGGCCGAGTCACCCACGCTGGTGAACAACTTCGTCGCCGCGCTGATGGGCTTCTCGGGCGGCACCTTCACCCCAGGCGAGCGGCAGGTGCTGCTGCTCACCAACGCCGTCACCAACCAGAGCGCCTGGGCGGTGGCGTTTCACTCGACTGCCGCGCTCGGCGAGGGCGTGACGGCCGACGCCGTCGCCGCGATTCGCGACGGCAGGCTGCCGGCCGAGCCGAAGCTCGCCGCGCTCTCGCGCTTCACGAGGTCGCTCATCGAGAGCCGCGGCCACGTTCGCGGCAAAGCGCTCGACGCCTTTCTCGCGGCTGGCTTCACGCGCGCGCAGGTGCTCGAGGTGATCGCGGGGCTCGCGGTCTCGGTGATGGCGAACTACGCCGGCAACGTCGCGCCGCCGCCGCTCGAGGCGCCCTTTCAGGCGCAGGTTTGGGCCGCGAAGTAAGACGTGTCGCCGTATGCCGCAGAAAATCGGAGCGCTGCTGCAGCACTGGCGCAAGGCCCGTCACAAGAGCCAGCTCACGCTCGCCATCGAGGCGGGCGTGAGCGCGCGGCACCTGTGCTTTCTCGAGACCGGCCGCGCGAAGCCGAGCCGCGACATGGTGCTGCAGCTCGCGGGGGCGCTCGACGTGCCGCTGCGTGAACGCAACGCGCTGCTGCTCGCTGCCGGGTTCGCCCCCGAGTACCGCGAGTCGCAGCTCGACGCCAGAGAGCTCGCCGCCGTCACCGCCGCGCTCGACGCGATTCTGAAGCAGCAAGAGCCCCACCCCGCCGTCGCCATGAACCGCCGGTGGGACATCGTTCGAACGAACAGGGCCGCCGCGAAGTTCTTCGGCCTGCTGCTCGACGGCCGCGAAGGCCCGCCGAACGTGCTCACGCTCATGTTCGACCCGAAGTGGGTGCGGCCCTTCGTCGTGAAATGGGAAGCGGTCGCGGTCTCGCTGCTCCACCGTGTGCACCGCGAGGCCGTCGGCGGCGTCGTCGACGAGGCGCTGCTGACGCGCCTGTACCAGTACCCCGGCGTGCCGCGCACCGAAACGCTCGGCCCTTCGACGCTGCCCGTCGTGCCGGTCAGCTTCGAGAAGAACGGCAGACGGTGGGACTACTTCTCGACCGTCACCACGCTCGGCACCGCACAAGACGTGACGGCGCAGGAGCTGCGCATCGAGTGCTTCTTCCCCCTCGTCGCGAAGTGACGCGCCCGTTCGTCGGCTGATTCGTGCCGTTCGTCGGCGCTTCGCCGCCGGTGGTCGGGCCGCCCGTTCGAGCGCCCGCGCGGTGCGTACTTTGTCAGCGCATGGAACGACTGATCGCGCTGCTGCTCATCACCACCCCGCTCGCCGCCAAGAACCCGCTGCTCGGCGCCGAGCGCGTCGACGAGAGGTTCTCGGCCGTCGTCGTGCACGCCTGGCTCGCCGGTGGCTACACGTACCTCGAGCTCGAGCGCGGCGACGGCGCCCACGTCAACGCCGTCACGCTCGGCGACGCGCCCGCCGCCGGCACCGTCGACGTTCGCGCCTACGCGCGCGCGAAAGACTTCACCTCGAAGCGACTCGGCCGCCGCTTCGACACCCTGCTGTTCGCGGCCGTTCACCCTCACCCCGAGACCGAACGATGAAGCGCTTCACGCTGCTGTGCCTGCTCGCCGCCTGTGGCGGGCAACCCCCGTCGACGACCCCCACCCCCACCATCACGCTGCCCGCCGGCACCTCGACGCTGGCCGTCGACATCGAAGGCC
>JAEUJP010000732.1 GCA_016793725.1 Myxococcaceae bacterium | reverse complement strand
ACGGCAGCCACGAGCAGCACAAAGAGGTCATCGAGCGCATTCGTGCGGCGTCGCTGAAGGTGCGCAAGGGCGTGGGCATTCTGCAAGACCTGCAGGGCCCGAAGATTCGCACCGGCAAGGTCGAGAACAACGGCATCGACCTGGTCGAGGGCGCCGAGATCGAGATTACGACCGAAGAGGCAGTGCTCGGCACGTCGCAGCTGATCTCGACCACGTACCAGCACCTCGCCCAAGACGTGAACACCGGCGACCGCATTCTGCTCGATGACGGGCTGCTCGAGCTGAAGGTCATTCAGACCGACAAAAAAGAGCGTGTGCGGTGCGAGGTGGTGCACGGCGGCGTGCTCAAGAACAACAAGGGCATCAACCTGCCCGGCGTCGCACTGCAGACGACGGCGATGTCGGCGAAAGACAAAGAAGACCTGCTGTTCGGCATCAAGAACGGCATCGACTACGTGGGCCTGTCGTTCGTGCGTACGCCGACCGACCTCGATCAGTGCCGCGCGGTGATGGCCGAAGCGGGTCGGCACGTGCCGATCATCTCGAAGCTCGAGAAGCCCGAGGCCATCGCGCGGCTCGACGCGATTCTCGACAAGAGCGACGGCGTGATGGTCGCTCGCGGCGACCTCGGCGTCGAGATACCGCCCGAAGAGGTGCCGGCGATTCAGAAAGACATCATTCGCCGCGCGAACGCGCGCGCGCTGCCGGTCATCGTCGCGACGCAGATGTTGAACTCGATGATCGACCACCCGCGGCCGACGCGCGCCGAGGCGAGCGACGTCGCGAACGCCATCTTCGACGGCACCGACGCGGTGATGTTGAGCGGCGAGACGGCGAGCGGCAAGTACCCGATCGAGTCGGTCGAGATGATGGATCGCATCGTTCGCGCCGCCGAGTCGTCGATGCGACAGACCTTCCCCCGCATCGGCAGCGGCGAGCCGATGAAAATTCCCGCCGAGTTCCCCGACGTCACGTGTGGCGTCGCCTGCCGCGCCGCGCGCGAGTGCGGGGCCCGCCTCATCGTCGCGTTCACGCTGACGGGCACCACGGCGCGCCTGTTGTCGCACTACCGGCCGACGGTGCCGATCGTCGCGTTCAGCCCCAACCAAGAGGTGCGTCGGCGCCTCTCGCTGCTGTGGGGCGTGGTGCCGCGCGTGCTCGAGCCGCTCAACGAGACCGAGGCGATGGTTCGGCGCGTCGAAGAAGAGCTGCTCGCGCGCGGCCTCGCGAAGGCCGCAGATCGCATCGTGATCGTGTTCGGCGCACCCATCGGGCAGCCGGGCCGCATCAACAGCCTGCGGCTCGCCACGATCTCGATGTAGCCCCCCGAGCTGGAAGAGGGTTCTTCTCGTTCAGCCGAGGGTCGCCAGCGCGCCGTCGATCTCGTCGACGGCGACGTTGTCGAGCTCGTGGGCTCGCTTGGCGGCGCGGCTGCGGCGGCGCGTCGGCGGCACGATGCGATCAGCCGGGGGGAGCCGCGACGGGCCCAGGTGGAACACCGCCGCGAAGTACCTCGCCTGCTGCTCGGTCGCGTAGCGGTACTCGAGGCTCAGGCCCCCCGGAGTCTTCACCTTGAGCTGCCAACCCTCACCCGTCGGGGCGAGCTCGGTCACGTAGGACTCGTTCATGATGTTCTCAGGGTACAGGCCTGTAGCGGGCTGTCTCTTTTTTGGCTGACTCATTTTGGTAACCCCCTCGCGGTAACGCTTCAGTGAACGGCCGCGTCGCCGAGGTAACGTTCGAGGCCTTCGGGGCCCTCGAGGTTGCTCTTCGCCACGTCGGCCGAGGTCTGGGTCATGGCGTCGGGGACGAGCTGCTCGAAGCCCTGCTCGACGGCCTCTTCGAAGCGCACCCTCATGCGGGCGCCGAGGGCCTCGAGCTCGTCGTCATCGAGCTGCTTCTCGACGTTGGGGAAGAGCTCTTCTTCTTCTTCTTCGATGTGATGCTCGAGCAGCTCCCGAAGCGCCACAGCGCGGGGGCGAAATGCCTCACTGCCGGGCTCGGTGGCACGCAGGCGCTTCAGCGCCAGCTCACCGAGCGAGTGCTCTTCGAACCCTTCGAGGATCAGGTCTTCATCGAGGTCGACGATGGCGGGGTAGAAGATCTCTTGCTCGATGGCCATGTGGGCCGCGAGATCGTTGGAGATCTCGTCGAGCAGCGCCGTGCGTGTACCGCTCGCCTTGCTCTTCTCGAGCTTCTTGAGGGCCGCGATGACCTTTCGGTGCTGCTGCTTCAGGAGCGTCGTCGGTTTCATAGCCCGACGTGAAAAGCACTCATCGTGCCAGCGGGCGTGAACGTCAGCGGGGCTTGAGCGACCGCTTCGGTACCTCGGCCTCGACGAAGATCTGAAAGAGCTCGTTGTCGAGCTGCCCGTTGTCAGACTCTTTCTTCAAGATGTCGAGCGCGAGCTCGTGCGGCATGGCCTTCTTGTAGGGGCGGTCTGAAGCGGTCAGCGCGTCGTAGATGTCGCTGATCGCCATCATCTTCGACTGCACGGGGATCTTCTCGGCCGGCATCGAGAGCGGGTAGCCCTTGCCGTCGAGCTTCTCGTGGTGCGCGTACGCGATGGCCGGCACGCGGCGCAGATCTCGCGTCCACGGGATGCGAGAGAGGAACTGAAACGTGTGCGTCACGTGGCTCTCGATCTCACGGCGCTCGAGGCTCGACAGCGACCCGCGCGGAATCGAGAGCACCGACACCTCGGCCGGCGAGAGCAGGTTGTTCGGCCGATCGTGCGAGTCGTTGAACGCCAGCTGCCCCAGCGTGTGCAGCCGCTCGAAGCCCCCCTGCGCCAGCACCGTGGGCTTGTTGCACTGCAGAATGAACTCGAGCGCCTCGTCGAGCTCCTTCAGCTCGCGCTGCATGCGCTCGTCTTCTTCTTGGGTGATCGCCGTCGCCTCTTTGTCGCCGCGCAGCCGCAGCTGGTCGATGCGCCGCTGGTAGCTCTGCACCTGGCGGTCTTTGCGCGCCAGCTCGAACCGCGCCCGCAGCACGTCGAGCTCGGCCGGGTACAGCTTCTCGGCCTTCACCAGCACGGCCTCTCGCACGCCGACCTTGCCGAAGTCGTGCAGCAGCGAGGCGTATCGAATTTCACGAATGTCGCTCTGCGAGAACTTGAGCCCCGCGTATCGCCCGCGGCTCGCCGCCTCGGTCGCCTGCGCCAGCGACACCGTCAACGACGCCACGCGGCCCGAGTGGCCTGCCGTCGTCGGGTCGCGCGACTCGATCGCGACCACGCTCGCCGAGACGAACCCCTCGAACAGCGTGTTGATCTCTTCGTTGAGCAGCGCGTTTTCGATCGCCGAGGCCGCCTGCCCGCCGAGCGCGAGCAGCAGCTCTTCGTCTTCGGCGTCGAACTCGCCGTCGGCGGCGTTCAGCGCCTGAATCACGCCCGTCACGTCGCCGCGCGTGTCGCGCATCGGCACGCCCAAGATGCTGCGCGTGCGGTAGTTGTTCGCCACGTCGAAGTTGCGGTTGAAGCGCGGGTCTTCGTAGGCGTCGCGAATGTTCACCACCTGCCCGCTCTGGGCGACGGCTCCGACGATGCCAGACCCCACCGGCACCCGAATTTCACCGGTGGTGCCCTGCGCGATGCGGCTCCACAGCTCGTTCTTCTCGCGGTCGAGAATGAACAGCGAGCAGCGATCGGCCTCGACGACGCGGGCGGCTTCTTTGAGAATGAGCGGCAGCAGCGTCTCGAGGTCGCGCTGCACCGTCATGGCCTTCGCGACATCGAGAATCGATTGCAGCTTGTCGACCCGCCGCAACGCCACCTGCAACGGCGACAACGAAGGGTCGGTCGAAGGTTGCACGGCCCGCGAGCCTAGCATTCGCCCCCGCCGTCGCTTCGCCCTCGTGGGCCTCGGTGTGCTGCTTTTCGCTACAGGGTGTGGGGTCTCGATGTTTCTCAACGTGAAGCGCGTCGAGCTGGGCGACCGGCTTCGCGTGCTGCTCGGCGGCGGGGGCAACTCGCTCGTCTTCGTGCACGGCCAAGACGCGTTCGTCACCGACGTGAAGATGGGTGACTACGCGCTGAAGCTGCGGCGCGAAGTCGAAGAAGAGCTGGGGCGCACCGTGCAGCGGGTGATGCTGACGCATGCGCACTTCGACCACGCCGGGGGGCTGTGGGCCTTTCCCGGGGTCGCAGTCGTGCTGGTGCACCCGACGGCGCGGGCGCGCCTCGAGGCGAAGGGCGTGAAGGCCCGGTTCGTCGAGGTCGAGCGCGAGGTCGAGCTGGTGCTGGGCGGCGAGACGGTGCGGGTGCTGAACGTGGGCAGCGGCCACACCGACGGTGACCTGGTCGCCTACTTCCCGGGTCGCAAGCTGCTCGTCGCGGGTGACCTGTTTCAGGGCTGGCACGGGCCACACGTGGTCGACGGCGACGGCGGCGACATCGCGCGCCTCGAAGAGACGACGCGGCGCCTGCTCGAGCTCGACGTCGAGCGCATCGTGCCGGGCCACGGCGAGCTCACCGACCGTGCGCCGCTGATTCGAACGGCGGCGTACCTGACGGAGCTGCGCGAGCGGGTCGCCGACGCGAAGGGGAAGGGCTTGAGCGAAGACGAGACGGCGAAGGGCGTGCAGCTCGAGGGGTATGCCGACCTCGGTGACTTCTTCGGGCTCGATTCACGAGAGAAGAACGTGAGGCGGATGTACAAAGCACTGCCATGAAGATCGCTCCGTCGATTCTCTCAGCCGACTTCGGGCGGCTCGCCGAAGAGGTGAAGGCCGTCGAAGCCGCGGGCGCCGACTACGTACACGTCGACGTGATGGACGGGCGGTTCGTGCCCAACCTCACCATCGGGCCGGTGGTGGTCGAGGCGGTGAAGAAGGCGACGCGGCTGCCGCTCGACGTGCACCTGATGATCGTCGAGCCCGAGAAGTACATCGACGACTTCGTGAAGGCCGGCGCGTCGATCGTCACCGTGCACGTCGAGACGTGCCCGCACCTGCACCGCACGCTCGATCAGATTCGCCAGGCCGGAGCGAAGCCGTCGGTGGTGTTGAACCCGTCGACGCCGCTCTCGACGCTCGAGCACATTCTCGGCGAGGTGAGCCAGGTGCTGGTGATGAGCGTCAACCCGGGCTTCGGCGGGCAGAAGTTCATCGCCGAGACGGTGAACAAGGTGCGCCGGCTCAAGGCGATGCTCGACGAGAAGAAGCTCGAGGTCGACATCGAGGTCGACGGCGGCATCAACCCGACGACGGCGAAGCAGGTGGCGGCGGTCGGCGCGAACGTGCTCGTCGCCGGCAACGCGGTGTTCAAAGAGAGAGACTACCGGGCGGCGATCGCAGCGCTGCGCGCGTGATGGTCAGCGCGTCAGCTCGACGGTCGTGACGGGCGACGGCGAGTGGAGGGCGTCGCGCGTGCGCAGCTCGATGACCTGACGGCCGTCGAGCGAGAGGCGCGGGTGAACGATGTCGAGCTTGCCGATGGGCGAGGGTTTGACCCATTCGCTCCACACGCCGCCGGGCATGCGCCACGAGTACTCTTGATCGCGTGAGGTGACGTCGAGGCGGGCGCCGCCGTTCTTGCCGAGAGTGGCCTCACGCACCTCGGCGACCTTCATCATCATCGCCATGCACGGCTGCGTCGCGGGGAGCAGCTGAGCGAAGACGCCGAGGTGGTTGTACGCGCGGGTGCCGCTGATCTGCCCGACGCCCTGGGCCGAGAGCAGCTTCACCTGAAAGTCACCGAACTCGGGCAGCGTGAAGCCGGTCAGGCCGCCGGCGAGCGCGGGCTCGGCGAAGGTGATGAGCGAGGGCACGAGCGCTTCGACCGCGCTCAGCGGCTCGGCGAGAATGTCGCTGTCGATGGCGTGAACGTCGACGATGGTGCCGGTCAGCGAGCCGATGACGGGCGTGACGGTCGAGCAGCCCTCGATCGCGAGCGAGAGGGGGATGTGAGCGTCGAACGTGACGCTGAACAGCCGCGCGTAGCGGTCGTCGAGCAGCGCGTAGACGTCGACCTGGGCGTCGTTCCAGTCGAGGGTGATGAGCGGCTCGCCGTTCTTGCCCGAGCCGAAGTCGGCGGTCGGCGGGTTGTTCGGCCGCACGACGACGCGCATCGGCACGGTCTTGCCGCCGGTGAGCTTGTTGAGCGACGGCAGCAGCGTGCCGACCAGTGACGAGTCGAGCAGCGTGACCGACTCGGTGCCGATCTCGATGCACAGCGCACCCGACTGCTGGGCGTGCAGCAGCAGCCGCCGCATCATCTGGTTCGACAGCGAGAGGCCGACGTCGTACGGGCCGGGCGCTTCGGTGTCGAAGTCGGGCAGGGGGAGCGCGGGGAGCGTGGGCTCGGTGACGGGCTTCACGCACGCGGCGGTCTGAACCGCGCGGGCGCCACCGAGAAACCCGATGGAGATGCCGGCGTCGCTGGACTCGACCGAGCCGCCGGCGGCGATCGAGACGTCGAGCGGCGAGCCGGCGCCGAGCACCTGTGCGATGTCGATGCGGTTCTCGAGGCCGAGCACCGCGGGCACGCAGCGCATGCCGCCGTTGTCCCAGCACTCGGTCTCGTTGCCTCCGTCGGGCGTGCCTGCGTCGCTCGCGCGGCAGACGCTGGTGACGGCGCCGTTGGTCGGGCACATGCCCATGCCGTCGCACGCGCGGCAGTTGGCTCCTTGCAGTGCCTCTTCGATCTGGTCTTGCAGGCTGCCGGTGAGCTGCGTGAGGAGCGCGTCTTTGATCGCGCCGACGTTGGCGACGTCGCTGATCCAGTTCGAGCAGCCGTTTTCGGCGGCGATGATGAGATCATCGCCATCGATGCAGGCGGGCAGCGGGGCCGCGCCCGAGGTGCCGCAGGCCTTGGTGCCGTCGAGGCTGGCGACCTCCATCGAGAGCAGGCGCCACCAGCGGGTGTCGACGGTGAAACGAATGCCGGCGGCGATCTGCAGCGACGGCGGCTGGGCGCGCGCGGTGTTGAGGTCGACGCTGAGCTTGATCTGGTCTCCGAACAGACAGAGCAGGTGGTTCGACGGCGACGAGATCATGATCTTGCCGTTCGTCGTGAGCGTGATGTTCGCTCGCGCCTCGAGCTGATTGGGGCCCTTCGGGTGCAGGCTGAACGTGTTGAAGTGAATCGAGATCTGCTTGGGCACGTCGCGCGGCTCACAACGGCCGTCGAGCTGACCGCACGACTCGCTGGTGCACCCCAGGGTGCCTTCGTCGGCGATCATCAGGTCGCCGAGAATCGACGCAGCCTGCCGGTCGCACTTCAGCGGCACGACCATGTTGCCGCCCGGCGCGATGAGGTCGACGAGCACCGACGCGTTGGCGTTGAGCACGTCGAACCCCGTCTTGCTGAGCCGGGCGGCGGCTGCGGTGTCGGTGCGGGTGCCGGTGTACGCGCCACCGGGAATCGGGCCCATGCCGGCGCAGCCGCCACAGCTGGGCGTCTGCCCACAGGCGTAGAGGAAGAAGAGGACGGTGACGAGGGCGGGGCGCCGCATCCCTCAAGGCGTATATCGGTCGAAGGGGCGTCGCGGCAAACGATGCGCTCTGCTACGGTGCGCGGCCCATGTCGGTGACGGCTCGTGAGGGGCAGCTGAAGAACCTGTTGGGTGTCAGCGCGCTGTGTGCGCTCGCGGCCAGCTGCTTTCCCAACACCACCGACATCACCTGCACCACCAACAACAACTGCCCGTCGGGCATGTTCTGCTCGGCCGGCAGGTGTGTCGACGGCTCGGGCACTGGCGGCGGTTCATCGGCGCAGGGTGGCGGCAGCGCGACGGGCGGCGGCAGCGCGACGGGCGGTGGCAGCGCCACGGGCGGTGGCAGCGCCACGGGCGGTGGCAGCGCGACGGGCGGCGGCAGCGCCACGGGCGGCGGCAGCGCGACGGGTGGCGGCAGCGCGACAGGTGGCGGCAGCGGCACCGCGGGCGGCATGGGCATGGGCGGCGGCGTCGGCACGGCCGGCGGCGTCGCGACGGGCGGCGGCAGCGGCACGGCGGGCGGGGGCGCGACGGCCGGCGGAGGGGCGACGGCGGGTGGCACGGGCGGGCCGGTGAATACGCGGTTCCAGGTGACGGCCGGCGGGCAGCGCATGACGGGCGGCAACTTCGTGCTCGACGTGCAGGTGGGGCACGACCGCACGCAAGAGCCGCAGTCGCAGGGCAACACGAGACTCGAGACCGGGGCGCCGGTCAGGCGGTAGTTCCTTGAGGAGCGTTCGATGAGGCTGATTCGACTCGCAGTGCTGCTGTGGGGCGCGGTGGCGGCGGCGCAGGGTGTGCCGCAGCGGCTGTCGTTCACGGGCAACCTGACCAACAGCGGTGCGCCCGAGACGGGCAATCATGACTTCACGTTCCGCCTCTTCGATGCGCCGACCGGCGGTACGCAGGCGTGGACCGAGACGCAGACCGGCATCGTGGTGACGAACGGCATGGTGTTCGCGACGCTGGGCGGGGTCACTCCGCTGACGCCGGCGATCTTCAACGGCGCGACGCTGTACCTCGAGGTGCAGGTCGACACGACCGTGTTGAGCCCGCGGTCGCAGATCGCGAGCGTGCCGTATGCGATTCGGGCGGGCGTGGCGAACACCGCCGAGGCGATCGGTTCGCTGCAGGCGAGCGCCGTGCAGCAGCGGGTCTCGAACATGTGCTCGGGCATGAACGCGATTCAGACGATCGCGGCCGACGGCCAGGTGACGTGTGTTGCGGTCGGCGGCGGTGGCGGTGGCGACATCACGAGCGTGGCGGCGGGCTCGGGTCTGCAGGGGGGCGGCATCACCGGTGATGTGTCGCTGGCGCTGACGACGTGCCCGGCGGGGCAGGTGCTGAAATCGAACGGGGCCCAGTGGGTGTGCGCGGCCGACAACGACACGGGGCCGCCGACGGCGTCGGCTCCGCTGAGCGTCACCGGGCGCAACGTGTCGCTGACGCTGTGTGGGGCGAATCAGGTCTACAAGGTGGTCGCAGGCGCGTGGGCGTGCGCGGCTGACGACAACACGGTCTACACGTCGGCCATCGGCATCAGCATCGCGGGCACGGCGATCGGTGTCGACAGCAGCATCGTCGCACGCAAAGACGGCAACGCCGGCAACCAGGCGTTCGACGTCAGCACGCTCTATCTCGACTACACCAACAACCGCGTGGGCGTTCTCAACACGGCTCCAACGGTGGCGCTCGACGTCGGTGGAGCAATTCGCGGCACGTCGCTGAATCTCACCAATGCAGTCTTTGGCTACTACAACCAGCCGGGGCATGCCTTCAGCGTCGACGTCGGTGCCTCCGGAAGTTGGAACGTGAATAGCGGCTTTGGCAACCTCACCGCGGGTACCTCCATCACCCTGGGGACTCAGGTGGCATTGCCTGATGGCGTGACGATCGATCGCTTCGACTGCTACCGGTATGACAACGATGCGGCGAACAGCATCGGAGGCACGATGACGCTCTACCGTCGTCTCTACTCGAGCACGGCTCAAGAGACGCTGGCCAGCGTCAGCATCGCCACGACCGTCAACAGCACCAGCGTTCAAGCGGCTGGGGTTGTCGTCACGCCCGCCACCGTGGTCGACAACGACAGCTACCAGTATTTCATCTACGGCAGCTTCTCGAACTCGCCGGCCCTCGACACCCTGCTGCGTTTTTATGGCTGCCGAGTTCGCTACACGTACACAAACATTCGCTTCTGACTTGCGCGCCTCGCTGCTGACCCTGGTGCTGCTCAGCGGCTGCACGCAGTCTGTGCTCGCAGATCGCGCCTTCACCCTCTCGTGCCACTCGGCCAGCACCGCCACGACACGCGGCATGCACTGCATTCGCACCGACACCCGCACGGGTGAAGTGCACCGCGTCGACCTGAGCAAGCTCACCACCTCGAACGGGCCGACCGCTGCTGCAGCAGGCCCCGCCGGGCGCTACCAGACCGCGTGCGCGACCGCCGCCAGCGCCGACCAGGCCGACTTCTACTGCATTCGCCTCAACACCGAGACCGGCGAGCTGCTCGCCATCAACCTGCAGAAGCTCGGTAGCGTGCCGTAGCTACCGCCGCCCTCAGTTGAGTTGATTCGGATGCACGCGCACCACGCCGCGAATGACGTGCGAGCGCATGAGAGTCGCTGGGGCGCGTCGCGCCGCATCCGAATCAGCTCAACTGAGCGCGGGTCTTACTTCTCGAGGAAGAACAGCACCACCGCCGCCACCAGCGCGACGGCCGCGACGCCGTAGGCCACGTTCGCGCCCAGCGACATGCCGCGCGCCGAGCTCTGCCACGCATCAGCCGTCATCGAGTCGGGCGCCTGACCCGACGTCAGCCGGCTCGCCGCGCCCTGCGCCGTCACGCCCAGCCCGATGCCCGCGCCCAGCCCCGCCACCGCCACGCCCGCCGCCACCCACGTGAACAGCCGCCGCTTCGACGAGCTCGCCGACGGCGTCGCCGTCACCGTGTTGCTCGACGACGTAGAGGAAGAAGACGTCGTCGTCCCGCTCGAGGCGGTCGTCGTCGACGACGAAGAAGAAGACGTGCTCGTGTTCGACGACGCCGCCGAGCCCTTCGCGTTGAGCGCGACCGTCAGCTCTTGCGAGCGGCCCGCCGTCACGTTGAACCCGCGCTCGAGCGTCAGGAACCCCTCGGCCTTCACCGTCAGCGTGTGGTTGCCGGCCGAGACTTCGGTCGACGCCGGCGAGACGCCGATGTCGAGCCCGTCGATCTCGACGTGCGCCGTCGCCGGCTCGGCGAAGACGAGCACCTGCGTGAGGCCCTTGTCTTTCAACTTGCGCTCGAGGTTCGCGATCGAGTCTGAGACCTCTTGGCGGTCGGTCGCGTCGGGCTTGAGCCGCAGGTAGTCTTTGTACGCGCGCAGCGCCTTCGGCACGTCGTTCAGCTGCTCGTGGCACTTCGCGATGTTGAAGAAGATGACGGGGTACGGCTTCGCCGCGTACGCCTCTTCGAGCTTCGAAATCGACTCGGTGAACTTGCCCTGCTTGTAGAGCTTCTGCGCGGTGGCGAAGAGCTCTTTCGACTTCTTCGCGGCGGCCTCGTCTGAAGCGGGCTCGGCCGCTGCCGTCAGCATCAACACCAGCGCCAGGGTCGTCATCTTTGGCCCCTTCTAGTCCGGCAGCGGCTTGAAGTCGTCACTCGGCACCGGCGCGCGCGGCTGCTTCTTCTGCGGTGGAGGCGAGCCGACCGGGGCCGGCGCAGCCTTCTTCTCTTTCACGAGCGCCACCTTCACCTCGCTGTCGGACACGAAGCCGAGCTTCTTTTCCGCCGCGTCATGACCGGGCAGCACGAACTTCAGCTGGGCCACCGCGCCGTTCTCGCGCGTCAGCTTCAGCGGCGTCGTGCCGAGCAGC
>JAEUJP010000713.1 GCA_016793725.1 Myxococcaceae bacterium | reverse complement strand
GCAGCAGGCCGCCGCCCGGCCCGCCGCCGTCGGCCTGACCGCCGTCGGGCAGGTAGAACGGCAGCTCTTCCATCAGCTGCACCGCGGTCACGTTCAGCGGCGCGACGCCCTCGTTGGTGACGAGCTCCATCGAGATGGGGTTCGCGAGCGGCACGCTCGCCGGCAGCCCCTGCTGCCCCAGCGTCAGCGTCTTCGCCTTCGCCGCAGGGAGCAGCGACGAGCCGCTCAGCACCATGAACAGCGTGCCAGGCGTGCGCTGGTCGCCCTGCCGCGTCCACAACACCTGGGCCTGCTCGGCGATCTCGTCGGGGCACCGCGACGACGCCCGGTACGTGATGCGAACGGGCGTGGTCTCCCACGGCTTCACCACCATCTCGTTCAGCGGCAACGAGACCGTCGGCGCGTTGAAGTCGCCCGGCGCACCGCCGTCGGGCACCGGCACGTTCGAGAACACGAAGTCCGAGTGCGCCGGCAGCCCGGGACAGCGCGTGCCCGCGGCGAGGTACGGCCGGTAGCGAACCGAAAACTGCACCGGCACGTTGCCCTCGTTGCGAAAGTACAGCGTGCCGCTGCGCTGACCGCTCTGCGCCGTGCACGCGTTCGGGCCACCGTCGTTGCCGTAGATGAAGTTGTCGCACAGCGGGCCGAACGGCACGTCGAGGCTGCTGATGACCTGATCGGTGCAGCGCTCCATCGGCTGATCGTCGAGCTTGAAGCACATGCGCGGCAGCGACTGCGTGCCCCGCCCCGTGATGGGCACCGTCACGTCGCCGCCGAACGCCGGGTCGACCTCGACCACGACCTGGCCCCCGATGGTGCCGGTGATCGTCGGCCGGTACGTCACCGTGAAGCTCTTGCTCTCGCCCGACGCCAGCATCACACCCGTGATGCTCGTGAAGTCGCCCGTCACGTCGGCCGACGAGCCCGCGATGCTGCCGCCGACCACGGGCAGCGAAGTGCTGCCGGCGTTCGTCAGCGTCAGCGTCAGCGTCTTCATGTCGCCCACGTAGACGTCGGCGAACGCCGCCATCGCCGGCGCGACCCGCGCGACGGCCGTCACACCGCGGCCCGCGAGCTCGACGTCGTACGTCGGCTTCATCGGGTCGTTCGACGCGAACGTCACCTTGCCGGTGATGCGCTGGTCGGCGACCGTCGGCGTGAAGGTGAGCTTCAGCATCGCCTCGTCGCCGGCGCCGATGTCGAACGGCAGGGCCGAGTCGGTCGCGAACTCGGTGCGCGAGAACGTCGCCGCGGTCAACGTCAGCAGGGCGTTGCCCGAGTTGCGAATGCGCAGCTCTTGTGTGCTCTTGATGTTCACCTGCACGTCGCCGAAGTCGACGCTCGTGCGCGCGTTGCCCATGGCGTCGAGCACGTCGAGCGCGGGGTTCGTGGTGCGCGTCGTGCCGCACTTGCAGCTCACCACCGAAAACGTGAGGGCAACCAGCAGCAGCTTCGTCATCGGGTGCTTCTTCATCGAACTGGTCTCCATCACACCGCCTCGGCCTTGGGCGTGCGCGTCATCAAGTCGAGCACCGCCTGCTTCGGGCTCTTGCCCTCGTAGGCGATGAGGTACACCTGATCGCAGATGGGCAGCTCGACGCCCATCTTCTTCGACAGGTCTCTCGCGGCGCGGGCGGTCTTCACGCCCTCGGCGACCTGCTTCATCTCGGCGAGCACCTCGTCGAGCTTCTTGCCCTGCCCGAGCGCGAGCCCGACACGACGGTTGCGCGACAGCTCGCCGGTGCAGGTCAGCACCAGGTCGCCCATGCCTGCGAGGCCCGACAGCGTGAGCGGGTTCGCGCCCATGCGCACGGCGACGCGCGTGATCTCGGCGAGCCCGCGCGTGATGATGCCGGCGCGCGCGTTGTGGCCGAAGCCGAGGCCGTCGGCGATGCCGGCGGCGATCGCGATGACGTTCTTCAGGCTGCCGCCGACCTGCACGCCGACCACGTCGGTCGAGGTGTAGGTGCGAAACGACTCGCACGAGAAGATCTTCTGCGCGCGCTGGGCGAGCTTTTCCCACCGGGCCGCGATGGTGACGATGGTGGGGAGCCGCAGCACCATCTCTTTCGCGAACGACGGCCCCGACAGCACGCCGACGTACGGGTGCGCGTCTTCGGGCAGGCACTGCTCGAGCACCTCGGTCATCGTGAGCAGCGACTCGTTCTCGATGCCCTTCGCGACCGTGATGATGGGTACGTGCTTCGGCAGGTGGGGCAGCGCCTTGCCGACGAGCTCGCGGGTCGCGTGCGAGGGCGTGGCGACCGCGATGAGGTCTGCGCCGCGAGCGGCCTCTTCGATCGAGGTCGTGCCGGTGATGCGCTCCGAGAGCTTGAGGCCCGGCAGGTAACCCGCGTTCTCGTGCGTCGCGTTCAGGGCATCGATCGCCTTCTGATCTCGCCCCCAGAGGTGAACGGTCTCGCACGTGTTGGCGAGCACGCTCGCCACCGCTGTACCGAACGAACCGGCTCCATACACGCAGGCTTTCATCGCCCCGCCTGCCTAGCACAGCCGATTTCTGCCGGCTGCTGGCCAGTACCGGGTCTTTACGCCCGCTGCGACGCTGACGCGTCGCCGCTGGCCACCCGCCGGCGGTTCTGCCGGCTGCTGGCCAGTACCGGGTCTTTACGCCCGCGTCTTACGCCCGTACCGCGTGCCTAGATCGACGTGACCAGACCGACGCTGCACACCGGCATCACGATCGAGTCTTCGGGCCGCCCATGCACGTCGAGCCCGAGCAGAAAGACGAACGACGTCTTCGCCGACAGCGGCATCTCGGCGCCTGCGCGCACCAGCGCGTTGTGGCCGAGCTGCAGCGACGCCGGCACGCCGCCGAGCGGGTCTTTCTGGTACGGCTCGGTGTCGAAGGCCAACAGGTACTGCAGCGAGAGAAACAACCTCGCCGCGCGCGGGTGATCGCCCTGGTAGCTGAACACCACGCCACCCCGCAGGTTGCCGTTGCGCCGGCCCGTGAGCCACCGCGGCCCCCGCTGGTCGCTGCTCGCGCGCGACTGGAAGAACGCGGGCCCACCTTCGGCGATGGCCGCCATGTTCCAGTTCGTGCCGCGGAAGAAGTTCACCCGCAGCGTCGCGAGCGGCTCGTTCATCAGCCCGTAGAAGCTGTCGAAGCCGATGCCGAGATCCACCCGCTCGAGCAGACCGATCGACAGGCGAATGCCGATGAGCGGGAAGCCGAGATAAAACATCTCGCCCCGCGTGAGGAAACCGAGCGAGCGCCCGCCGAACATGCTGACGTTGTTCGGCTCGAGCACCGGCCGCGGTGAGCTGACACCCGCGACGGGCTGCGCTGGCGCTCCATCACGGGGGCTCGACGAGGGCGGCGGCGGCGGCTGCAGCTCGACGCTCACCGGCGGAGCGGCCGAAGGCGCCTTCTTCTCGCCGGGCAGCGTGTTCCACTCCTCCTCGGGGTTGCTCTGAGAAGAGCCGTCTTGCGCGTAGGCGACGCCCGAGACGGCGAGCGCGACCGTGACGAGTGCTGCGCGAACCATCATGACCCCCTTCATACACCAAGGGCGGGAGCCCATCGGAAAGGCTCCCGCCCTCGGTCGAACTCATGGTTGCTGATCGCTCAGAGCGTCTTCAGGTACTCGATGAGGTCGCTGCGCTCCTGCTCACTCTCGAGCTTGTCGAGCGCGCCGTGCTTGTTGCCGCCCTGATAGACGCGGTCGCGCAGCGTCTTGACCGAGCCGTCGTGGAGGTACGGCG
>JAEUJP010000690.1 GCA_016793725.1 Myxococcaceae bacterium | reverse complement strand
AGCCGCTGGCGCTCGCCGCCGCTCAAGGTGACGCCGCGCTCGCCGATCGGCGTGTGCCACCCCTTCGGCAGCCGCTGCACGAAATCGTACGCGCTCGCGGCGCGCAGTGCGGCCTCGAGGTCGACGTCGGTGGCATCGGGTCGGGCGAGGAGCAGGTTGTCGCGCACGGTGGCTGAGAAGAGCAGCGGCTCCTGGGTGACGAGGGCGAACTGAGCGCGAACGCTCGCGAGGGTGGCGCGCTCGAGGTCGACGCCGTCGAGGGTGAGCATGCCGCGCGCAGGCCGCTCGAACTTGAGCAGCAGTGCCAGGAGCGTGCTCTTGCCGCCGCCGCTGGCTCCGACGAGCGCGACCTTCTGCCCCTTGACGATCTCGAGAGAGCAGCCGACGAGCGCCGGCCGGCCGTCGGCCCAGTCGAACCCGACACCTTCGACGACGATGTGCTGCCGCAGCGGGGGCAGCGGCACCGCGCCCGGCGCGTCGGGGGTCGCGGGCGCGAGCGCCAGCACGGCGTCGAGGCGCTCGAGCGAAGCGGCGGCCTGCAGACCATAGCCACTCAAGCGGCCGAGGTCTTTCGCGGGCTGGTAGGCGAGCACGACGGCGGCGATGAACGAGACGAGCTCTTCGGGGCCTGCGAAGTGGAGCCCGACGGCGACGCTGAGCACGGCGGCGACTGAGACGGCGGCGAGCAGCTCCATGAGGCCGGGGGTGGCCGCGCCGACCCACCCTGCCCGCTCGAGCGCGCGGCGCAACATCGAGGCCCTGCGATCGAAGCGCGCGAGCTCGGCAGCACGCGCGTTGAAGACCTGTAGTGTGCGCAGCGCGCCGACGCCCTCGTGCACCTGGGCCGAGAGCGCGCCGAGGGCGTCTTGGCCTTCGCGCAGGCGGGCGAGCAGTGCGCGGCTCAGGCGCGCGGCGGGCCACGCGGCGATGGGCACGGCGACCAGCAGCACGAGCGCGAGCTTCCACGCGAGGGTGAACGCGACGGCGCCGAGAATCACGATCTGAACCGTGTCGCGAAAGTACGAGGCGAGCGTGTAGGTGGCGGCGTACTCGACGTTCGCGACGTCGGAGGTGAAGCGCGCGAGCAGCTCGCCGCGCAGCTGACCCGAGAGCTGCCGCGGCGAGAGCCCGACCAGCCGCACGAAGAGCCGGCGGCGCAGATCGATGACGACGCGTTGGCCATAGAGGCCCACCGTGTAGAACTGCGCGAGGTAGGCGACGCCCTTCACCGCGCCGATCGCGAGAGCGACGAAGGGCAGCACCCAGAGCGCGCTGTCGCGGTCGAGTGTGGCGAGCGAGGGTACGAGGTGGTGCACGGCGCCGAGGCCCTCGGTGCCGCCCGTGAGCAGAAAGTGCAGCGCGGGCCCCATGAGCCACGCGTAGGCGCCGGTGGTGAGCCCGACGATCGCCATGAAGAAGAACGACCGCCAGAGCAGCGCGCGGTGGGGCCGGCCGAGCGCATAGAGGCGGCCGAGCGCAGCGATGAGCGGGGAAGAACGCAGACGGGCTCGGGGTATACACCGCCCCCGTGGACCTGCTCGTCGTCGCCGGCGAAGCCTCTGGAGATCGCCACGCGGCCGACGTGGTCGCGGCGCTGAAGGTGCGCCGGCCCGGGCTCCGGTTCTTCGGCATGGGCGGCGAGCGCCTGAAGGCCGAAGGGGTCGAGCTGGTTCACGGCTCGCACGAAATTTCGGTGATGGGCATCACCGAGGTGCTGCCGAAACTTCCACGCATTCTGACGGTGCTGAGCGACCTCGCAGACGCCGCGCGCGCGCGACGGCCGGCGGCCGCCCTGCTGGTCGACGTGCCCGACTTCAACCTGCGGCTCGCGAAGCGGCTGAAGGCGCTGGGCGTGCCGGTCGCCTGGTACATCAGCCCGATGGTGTGGGCGTGGCGGCCGGGGCGCGTGAAGACGATCGCCGAGCGCGTCGACCGCATGCTGTGCATTCTGCCGTTCGAAGAAGACTTCTACCGGGGTCGGGGCTCGCAGGTCGCGGCGCGCTACGTCGGCAACCCGGTGGTCGAGCAGGTGCCCGCGCCGGCCGACCCCGCACACTTCCGGCGGGCGCTGGGGCTGCCACTCGAGGGCCGCCTGCTCGCGCTGTTGCCGGGCAGCCGCCGGTCAGAGATCTCGCGCATTCTACCGACGCTCGTCGCTGCGGCGCGGCGCATCGGCGAGGCGGTGGTGGTGCCGGTGGCGCCGGGGCTCGATCGCGCGAGCATCGAGGCGGCGTTCGCAGGCGTGAAGGCCTGGTTCGTCGAGGGGCGGGCGGCCGAGGTGGTCGGTGCGAGCGACGTCGCGGTGGTCGCGTCGGGCACGGCGACGCTCGAGGCGGGGCTGATGCAGCGGCCGCTGGTCGTGGTCTACCGCCTCGCGCCGGTGAGCTACCTCGTGGGCAAGGCGATGGTGAAGCTGCCGCACTTCAGCCTGGTGAACCTGCTGGCGGGGCGGGGCGTGGTGCCGGAGCTGCTGCAAGGCGCCTTCACCCCCGAGGCGGTGGCGTCGCACGTGGCCGAGCTGTGGTCGGGGCCGGCACGCGACGTACAGCTGAAGGGGCTCGAAGAGGTGCGCTCGAAGCTCGGTGGGCCGGGCGCGGCGGGCCGGGCGGCCGACGCGGTGCTCGAGCTGCTCTGACGCGCGCTTGGCCGCGCAGGTCACGTATCGGTGAGGAAGTTCACGGCGACCTTCTCGTTGCCGCCGCCCTTGAGCTCGACGACGCGCTTGATCGTCTTCGTGAGGCTCGGGTCTTCGATGACGAACTCGATGGTGTGACGGCCGGCGGCGAGCTCGAGCTCGTGAAACGACTTCGAGGCGGCGACCTGCTTGCCGTCGACCACGTACTTCGTCGCAAACGGGGTCGCCTCGAGCTGCAGCGTGCCCATGGCGACGACGGGAGCCGGCGCCTTGTCGGGGAACTCCCACTCGACGGTCCCGGGCTTGCCGGCCTTGACGACGAAGTTGAGCGTCTTCTTCTGGCCCGTGCCCCCCTCGACGAACACGACCGAGTGTTTGCCCGGCTTCAAGTCGAGCTCGACCGGGGCGGTACCCCGCGACCTGCCGTCGACGATGACGGCGCTGCCGGGCTTCGTCTTGAATGTGTAGCCGACCTCGGCGACGGCGGGCTTCGGAGGCACGTCGACGGGCGGCGCGTCGGCCGGCTTCTCGACGATGGGGTCGGGCGGCGGCTGAACGGGCGGAGGGTCGGGCGGCGGCTGAACCGGCGGGGTCTCGGGCGGCGGCTTCTCGGGCGGCGGC
>JAEUJP010000634.1 GCA_016793725.1 Myxococcaceae bacterium | reverse complement strand
AATCTCATGGATACCCGCCCCGCCCCTCGGCCCCGGAGCCGAGAAGAAAAGATCGCCATCGCCCGGCGCTGGCAGTCGTCTGGAAAAACGCAGGAGGACTTTTGTCGTACCGAAGACATCTCTCCTCGAACCCTTCGCGCGTACTTGCGCCTCGTGCCCGAGGTCAGCTGGGACCGGCAGCTCAAGGAGTCCGTGATCCGGGCGATCGAGGCGCTCTCGGCGATCGTGAAGGTGCTGGAGCATGAGCCCGCGCGGCCGCCGCCACCTGTTCCGCCTGCGCCTTTGGTCTTTGCCCCGCCGGCAGCGACGCCCCGGCCTCTCCCTCCCACGTCAGCGATGACGGGTCAGCCCGCCGGCTTCGTCTTCCCCCGCGGATGATCACCGTGCGCCGCGCACGCCCTGCATCGCCATGACACCGCTCCCGATGATGCTCGCGTCGCCCGCCCGATTCGTGGCCGTCGACGCGCGCGTCTCCCTGCCTGAAGACCCTTCAGATCTCGACGCGGGCGCAACGCTGCGTGCGATTGCTGTCGGCTGCGACGGCGATGAGTACCAGGGCGCCGTCCGCGTGCAGCTCACCGACAGCGTGCTCAGCGTGAGCCGGATCTTCTTCGCTGCACAGGCGTGGCTCGATGGCGCGGTGGTCGCGGTGCTCGGGGTCATCGAGGCTGAGGCATGGGCGCGTCTCGTGCCCGTCGTGCGCATCGACCTGGGCACCGCTGCCGCAGCCGATCGTCAGCGTCACATTCTGCTGTTGGGCCGTTGGGGATATCGGCAGGTGAGTGACGGCGTCTTGGAGCGGGCATTCTCGAGCTCGGTCGATGTCTCGGCATGACGGCGTCAGTTTCTCGCGAGGCGCAACAGCCGGGCGAGGTTCGCGTTCGACGGGTCCTTCATCAGGCCGTAGTCGACCCACTCGCGAGCTGCGGTCGGCCGCTCGGCTTCCAAGAGAGTGCTTGCGACCGCCGCCGCTTGTTCCGCTGCGTAGCTCGGATCCTGTGTGTCGAGGTGCCGCCGGATGTCCTGCGCCGCCGCCTTGGTCAGGAGCGCCGCGGCTTCCTTCTGCCGCCGGAGCACGTTCAGCGCTCGGATCCGAATCAGCGCGAAGCGGCCATCCCGGTCTGTCGTCGCGTACCTGTCGATGAGCGCGAGCGCCTCTTTCGGTCGTCCTGCATCGACGACGAACGACGCGGCCACGTTGGCGACGGCCGTCGGCAGCACGCAGTCGTCGGGTCTGAACCGTTTGAGGTAGCTCTCTGCAACGTCCGGATCAGTCGACAACGAGACGGCGAGGAGCAGGGCCTTCGAGTTGCTGGCGTCGATCGCGAGGGCGGCGCGGACGATGTCAGCTGCGGCCTTCCCACGGGCGCCCCGAAGGACCGCGAAGCCGAGCTTGTCGTAGGCATCAACGGAGAAGGGGTCGACCCGGAGCCACTCCTCCGAGGCCTCTGCCGCGCCGGAGTAGTCGCCGCTGTCGAACTTCTTGGCGGCGACCTCGGCGATCCGGTCGAAGCCGCCGTGCATGCGCCACCCGTTACCCTCCCGAATCCAGGTGCGCGTCGACGTGTCGGAGCACGACAAGCCACCGTCGACCAGGACGTGTCTGCGGACCCGTGAGACCGCCGCGTACGCACTCCCCTGGATGGTCTCGCGCTGCGTGACCCTGACGTCGGAGACGGCCTGGGTCGCCGGGTTCATGCTCGCGACCCACTCCGACTCGGGTAGCTCCGCCTTCGCCGCCGTCGAGAAAAGGCGGTACTGAGCTCGCGCGTCCTGGGCCCGGTAGAAACACTCGACGACTGCCTCGAGATTGGAGGCCTCGATCGCGTGACAGTCGTCAGTCGCGCTCGGGAGCTGCCCTGGCTGGGGGGGAGGCGGCTTGCACGTCGACGCGACGAGGAATCCGAGCAGCGCGAGCCGGTTCATGCGGCGAACAATATACGCCCTAAGAGGTGCAGGCCACGGCCGACGCGGCACCCGATGCTGATTCCCCTTGGCTGCCATTGACGGGGAAACGCTCATCAGGAACGTCGGCCACCGAATCGGCGAGCTGCGTCGAGCGAGGGGGATCACGCAGGAGGCCTTCGCGGCTCGCGCGAACATCGGTTTCCGCTACGTGCAGAAGGTCGAGCGCGGCGTCGTGAACCTCACGCTGGTGACGATCGCCCAGTGGGCGAAGTGGCTGGGCGTGGACCCGCAAGATCTGCTGCGGCCACCCAAGGGCAAGGCGCCCGGTCGTGGTCGGCCCACCCGTCGGTGAGGCACAACCTCGTGGTTGCGCCACACCCCGCTGCTCGCCGGCGCTTGGGCTATGCGGCGGCGGGGAGGTTTTGCCACGCCCGGCGGAGCGTGCGTGTGGGTACCTTGAGCGCGATCGCAATCTGTCTCCAGCTCCGGCCTTTGGCCCGGAGCTGCTGAACGGCATCGACGTCGACCTCGCGACGGGGCCGACCCACGGCCTTGCCCGATCGGGTCTTGCCGGTCTCCATCACGCGCGCGAGGCCGGAGCGCACGCGATCCCGGATGAGCTCTCGCTCGAACTCCGCGAGAGCGGCGATCATGTGGACCAGCAGACGGCCTGTCGGCGTGGTGAGGTCGATGCTCTCGCGCAGGCTGACGATGGCGCAGCCGGCGGCGTTGAGCTCATCGAGCAGGAGGAGCAGGTCGCGCAGTGACCGACCGAGGCGATCCAGGCCGAAGATCATCACCTGGTTCACCTCGCCGGACTTCGCCGCCATCCGGAGCAGGTCGAGCGCGGGTCGGGTGGCCTTGGCGCCGCTGTGGCCGATGTCGACGAACTCGCGCACGTACGACCAGCCGCGACTCTCAGCGGCACGGCGGAGTGCATGAAGTTGGGCCTGACCGTCCTGATCCGTGGTGCTGGTCCGGACGTACAACGCATGAACCGGGTGAGCGCGCATGTGCATGGGTACCAGGTGGAGTGGACCCGCACAAGACGCGGCGCGGCATCCGATACGGACCGACGGCGTCACGACCACGCGAAGGCCAGCACGTGTCCGTCTGGATCGAGCGAGTAGGCGACGAAATCTCCCCAGTCGCGCAAGAGCGGAGGGCTCAGCTCGAGCGCGCCCGCGGCCAGCGCCCGAACGTGAAAGGCCGCCGCCCCCGTGCCCTTGAGGTACAGCTCCGCGCGCGGAATACCACGGGCGGAAGCTGGGTCCGGCAGCGCGGCTCCGAGCAGCCGCTTGATGCCGGCCTCCGGCATGAGCCCGAGGATGCTCCCGCCCTCGAGCTCGAACTCGGTCATACCCGGGACGTCGAGCCTGGGCTTGCGCGCGAGGACTGCCGCGTAGAACGCCGTGCTGCGCGCCTGGTCGGCGACGTAGAGGATGAGGTGAACCATCGCGCTCCTATACAACGCGCTTCCTCCGTTTCAGGGCGTCCAGCTCATGAGCGCGACGGTCGCGAGCAGAAAGGCGACGGTCCCGGCGATCACGATGACGAAGAGCTTCGCGGTCAGCTTCTCGGGGGCGGCGTCCTGAGTCTCGGTGGCCATGGCGACACGGCGTGCAACGGCGGGGCCGGTTCCTGACGAAGATGACCACGTGCACCTGCAACGCGCAGAAGCTGCGCTACTGGAGGTTGTCCCGGTAGGTCTTGCGCGTCACGAAGCCGATTGCGACGCCATCGTCGTCGACGACGACGACTGCGGTGACTCTCGGGTCTACGAACGCTGCGCCCAAGGCCTCCACAGGCAGGTCGTGTCGTACGGTCAGGACATGCGTCATGACTGTGGCCCTCGGACCATTGCTCGCGACCGGTAGAACGCCGCGAGGTGGCCCCTCTGTCGGGCAGAGCACGAACGGAAGCGGCTCCTTCTTGAGCCGCATCACGGTTCCGAGCGAGCAGGCCTGACAGTCGCTGAAGGGCACGGAGCGGCCCTGCCGCGGACAGTCGACGTGCTGCGCGCCCTCGGTTTCACGAACGGGCAGCAGCTCGTGATTTTCACTTCCGAGCTCTCGCTTCGGCAACGGTCTCCTCCGGTCAGAACCTCGAGGCGCGGCATGCAGTCGGCGGACCGGCTGCCGCCGTCAGCCGGGCGCAAAGTCTGCGCGTCTCAGGCGCTGGAAGCGACAGGCAGCGTGAGACGGAAGACCGTTCCACCTCCCTCGCGGTCGTCGACCTCGACGTGCCCACCGTGTGCCTGGACCACCAGCCGGACCATGTACAGGCCGAGGCCGAAGCCGCGCACCGCGCCGGCGCGCTTCAGCTCGACGCCGCCGAACTTCTCGAAGAGCCCCTCTTTGAGCGGGTCGGGAATGCCGCCCCCACGGTCGGCGATCGCGATGATCGCCAGGTCTCCGGCGCGCGAGAGCGAGACGTCGATCGACTGCCGCGTGTGCCGAACCGCGTTCGCGAGCAGGTTCTCGAGCGCCCGAAGGAGCAGCTTGCGATCGAGCTCCGCGTGCAGCGGCTCGGCCGACACGACGCTGACGGCGACCCCGGCGTCGCGCGCCGTTGGCCTCAGGGTTCGCACTGCGTCCTGCACGAGGTCGTCGACGGAGACTCGAGCTCGAGCGAGCGAGAGCTCCCCTCGCTCCAGGCGCGTGACCTCGAGCAGATCGCAGAGCGTGTCCTTCACGCGCTGCCCGGCGGTGAGCCCCAGCTCGACGAGCTCGCGGTCGGCCGGCCTTGAGAGCTCCCGCTGCAGGAGCTGCAGCGCGACGACCATCGCGGTGATCGGGTTCCTCATGTCGTGGACGAGGAGCTCCGTCAGCTCATCCTTCAGCATCGCGACCCGCTTCAGCTCGGCCAGCTGGGCTTGGATGACCCGGTCCTGCTCACGCAGCCGCAGCAGGTGGCGCACTCGAAGACCGAGCTCGACCGCGTCGATCGGCTTCGCCAGGTACTCGTCGGCGCCGGCGGCAAGGCCCGCGTTGCGGTCGAGCTGGTCGGTCAACGCCGTGAGGAGGATCACCGGTAGAAACCCGCTCTCGCCCTCCTTCAGCTTCCTGCAGACATCGATGCCGGTCATGCCGGGCATCATCATGTCGACGATCGCGAGGTCCACCGGGTGCGTGGCGACCGCTGCGAGCGCCGCTGCGCCGCAGTCGGCTTCGACCACGTCGTGCTCGCGGGCCAGGCGGACCTTCAGCAGCCGGCGGATGTCTGCGTCGTCGTCGACGATGAGCAAGCGTGAAGGCATCAAGGCACCGAGTCAGTACCGCCGTGAACGATGAACGATGTGCTCGACCTTGCAAGAGCCGGCGCGCGCGGCGCTGGCTCCGACGCGCAAAATCTGCGCGGGGGCTCGTGTCAGCGTTGGCGTGAAACTGGCTTCCGCGCGCGTGAATGGAGTCGTTCTCCTCGGCAAGCTTTCTGCGCCGTGTGGCAGAGCGGGCAGGCCTCAGCGCGGCCGTGGGAGGCGACCTCGCCGAGGCGACTCTTCGCGGGCTGGGAGAGCAGCTCGCAGCGGAACATGCGGCCGCGTTCGCGGCCGAGCTGCCGCCGATTCTCGAGGGCTGGCTCACCGCCGCTCGCCCGGGGAACACGAGGGGACTCGCGACCCTGCTCGAGCGGCTCGCGCGAGGCGACGGTCGGGGACTTTCGTTCTGCGCACAGCACGCTGCCGTGGTGCTGCAGGTGCTCGCCGAGATGCTGCGGCCGGCGGCAGTCCTCGCGCTGATCCAGGCGCTGCCCAGCGATGTTGCCGCGCTTCTTCAGCGCCCTGGGTGACGCTCTACTTCTCGTTGCTCTTGAGGAACGCGAGGAGCAAGGGGAGCTCCTTCTGGGCATCGACGTTCTGATTCGGCATCGGAACCATGTGCTCGGCGAGCAGCTTCTTCGCCGTCTCGTCCTCTTTCACCATGACGTCGGGGCGAAGGATCATCCTGGCCAGCCACTCTTGATCCCGCCGGGCGGTGACGCCCTTGAGGTCCGGCCCGACGAGCTTGCCGCCGCCGACCTTGTGACAGCCGACGCAGCCCTTCGCAGAGAACAGGTCTTTGCCCTGCGCGACGGCGTCGGCATCGGTGCTGACCTCGAACTTCGGGATCGCCACTGACGCTGAGGACCCGGGGGGCGGCGCGTCCTGCGCCGGCTTGGGGAGCTCCGGTGGCATCACGGCCGCAGCCGCAGTGCCGTGCCCAAAGTCGATGTCCTCCGGCTGGGGCTTGATGGGCTTCTCGAAGCAGGCGGTGAACAGCACCGCGGCGCTGGAAAACACGAAACGGCTCACGCTCATACGACGTTGCGACGCGACCCACATGCCACCTCCTCCTCGCGGAATGCACCCGGCCGCGCGCAGAAACTGCGCATTAACCGGCGGCCGCGACGCAATCTGTGCGCGCGTGACAAACGCCTGCGAGGACTCCGCTTGGCGGTGCGCTTGCACGCGTTCTGCACAATGAAGCTGCACCTCGATCGGTTCTACGATTTCCTCTCGAAGCCGCTCTTCCCGGCTTCGCGGTTGATGCTGGCCGCGCTTGTGGTGCCGCTGGGGTTCGCTCTGGCCCAGCCTCTGTGGCGGATTTCGATGGAGGCACCGCAGTACCCGGGCGGCCTGACCCTCGACATCTACGCGACGCACCTCGAGGGCGGGAACGGCGGCCAGCACCTCCAGGAGATCAACACGCTCAACCACTACATCGGCATGCGGAAGCTCGACCGGCAGGCGATGAAGGACCTGGACTGGATCCCGTTCGCGCTCGGGGCGCTCCTCATCGTCACGCTGCGCGTCGCGCCCATCGGCAACGTCCGGGCTCTCGTCCACCTCGTGGTCATGGCGGGGTACGTCAGCGCCTTCGCGTTCGGGCGGTTCATCTACATGCTGTGGAGCTTCGGGCACGAGCTGTCTCCCGACGCTCCTGTGAAGGTGCAGCCGTTCATGCCGGTGGTGATCGGCAGCAAGAAGATCGCGAACTTCATGACGCACAGCTGGCCGCAAGCAGGCAGCGCGCTGCTGGGCGTCTTCATGCTGGGCCTGGTCTCGGTGCTCTTGTGGCATCTCATCGCGGGGCGGCGGGCGGCGGTTCGCGCCGCGGAAGCTGCTCAGGCTCCGGCGCTGGAAGCGGCGCGGAGCCGAGCGTGAACCGTCTCGGGTCACCGACTGCTTGAGCGCATGCGCGGGTTCCGGACGATCATCGAGCCGTTCCGCATCAAGTCCGTCGAGCCGCTGCGCCTCAGCACGCGAGACGAGCGCGAGGCCCAACTCGCAGCAGCCGGCTTGAACCTCTTCCGGCTGCGGTCCGAGGACGTGCTCATCGACCTTCTCACCGACTCGGGAACCGGTGCGATGTCCGCCGAGCAGTGGGCGGCGCTGCAGCGCGGCGACGAGTCGTATGCCGGGTCGCCGTCGTACTTCCGGTTCGAGCGCGCGGTCCGCGAGCTGTTCCCCTACCGGCACGTCATTCCGACGCACCAGGGCAGGGCGGCCGAGAAGATCCTGTTCTCGGTCGCGGGTGGAGCTGGTCGCGTCGTGCCGAGCAACACGCTGTTCGACACCACGCGCGCCAACGTCGAGGCGAGCGGCGCGACGGGGGTCGACCTGCTATATGCCGAAGGGCGCAGGCCGTCGCTGCGCCACCCGTTCAAGGGGAACCTCGACGTCGGCGCGCTCGAGCGGCTGATCGGGGAGGTGGGCCGCGACAGGGTTCCGCTGGTGCTCGTGACCGTCACGAACAACTCCGGCGGGGGCCAGCCCGTGAGCCTCGAGAATCTGCGGGCGGTTCGCGCCGTGTGCAGCCGCCACGGGATTCCGCTCTTCCTCGATGCCTGCCGCTTCGCGGAGAACGCGTGGTTCATCCGCGAGCGCGAGCCCGGACAGCAGTCGCGGACCGTGACCGCCATCGTGCGCGAGATGTCGAGCCTGGCCGACGGCATGACCATGTCGGCGAAGAAGGACGGGCTCGCGAACATCGGGGGCTGGCTCGCCCTGAACGACGATGCGTGGGCCGAGCGTTGCAGGAACCTGCTCATCCTCACCGAGGGCTTCCCGACGTACGGCGGGCTCGCGGGCCGCGACCTTGACGCCATCGCGGTCGGGCTCCAGGAGGTCGTGCAGCACGACTATCTGCGCTACCGCGCGCGCTCGGTGGAGTACCTCGGCGAGGCGCTCGAGAAGCGGGGCGTGCCGATCGTGGTGCCCACCGGCGGGCACGCGGTGTACCTCGACGCCGCCGCGCTGCTGCCGCAGGTGCCGGCGCTGCAGTACCCGGGGCAGGCGCTCAGCATCGCGCTGTACCGCGAGGGCGGGCTGCGGAGCTGCGAGATCGGATCCGTGATGTTCGGCCTGCAGCCCGACGGCTCGGAGCGCCCCGCGGCGATGGAGCTGGTGCGCCTCGCGGTCCCCCGCCGCACGTACACACAGAGTCACGTCGACTTCGTGATCGAGGTGGTCGAACGCGTCGCGGCGCGGGCGCGTGACCTCAAGGGGCTGCGCATCATCGACGGGCCGCGGCCGCTCCGGCACTTCACTGCGAGGTTCGAGGAGGTCGGCTGACGAGTTCCGTCAGCCCCCGCAGATCCCGGATCTGGAGTCCGGTCACGCTGTCGACGAGGCCGCGCTGGGCGAGGCGCTGGAGCACGCGCCACAGCGCCCGCGGCGTCAGGCCAGTCACGGCCGCCGCCCGCGCCTTCGAGCAGGCAGCGTGGCGCCCGCGCCCCGTGTGGGGGGGCAGGGCGAGAAGCAGGCGGGCCACACGCACCTCGGGAGGCCCCGCGCGGAAGTTGGTCTGGCCGGCCCGCTCCATGAGCTCTCTCGTCGCGAGCTCGAACAGCCGCCGGGCGCCGGAAGGCGGGCCCAACCAGGCTTCGACGCGCTCGAGGGGAGCCGCGCAGAGCCGGACGTCGGTCATCGCGCGCACCTCGACCGGGGAGGGCAGCTGCTCGAGCGCCTCGAGGCCGAGCAGGGTCCGCGGCCCGCGCAGCACCGGGCGGCCGGCCCCAGGCGACGTCACCTCGACGACGCCGGTGCACACGAACGTGACTGTCGCCGCGACCTCGCCTGCGGGGCAAATGACGGTGCCGGCGGCGAGCTCTTCCGGCTCGAAGACGCAGCGGCCGTTCACCAGGAGCTCGCAATCGGCGCACCCCCGGACGGGTCGCGGTCCTCCGGGGCTCACCGGTTGAGGAGCCACGCCTGCACCGCGGCGCTTTCGGCAGAGGACAATCGCGGGGCGCCCGGGTGGCGAATCGCGTCGCGGAGCGTGCGCGCCGAGCCGTCGTGCAGCCACGGGGCCGTGCCGCCAACGCCCGCGAGCGACGGGGTGTCGATGAGCTCCGAGCCGGACAAGTGCGTGCGGCCGTCGGTGAGCTGGGCGCCTGCGTGGCAGCTGCTGCACTGCGCTGCGAACAGCTGCTCGCCCTCCGAGGCTTCGGCCGCGACGACGGGCCGCTGGGTGGCCGGTGGGCGCAGGGTCTTCAGGTAGGCCGTCACGTCTTCCAGCTCCCAGCGGTCGAGACCGTCGCCGCCCATCTGGCCGACCATGTGCGTGGTGAACGACGGCAGGTCGGCGAGGCGGCCGCTCCAGGCGTACGGGGCGGTGCGGTCGAGGTTCCACAGAGCGGGTGTGTTCAGCCCCTCGCCTTGCGGCAGGAAGCTCGAGCCCCGGTTCAGCTGCCACTGGAGGCCGTCGGTGCGCCCGTCGGGGTGGCAGCTCGAGCACGACAGGCCGCCGAGCTCGGGGCGGGTCACGCGCGGGTCGACGGCCGAGTAGAAGATGCGGCGGCCGTTCTCGACGTCGGCAGGCAGCGCGCTCGAAGCGAAGGTGCTCTCGCGGGTGACCGTGAGGCGCATGTTCTTCAGCTCCACCTGGCTCACCGAGTAGTCGAGCGCGTTGTGCACCCAGGCGCGGTGGTTGTCGCCCGCGAGGGCGATGCCCGTGGGGCGGGCCCCGACGCGCACGACGCCGTAGATCCCGCGCTCGGGAGCCTCGAACCGGTCGTCGTTGCGCCGCGTCGCGCTGAGCACGGCGATCGCGTTCGAGTTGTGATCGGCGACGAACAGCCACTCGCCGAAGGCGTCGAGCACCACCGACGACGGCGCGTCCATGCCGGTGCCGCGGCCGTTGAAGCTGCACCGGTCGTCGTCGGTCGAGGTGACGAGCACGGTCGCGGGGAAGTCCGCCGGCGGCGCCTCGTCGAAGAAGTCGTGCGGCGCGGGCTCCTGCAGGGTCTCACCGCTGGCGAGATCGACGGTGGAGATCGCGGGCGCCACGGCGAACGCCAGCGAGCCGGCCCCAGCCTGCGTGCGGCTCTGCACGTGCGCCACGTAGAGGCGCGACCCGTCGGGGGCCACGGCGACGTCGGCGGCCTGGGCCGGAGTCCGTTGCGCCAGCAGGGCCTGGCGGCAGCCCCCGGCGTTGCTCTGGGTGAGCCCGAAGGTGCGGACGGCGTGGCGGCTGCCCGGCGCAACCTCGCTCACCGTCGCGGCGAGGAAGTCGGTCACCCACAGCTGGCCGTCGGCTCCGACCGCGACGGCCCAAGGGTTGCCGCCGACGTCGAGCTCGTCCAGGGGCTCGAGCGTCTGCGCGTCGAGAACGCTGACCGTGCCCGAGGAAGCGTTCGCGACGTAGAGGCGCTGGCCTTGCGCGTCGAGCGCGAGCCCCACCGGCTCGGCCCCGACCGTCCGCTCGCGCTCCGGCGTGCCGTCGCGTGAGAGGCGGGTGACGCTGCCGGCGCCCCGGCTGGTGACGTACACGGCGCCGTCGGGTCCGACCGCGACCCGCTCGGGGCCCTTCGGCACGGTCACGTGCTGGAGCACGTCGAGGGTGTCGGCGTGGAGCACCGTGAGGCGATCGTGATCGCCGTCGGCGACGTACAGCAACGCGTCGTCGTTGCTGACGGCGATCGAGCCGGAGCTCTTCGGCACGGAGCGGCCCGGAGCGTTGCAGCCGAGGACCATGATCGGCAATACGAGAAAAGCGGCGCGGCGCATGAGGAGCTCCCTTGTTCGTTCGGCCGAGGAGAGAGCTTCCAGCACCGCGAAACCGGCCAACCCTGATCTGGATCAAGCTCAGGGCGCTTCGTGCCACTGGAAGCCACTCTCCCGCCCGAAGACGACCGCCACGCTCTCGCGCGGGCCGATCTCGAGCTCGCGCTCGTCGGTGAAGGCCCACGCGCCCTCCTCGCCCGAGTCATCGAGCCGCACGGTGAGGCGATGGCGGCCCGGAGGCAGCGGGAGGCGCTCGAGGCCGACGCTCGGCCCGTCGGCCCACAGGCCGGAAGCGCCGAACGTCTTCGCGAAAGCGGCGCGCCCGTCGATCTGGAGCTCCACGCGCACGCTCTGCCGGCCGCGGCTGCACTCCTGCGGCCGGCGCATGTGAACCGGGCGCTTCGCGTTCTCCTCGTCCGAGACGGGGCGGCAGCGCTCCTCGATCTTTCCGGCGTGGCGGAATGAGATGACGAGCGAGGGCCCGTCGGGCTGCGGCGGCGTGTACGGCAGCGCCTGGCCGCCCCAAACCGCCGTCGCGGCGAGGGCGCACGCGAGGCACGCACCGGCGGCGATGGGGAGCTTGCGGCGCCGTGGAGGCCCGCCGCCCTCGCGGAAGACGGCGGCCTCGGCGACCAGGCGTGCGGGCGCCGCGCGGTCGACGGTGACGAGCCGCACTCTCGAGCGATCCACACGGGCGCTCAGCTCCGGCGGGCGGTGGCCGCCCAGGCGCTCGGCGGCCCACGTGGGCCCCTCGCGGTACCGGCAGCCGGAGCAGGCGACGATGAGCACCCCGGGGACGCCCAGTCGCAGCGCGCGCTCGAGCGTGATGGCGTTCACCCAGCCGGCGCACGGCACGCGCATGACGCGGTAGCCGGGCAGGCTGGCGCAGGCTCCGGTGCCCGGGTCGAGGTCGAGCGAACGGCTGACCGCGTCGTCGCAGATCAGGGCGACGTGCTGCCGCCGGCCTTCGGGTTGTTCCTCGATCCACTGCTCGAGCCTCGCGCGCTCTCGGAGCATGTCGAAGTGGGGCAGGCCCGAGCCGCCGCTCGCGCAACTGCCGGCGCAGATGCCGCAGCCGACGCACCGCGACGGGTCGACCTGGGCCTGCGTGTCGAACTTGCGGCCGTCGGTGCGCGGCACCAGCGAGATGGCGTCGTACGGGCAGTCGGTCACGCAGTTGTTGCAGGCGTTGCAGCGTGACGTGACGATGTCGGCCGGCTTCGGCTTCTTCTTTGCGAGCAGCCAGGGCACGCTCAGCGCGAGCCCGAAGAGGCCTAGCGAGAGCGCCCAGAGCGCCCCCCCGCCGAGCCGATCGGTCAGCCACAGCGGGGTCAGGTACCAAGCGTCGACCGCCAGCCGGCCCGGCACGTTCGCCATGCGGGCCGGGGCGGCGGCGAGCGGAGGGAGCACGATCGAGAGCAGCGCCGTCGCGCCGGCGAGCGCGAGGGTCACCTTCCTGGGAGTGAGAAAGTCGCTGCGCTGGAGCCGGGCGATGTGCAGCCACAGCGCGATGCCCATCGCGAGGGGGATCAGCATGTGCGCGAAGAAGACGATGAAGAAGAGCAGCGAGTTGATGGTGCCGTCGGCGACGAAGGAGCGGGCGATCGGGTCGGCGAAGATCGGCAGGACGTCGAGCACGCGGGCGGTGCCGAGCGCGACCTGCCGCGCGGGCTCGTCCCACACGAGCCAGTAGCCGAGCCAGCCGATCAGCCAGAGCAGGGTGAGGGCGGCGAGGCCCGTCACCCACGCGAGCCAGCGGGCGCCGCCGAATCGGCGAGCAGCGGTGAGCTTCAGCGCGTGCCAGGCGACGAAGGCGATGCAGGCGTCGGAGCTGTAGCGATGGGCGGCGCGCACGAAGCGGCCGAGGAGGCTGGCCTCGAGCTCGCGCATGGAGGCATGCGCGTGGTGCACCGACGGCGAGTACCAGAACAGCAGGAGCACTCCGGTGGCGCACGCGATCAGCAGGAGCACGTTGGCGACCGCGCCGCTGTCGAGCAGGGGGTTCACCGCGTCGGGCAGGGCGCGCCGGCTGGCGGCTTCGATCTTGAGCAGCACGGCCTCGACGGCGCGAAACGCACCGTCAAAGCGCACGGCCGGCTCGGGCCGGGGATCCGGCGTATAGCCTCTTTCAGCCGGGCCGCTGGCCGGCCCCGGGTCTGGCGCCGGCTGTAGACGTGCGGCGCGCGAGCCGTCGTGCATCACGGTCACTCCCGCATCGCGGTCTCGGGCACTGCCGGCTCGTCGACGAGCAGCTCGAGGGCTTCGCCCATCCACCGCTCCTGCAGGTCGTCGAGGGTGAAGCGGTACGCGAGGCGGCCCGCGCGATCGACCAGGAGGAAGACGTTGGCGTGATCGATGATCCCCGTCGTCTCGTCGCGGACGCGGCGCACCTCCATGCGGTCGAGCACCGTCTCCACCGCGGGCACAGGGCCGGTCAGCAGGCGGAACTGCGGCGCCTTCACGCCCTGCGCCTCGGCCATGCGGGCGAGCTCGGCGACGTCGTCGCGTGCGGGGTCGAGCGTGACGCCGAGCACGATCACGTCCCTTCGCTTCGCCTCGGGCAGCTTCGCGACGACCCGCTTCGCCTGGCCCAGAATGCGCGGGCAGGCGAGCCCGCAGGTTGCGTAGACGGCGGTGAGCACCACGACGCGCCCCTCGAGCTCCGACAGCCGCACCTTGCTGCCCTCGTGATCGACGAGCCAGACGTCGGGGGCAGGCACCGAGATGCGCAGGGCCTGGGGCTGGAAGACGTCGGGCTTTACCGGGACGGGGGCGCCAGCGACGAGCAGCACCAGCGCGGCGGCGAGGCACGCGGTGACGCCCGTCGAGGCGCCCAAGATCGGCACGAAGGCCTTCGGCCGGTCGCGCGCCACCTGGGCGAGCGGGCGCCGCCAGAACCAGACGACGATGGCCATCAGGCCGACGAGCTCGAAGAATACCGAGCTGACGGCGAGCGCGTAGGTGGCGCCGGTCTGCGGGGCAGCTCCGAAGCACCAGGCGCGGAACTGTTCGGCGAAGGCGCCGGCAGCGCCGGCGGACGCCGGCACGGAGAGGAGCGCCGCCGTGGCGATCTCGACGAGCAGCAGTACGCCGAGGGCGAGCGCGGGGAAGGCGTAGCCCGCGAAGAAGCGCTCGACGGCGGCGAGATGGCGGTGCATCGATGGGCCCTCAGCGCACGGGCCAGGTGTCGGCGAGCGCCTTCCAGTTCGCGAAGTAGTAGACGGCGAACGAGAGGAGCAGGATGAGCGCGAGCACCAGCGTGCCCGGCGTCTTGTGCGAGCCCTCGTCCTTCTCGTGCTCCGACTGGATGACGTCCGCTGCGTTGGGTTCGTTGGCTTCGCTCATGGCTACCAGGCCTCCATCTTCTTTCCGGCGTTCGAGCGGCCGAAGAACACCGCGGCCACGGTGAGCAGCAGGAAGATGAGCAGGCCGGTGAAGGCGATCGTGCCGCCAATGCCGACGAGCCCCATCATCAGGTGGGCGGTGGAGTCGAACCCCGCCGCGAACTGCGCGCCGGTGAAGTTGATGTCCCAGTGGCGGCGCGGCACGCCGTAGCTGCCCGCGAACGACATCGCGATGGCCATCAGCGTGATGCCACCCGCGAACACGAACGGCTGGAGGCGGGCGAGCGCCTTCGCGGGGTACTCCTTCTGGAAGATGAGCGGGACGACGTAATAGGCGAGGCCCATGAACGCGAGCGAGGTGCCGCCGACGACCGTGGTGTGGAAGTGGCCGGGGATGCGCAGCGTGTTGTGGGCGATGATGTTGATCTGCTGCGTGCCGAGCGTGACGCCGGTGATGCCGCCCAGGAAGCCGAAGATGACGAGCGAGAGGAAGAAAGCCGAGAAGCCGGGGTTCTTCCACGGAGCGGCGAAGAGCCAGCCGAACAGACCCTTGTCGTGGCCCTTCTTGCGCATCGCGACCTCGACCGACGCCGGCACGGTGAAGCCGTGGATCATCGAGGCGAGCACGGCGAGGTACATCGCGTAGGAGGTGTTCCAGATCTTCCAGCCCGCTCCGACGCCGGGGTCGACGAGCAGGTGGTGAGCCGATGCGAGGTTGATGAAGAGGATGTAGAGGACGAAGGCGCCGCGGCACACGGCCTGGTTCAGGGGCTTCGCGCCGACCGTCAGCGTGCCGAGCAGGTACCAGACCGAGACCATTGCGCAGACGTTGATCTGCTGCGACTGGTGCCCGAGGCCCCACCAAACGAGTCGGTACCAGGCGGCGTCGGGCGCCTCGGTCAGGCCCAGCGACCAGAGAAACGTGGGGATCATGACGACCGCGCCGTGGAGCAGGGTGACCACCGCGATGATCGCGGCGGCGGTCGCGCCGAAGACCACGAGCGGCACGGAGCCGGCGTACGTCTTGTCGCGCTTCGCGATGTAGAGCGTGGCGAGGAAGTTGATGACGGCGATCAGCGCGCCGACGGCGAAGAGGATGATGCCCAGGTAGAACGACCAGTGGGCCTGCAGCGGCACGTAGCTGGTCATCATTACGTCGGCCTTGCCCGACCAGACGGCGCCGTTGATGGCGAGGGCGCCCGCGACCATGAGGCCGAACGCCACCCACGCGGTGCCCTTGGAGGCGAGGCGCGAGTTCAGAAGCGTCGTGCCCGCGAAGTAGAGGATCGCGATCTCCATGAAGATGATCCAGAGGATCAGCATGTTGAGCCCGTGCGCGGTGAGCACCCGGTAGTACCAGTCGGCCGGGAGCAGGTGCACGGTCGGCCACCGCGTGAGCGCGAGCAGCAGCGCCGCGACGCCGCCGACGAGCAGAAAGACCACCGCGGCCACCGCGTTCAGGCGGATGAAGCGCTGGGCGGTGAGGCACACCGGCAGGCCGGTGGTGTCGCACGTGCGTACCTGGCCCGCGTGGTTGCCGGTCTTGAAGCCGGGCTTCTCTTCGTCGGAGACCTGACCTTCGAGAACTGCCAGTCCGTTCGCTGTCGTCGCCATGTCATTCCTCCACGATGATCTTGCCGGCCATGGTGTGGTGGCCGACGCCGCAGAACTCGTTGCAGACGATCGAGTACTCGCCGGCGCGCGTCGGGGTGAGGGTGAGCACGTGGTCGTAGCCGGGCACGACCTGGAAGTTCATGTTCACCGGCTGCAGCGAGAAGCCGTGGTTCAGGTCCATCGAGCCCACGTGCAGGCGGTACGTCTGGTCTTTCTTCAGCTTGAGCACGGGGTCCCACCGCCACATGCGCGCCGTCAGGTAGACGTCGGTGCCGGGCGGCGGCTGCACGATCGCGGTGTAGCGATCTTCGCCGACCTTGTAGGCCTCGATGAACTTCTGCGCGCGCTGGTAGAACTCGGCCGGCGTCACGCGATAGGCCTCGCCGGTGGAGTTCTGCTTGCCCTTGAAGTGCCAGTACGGCATCGCCAGCGTCAGCACGATGCACCAGGCGATCGCGAGGCCGATCCACAGCCGCTCGCCGGCGCTCGGGGCCTTGAACCAACCCTGCTCGGGGAACGAGATGCTCATGGCAGCGGCGCCTTGGGCAGTCGCATGAGCTCGAGCCAGCCCCACGCGGTGTACGAGAGCCACGGGATCAAGATCCCGAGCAGGAGCAACAGCCACGGGTTGTCCATCAGTGCCTGGACGGGGTGCTTTCGACTGGCTTGGGCCACGTTCGCCTCCGGGTGAGTACTGCGAGCTTGGAAAGCCGCCG
>JAEUJP010000626.1 GCA_016793725.1 Myxococcaceae bacterium | reverse complement strand
CTTCTTGCTCTGAGCCTGGCTGCTCCGCGGTGCAGTTTCGTGGGCAACTGGCGGTGTGGAAGCCGTGCACGGAGCTTGGGCGCGACGGTGTGAGGCAGCTCCAAGTTTCGTGCGGTACATACTCAGCGCACGGAGGTGGGTCGCTTCGACAGAACCACGGATAACGACCTCGTCGGGCGGGCCCATATCTGTGGTTCTGCTCGAGGCAGCCTCACACAGGGGCCCTGGCGCTCAGTATGTACCGCACGAAACTTGGAGCTGCCCGACACTGCGCGAGCCAGGGACTGTACGGCACAAGCAACCGGCCCGACGCCGTCGCGTCGCTGCTCGCGGCGACCGAGCGACGGAGCGACGGAGCTCGGCGCAGCGGTCGAGAAGCCCAGCCGCATCTCTGTCTGCCCGCGACGTGGCGCACGAGTCGACCCGCAGGCAGCAGGCCCTGGAACTGCGACAGTCCTGCACCCCGACGACGGCCCCGAGCCCGGGCAAGGTGACGGCGGGCCCGCAGCGCGGCGAGCCATGCGGCTATGCTGCGCGGATGCGTTCGAGCATCGCGGTGGCGTTCATTCTCGCAGCGTGCAGCGCCAGCACGGTGCCAGGCCCGACCGGCGGCGGCTCGGGCACGTCGGGAGGTTCGGCCACGGCCGGCGGCATGGGCACCGCAGGTGGAACCGGCGGCACCGCAGGTGGAACGGGCGGCACCGCAGGTGGAACGGGCGGCACCGCAGGTGGAACCGGCAGCACGGCCGGCGGCTCGGCCTCCGCAAGCTGCACCACGCTCGAGACGAGCTACACGGCCGCGATCGCCACCGCGAAGCTCTGCAACACGTTCTCCCTCGTGAACCCCTGCACGGCGACGCGCCCGGCCATCATCAGCTGCGGCTGCCCGACCTTCATCGACCCGAACAACGCGGCGCCGGTCGACGCGATCCAGAACAGCTACACCGACGCGGGCTGCGTCATGACGAGTTGCCCGCGGTGCGCGCCGCTCGACGCAGGCACCTGCGAGCCCATCGACGCCGGCTCGCCAGGCGACGGCATCTGCGTCGACCGCCGATGAGCGACGACGCGAACGAGCGACGCGCCGCGCTCGTCGCCGAGGCCGAGCGACTGAAGGGCGAGCGGCTCGCCGACGAGCAGAAGGCCGCCGTGGCCGGGCGGGCGGGCCGCTTCTCTGCCAGCGAGATCTCGGAGCACAACTTCAAGCGTTCGCTGCGCCACCTCGGTCAGTTCACGGTCGCAGCGTGCCTGCTGCTCGTCGGCATCATGCTCTCGACCGCGACGCCCGAGGGCGGCTTCCCCATCGGCTACCCTTTCTTCGGGGTGAGCGCGGCGTGGTTCGTCTACTTCTTCACGGGCGTCGCCCGCTTTCGCCGCTGGGAGCGCTCGCTGCCCTTTCCGCTCCAGTCGTGGGACCACGTGCTCGGCTTGAACGCCGCCGTCACCAAGGCCGCCCTCGAGGTGCGCTTCAAAGACACGCCCGCGCCGGTGAACGTCGTCGCCGAGCTCGTCGCTGCCCGCCTCGGCGCAGACACCCGCGTCGCCCACGGCCTGCCGCTGAGCCTCGAGTGCAGCGAGCTCGACCGAAGCTCCACCAATTGGTCGACCGCGCAGTGGGCGCGCAAGGCGGTCAACAAGGTGCTGCTCGACGTACATGCCGCCTACCCGGTGCAGAGCGTGCAGCTGAAGGCGCTGAACACCGCCGAGTTCGTCGAGAGCAGCGGCGACTGAGCTCAAGGCTGTGGCACGATGCCGCCACAGCGCATGGACCTCGCGACGATGAACAAGGTGCTGACGTACGCAGTGCAGCAGGGCGCCAGCGACGTACACTTCAGGCCCGGTGACCCGCCGACGTTTCGCGTCAACGGCCAGCTGCGGCCCGTGAAGAGCGAGAAGCTCGGCGCACCACACACCCGCCAGCTCGCCATCAACTGCATCACCGACGTCGCCCTGCAGAGCGGCATCGACACCCTGCAAGAGCTCGACACCTCGTACGCCATCAACGGCGTCGCGCGCTTTCGCGTGAACATCTACCGCCAGCGCGGCTCGCTGGCGCTGGTGCTGCGCGTGATCCCCACCTCGGTGCCGACGCTCGAGAGCCTGGGCCTGCCGCCGATCGTCAAGACCATCTGTGGCTACGACCGCGGGCTCGTGCTCGTCACGGGCGCGACCGGCTCGGGCAAGACCACCACGCTCGCGGCCATGATCAACGCCATCAACGCCGCCGAGGCCGTGCACATCTTGACCATCGAAGACCCGATCGAGTTCGTGCACGCGAACATTCGCGCCTCGGTCAGCCAGCGCGAGATCGGGCTCGACACCACCGACTTCAGCGTCGCCCTGCGGGCGGCGCTGCGGCAAGACCCCGACGTGATCCTCGTCGGCGAGATGCGCGACCACGAGACCGTCGACATCGCGCTCAAGGCCGCCGAGACGGGCCACCTCGTGCTCGCGACCGTGCACACCACCGACGCCATCAAGACCATCGGCCGGCTGCTCTCGTTCTACCCGGGCGACGAGCACGCCCAGGTGCGCCTGCGGCTCGCCGAGTGCCTGAAGGCCACGCTCTCGCAGCGACTGCTGCCGAAGGCGACCGGCAAGGGCATGGCGCTCGCGATGGAGATCATGACCCAGACGAAGACGACGCAGGAGTACATCATCGACCCTGCGCGCACCGGCGCCCTCAAAGACGTGATCGAGAAGTCGCGCAGCACGTACGGCATGCAGTCGTTCGATCAGCACCTCACCGAGCTCTACCGCTCGAACGAGATCACGCTCGAGACCGCGATGGCGGGGGCTTCGAACAAGGCCGACTTCGAGCGGGCGCTCAACTTCGAGTGACCGCCTCAGGGAGCGCGAAAGCTCCCGCTCCCGAAGTCGACCGAGGCCGTGACGCACCACACCGACACCTTGTCGAACGTGTCGGGCGAGAGGCCCGCCGGCAGCGGCACGATCAGCGTCTCGTTCGACCAGGCCTGCTGCGGCCGGTACAGCTGAGGGCCGACCTCGGTGCCCTGCGAGAACGACGCCGCGCCAGGCGCCACGACCAGCCGCACGTCGATGCCCTGACCGTCGTAGTTGAACGCCGTGACCGTCAGCGTGCAGCCGTCGGTCACCGTCACGCGCCCGTTCACACCGTGGAAACGGGTCGAGAGGTCTGCATACCAGCCGACTCGCCCGCTCGCCGTCGTGCACCCCGCCGAGCCACCCGCCGTGGCCGAGCCACCCGCCGTCGCCGAGCCACCCGCCGTCGCCCTGCCACCCGCCGTCGCCGAGCCACCCGCCGTCGCCGCGCCACCCGCCGTCGCCGAGCCACCCGCCGTCGCCGAGCCGCCGGCCGTGGCCGAGCCGGGGTCGAGGGGAGCTCCACAGGCCAACATCGCCAGACACATCGCGGTGAGGGTGCGCATGCGCTTCGATACGCGGTCGGGTGAGCCTGGTCACAGCCCGGGTGTTCTGTTTTTCGCAACCGCGGTTGCAGAACCAGGTCACCCATGTCGGGCTACGGAGCGCGACACGCACAGCTTCAGCCGGCGCTTCGCCCGGTGCAGCACCACTGCGAGGTTGCCCGGCGTGAGCCCGAGCGAGCGGGCCACCTCGGCGCCCCGCTCACCTTCGAACAGCCGCGCCACGACGACGGCGCGCTGGGCGCCCCGCAGCGTCGAGAGACAGCCGGTGAGCACGACGTGCTGGCGCGCGTGCTCCAGCTCAGCCTCGAGCGCCTCCAACGACACGTCTTCGGGCTCGTGAGCGGCCTCGAGCGGGGCGTCGCGGCGATGACGACGGCGCCGCGCGTTGCGCGCGTGGTTTCGGGTCAGCGTGTGCAGGAGCGCGACGGCCTCCTCGGGCCTCGACTCGAGCCCGAGCCACATGCTGCGCGTGATGAACGTCGCGGCCGCGTCTTGAATCGCGTCGAGCGCGTCTTCGACGTCGAGGCCCTCTTCCATCGCCTGGTGAATCAGCGTGTGGCGGTGAGCCCGCACCAGCTCTCCGAGCCATTCGGCCCGAGGCAGCGCCCTGCGCGCCGTCGGGCGCATCAAACGGGAAACGGTGCGAATCAACATCTCGTCAGGCCGAGGTCTCGAGCCCCCTCGAGATTACACGTGTAATGCTCGCCAGGCCCGGGACCTGAGCCGGCATGTCCGACTCCGCCACGACCTCGAAGCTGAAGCCCGGTTCCATCGTCGCCCCCTTCCAGGTCGACACCCTCGCTCACGGCCGCCTGGCGCTGCCGTCGAGCGGCGTGGTTCACCTGCAGTTTCGTCGCTTTGCCGGCTGCCCCATCTGCAACCTGCACCTGCGCCAGTTTGCGCGTGAGCAGGGGCGGCTCGAGGCCGCGGGCGTGAAGACCGTCGCGTTCGTTCACTCGAGCGCCGAGGCGATGCGGCCGTACCAGGGCGACCTGCCGTTCGCGACGGTGCCCGACGCCGAGAAGCACTGGTACCGGCAGTTCGGCGTCGAGCGCAGCGCCGTCGCGATGTTTCACCCGCGCGCGCTGTGGGCAGCCATCAAGGGCTCGCTCACCGTCAAGCACAACCCGCTCGCGGGCGAAGGGGGCATGACCGGGCTCCCGGCCGACTTTCTGCTCGACGCGCAGGGCACCGTGCTCGCGCTCAAGTACGGCGCGCACCCCGACGACGCGTGGTCGGTCGACGAGGTGATCGCGTTGGTGCAGCCCTCGAAGGGGCAGGTCGGCGCCGAGCCTCGCTTCGAAAGCGCGAGCGGGTCGTCGTAGAGCTTCTGCCCGCCGACTCTCTCTCTCTCAGGCCTCGCGCGACTACTCGGGTTCACTCTTGCGGTCGAAGGTGCCGTCGAGGTCTTCATCGACGAGGGCCTGCTGCACCTTGCCGGTCGGCGAGTAGATGCTCGACACGTCGACCTTGCCGTCGAAGTTGCGGTCGAACTCACCGCCTCGCCTCGACCAGATCATGTCGATCTTGCCGTCGCCGTTTCGGTCGACGGTGTGTGTGCCGGTTCGGCGGTCGTGAATCGACTGCTTACCGTCGTTCACGCTCAAGGTGACGTCGACCTTCCCGTCGCCGTCGGCGTCGAAGGCCACGAACCCGTCGACGGGCTTTGCCCCTGCCGCCGGCATCGTGCCCGACACGACCGGCCAAAGGCTGTCGCACGAACTTCATGTCTCCGCGGCTTCGCTAAACGGCCCTCAAGACGCTGATCGCGCACGTGGCTTCGTCGAGCCCGATCATGCCCCCGGCGTTGTGCGCGAGCGCGGCTCGTGCGCTGCCCGACTTCAGCCGGCTCGTCAGCTCGGCGATCTGCGCGAGCCCCGTGGCGGCCAGCGGGTGGCCGCGGGCGATGAGGCCACCGCTCTCGTTGACGCGCGCGTGGCCGAGGCTCAGCGCGGCCTGGGTCGCCACCTGCGCGTACGCCGTCGCGTCGTGCAGCTCGGCCAGCTCGATCTCTCTCGGGTTCAGCTGCGCTCGCTTCGCGGCGTGCACCGCCACCGGGGGCTCGGTGGGGCTCCACCGGGCGCCGTTCGCGAGGCCCATCGCGGCGAGCTGCACGGCCGTCTTCTTCGAGGTGAGCAGCACGGCCGCCGCGCCGTCGGCGATCGGCGAGCACATCGAGCGCGTGAACGGCTCGAGCACCACCTTGTCGGAGAGCACCTGCTCGGCCGTCAGCGGCTTCTGCATCAGCGCGTTCGGGTTCTTCGCGCCGTTCTGGTGGTTCTGCGCCGCGACCTCGGCGAGGCGCTGCTTCGGCGTGCCCGCGAGGCGGGCCTCGAGCGCCGCGATGTCGAGAATCGTGATGCGCGCCGGGTTCGGCTCGAACGTCGTGCCCGCGTCTGCCGCCAGCTTCTCGTACAGCGCCCGCCACCCCGCCGGCTGCAGCTGATCGATGCCCTGCTCGAAGAGCTCGATCATCTTCTGCGGCGTCTGCGGCATGAACAGCTTCTCGACGCCGATGGCGAGCGCGACGTCGGCAGCGCCGCTCGCGATGGCCGCGAACGCCCCGTGGAGCGCCACGGCGCCGGTCGCGCACCCGGCCTCGACGTTCACGATCGGCGCGGTGGGGTTCAGCTGCCCTGCGTGCACGAGCGGAAACAGCGTCGCCTGCCCACGAATGTTCGCCTGGCCGAACGCGTGCAGCGCGCAGCTGCCGAACCACGTACCGTCGATGGCGCCGCCGTCGAGGCCCGCATCGCGCAGCGCGCCCTCGAGCGCTTCTTTCGCCAGGTGTTGATGTGTCACCTCGGGGCTTCGCTGGAACCGGGTGGTGAAGGCCCCGGCGATGTACACGTCGCGCATGCGACGGTTTGTAGCCTACGTTCGCGGGTCATGAGCGCTTACCTCGAAGCCGAGCACGAGCCGGTGACGCATGAACTCGACGTCGCCGGGTTGAAGGTCACCGGCGAGCTGCCCAAGGCGCTCGACGGGCTGTACGTGCGCAACTCGGGTAACCCGAAGTTCGCTCCGAAGGGCCGGTACCACTGGTTCGACGGCGACGGCATGGTGCACGGCATTCGGTTCGCCGACGGCGGTGCCCGCTACATGAACCGGTGGGTCGAGACGAAGGCCTTCAAGCACGAGCGCGAAGCCGGCAAGGCGCTGTGGTCGGGCATTCTCGAGCCCATGACCGACGAGCGCATGGTGCTGCCCGGCGGGCCGATCAAAGACACGGCGAACACCGACCTCGTGTTTCACCGCGGTCAGCTGCTCGCGCTGTGGTGGCTGTCGGGCACCCCGATGCAGCTCTCGACGAAAGACCTGTCGACCGTCGGCCCGCAGAAGTTCGGCGGCGCGCTGAAGGGCGGCTTCTCGGCGCACCCCAAGGTCGACCCGCGCACGAACGAGCTCGTGTTCTTCGACTTCTCGATCGTTCGCGAGCCGTACCTTCGCTACGGCGTCGTCGACGCCGAGGGCACGCTCGTGAAGTACGAGCCCGTGCCGATTCCGACGCCGCACATTCTTCACGACATGGCGATCACCGAAAACCACTCGGTGCTGATGGACTTTCCGCTCGGGTGGGATCGAGAGAAGCTCGCCCTCGGCAAGTTCCGCATCGGGTTCGACCGCGCGACGCCCTCGCGCTTCGGCGTGCTGCCGCGGCGGGGTGGGGCGGCCGACGTGCGCTGGTTCGAGGCCGAGCCCTGCTACATGTACCACTCGATCAACGCGTACGAGTCGGGCGACGAGATCGTGCTGGTCGGCTGCCGCGTGCGCGACCCGATTCCGCAGAAGCGCAGCGATCGTGAGGGCATCGCGCGCCTCGACAACATCGAGCTCGTACCCGAGCTCTACGAGTGGCGCATGAACCTGAAGACCGGCGCCTTGAAAGAGCGCCAGCTCGACGATCTGCCCACCGAGTTCCCCAAGACGAACGAGCTGAGGCAGGGCACGAAGCTCCGCTACAGCTACAACCCGCGCCTGTCGCCGCGCAGCGAGCTGATGTTCGACGGGCTCGTGAAGTACGACCTGTCGAGCGGCGCGAAGACGAAGTGGGAGTCACCGCGCGGCTGGTACGTCGGCGAGGCCTCGTTCGCGCCGCGGCCGGGCGCGACCGACGAAGACGACGGCTGGCTGGTGACCTTCGGTACGAACGCGGCCGACAGGGCGTCGGCGTGCTTCGTGCTGAACGCGAAAGATCTCGCCGCCGGGCCCGTCGCTGTCGTGCACCTGCCCCAGCGCATACCCCTCGGCTTCCACTCGTACTGGTGCGCCGGCGCCTGAGCTGCTCAGAGCCGCTTCGCGAAGAAGTCGAGTGAGGCGTCGAGCACGGGCTCGAACGCGCGCCCGTCGCCGTAGACCTCGTGGTGCTTCATGCCTTCGAGCGCGACGAGCTGCTTCGGCTCGCGCGCCTTCGCGTACATGCTGACCACCTCGCCCTTCGCGATGAGCGCGTCTTCGGCCGGGTAGATGAACAGCGACGCGCGCGCGTTCTGCGCCACGTTCTCGGGCTTGAACGCGAAGAGGTCGGCGAGCGACTCGAAGGTGATCTCGAGGCGCCACGTCGGGTGCTTCGGCTGATCGCGCACCAGCAGCGCGCAGGTGTCGGGGTCGGCGCTCAAGATGCGCGGCACGCTCACGTACGTCACCTTGCCGGTGTTCACGAACTCGCGCTTCGCGGCGTCGACCTTCGCGCGAAAGCGGGCGAAGTCGGGAAACGCCGACCACACGCGCTCGAGATCTCCCGGGCCCGCGCAGCAGACGACCGCCCGCACGCGCACGTCGGTGCCCGCCGTCTGCAGCGCCACGCTCGCGCCGAGGCTGATGCCGAACAGCCCGATGCGCTCGGGGTCGACCTCGGGCTGCTGCTGCAGCCACGTGATGGCGTTGCCCAGGTCTCGCGCCTGCTCGAGGGGGAGCAGCCGGCAGCGCGGCTCGCCGCCCGACTCGCCGAAGCCGCGATAGTCGAGGTTCAGGGTGACGTAGCCGGCCTTCACGAAGGCTTCCGCGAACTGCGGCATGAACACGTCGCGGGTGAGGCTGAAGCCCTGCGCGCAGATGATCGCCGGCCGCCGCGCCGACCCGCCCGTCGGGCCGGTGCGCAGCGTGGCAGCGATGGGGAGCCCCTCGGAGAAGAACTGAACGGTGCGCATGTGGAGCAGTGTATCGACGTCAGACCCCTGAGGTAGATGAGAGAGGTCGTGGCCCCCCTGACCCTGCGAGTCTTCCCCGATGCCGGGCGCGTCGAGCACGCGCTGCTCGAGGCGTCGCGGCGCGAGGCCTTCGTCGACGCCACCGGCTTCTGGTCACTCTCTCAGCTCGTCACCGCCTGCGCCCCCAAGACGCACCGGGCGCTCTCGCGCCTCGCCGCCCGAATGCTCGTCGCACGCCTCGTGCGCGAGCTGCCGGCCGGCCCGTTCGGCGCCTGGGCGAAAGACGTCGCCTTCGCCCGCGGCGCCGTCGATCTCTTCGCCGAGCTCGAGGCCCAGCTCGCCACCCCCGACCAGCTCGAGCGCGCGGCCGCTGACGCCCGCTCGGCCCGCGCCGCCTGGCTCGCCCGCCTCTGGGCCCGCTTCAAGGCGAAGAAGGCCGACGCCCGGCTCGCCGACCCCGCCGACCAGCTCACCGCCGCCACCGCCGTGCTGCGCCGCGGCGTGCCCGATGCCCTGAAGGCGTTCGATCGCGTCGAGCTGCACGGCGTGCTCGACCTCAGCCCCGCGCGCCTCGCGCTGCTCCATGCCCTCGACGCGGCCTTCCCCGGCGTCGCGCTCGACCTGCCGCGCGCCGACAACCCCGCGATCGACGCGCTCGTGAACGAGGTGCACGACGCGCTCGAGCGGCGTCACGAGAGCTCTCGCGTCGACCTGAAAGGCGACGTGCCCTCGAGCCCGTTCGCGGCGCTCCGGCTCTTCACCGACGACGCCGCCGCCCAGCCCTTCCCCTCGCTCTCTGCCTTCAGCGCTGCCACCCCGCGAGAAGAGGCGCGCGAGCTCGCGCGGCGCGTGCGCTCCAGCCTCGACGCGGGCGCCGCCCCAGAAGACGTCGCCGTGATCTTTCGCGACGCGGGCCCCGACGCCGCGCTCGTCGTCGAAGCGCTCGCCGAGCAGGGGGTGCCGGCCCGCGCGCGCGTCGGCGTGCCGCTGCGCGCCACCCCGGCCGGCCACCTCGCGCTCGGCCTGCCGATGCTCGCCGAAGACGCCTTTCCCGCGGGGCCCGTCGCCCGCCTGCTCTCGAGCCGCTACCTCGCGAAGCTCTGGGAGCCCAACGTCGAGCCCGGCCTCTTCTTCGCCGCCGCCGCGCTGCGCGACGACCGGCTCGGGGCCGAAGGTGGGCGCGGTGCCTATGCCGTTCGGCTGCAGGCGCTCGCCACGCGCTACGCCGAGGGCTGGCCGAAAGGGCCTTCAGACGAGGTGCGGGCCGTCGCGCGGCAGGTCGACCGGCTCGTGGCGGCGCTCGCTCCGCTCGGGGCCGAGAACACGCTCGCGGGCCACCTGCGCGGCTGGGCCACCGCGCTGAACGGCGTCGGGCTCTTCGAGGGCCTGCGCCGCATCGAGCCGCCGGGGTCGCTCGCCGGTGAGCACGCCGTCGCCCGCGACCACGCCGCCGCCGATGCGCTCACGGCGCTGCAGCGACTGCTCGCTGAGAGCGCCGCGGTCGCCGGCGCCGACGACGTGCGCCTCTCGCGCCGCGACTTCGCCACCTGGCTCAACGACGCGGCCGCCGAGCTCGAGCTGCTCGTGCGTGGCCCACGCGCCGGAGCCGTCGCCGTGCTCGACGCCCGCGAGGCCCACGGCCGGTCGTTTCGTCACGTCTTCATCGGCGGCCTCGTCGACGGCCGCTTCCCCGGTCGCGCCGGGGCGGGCGGCCTGCTCGCCGAAGACGAGAAGGGCGCGCTCAACGGCGCCGCGCGGGCGCCGCTGTTTCGCCTCAACGTCGGCGAGAGCGGCGAGCGGCTGCCGCTGCGCCTCGCCGAAGACCGGCTCCTCTTCTATCTGGCGGCGTGCTCGGCGACCGAGACGCTCACGCTCTCGCACGCCCGCGGCGAAGCGCTCGGCCGCGCCTTCAGCCCCTCGCCGTTCTTGCAAGAGGTCGCGCGCGCCGCAGCGGGCTTCGAGGTGAAGCGCGTCGCGCTCGGCGTCGTGCCCGAGGCCGACGCGGTCTCGAGCGAGGCCGAGCTCCGCCTGAGGGCGCTGCTCGACGGCGCTGCCCCCGACGCGCCCTGGGCGGCAGACGCTCGGGCGCTGGCCGCCATCGAGCACGAGCGCTTCACCTTCTTCGCCGACGAGAACGCCGCGCCGGGCCCCCACTCGGGCGCGGTCGACCCCACACTGCTCGGGGGCGCGTTCGCGATGAGCGAAGAGCGGCCGCTGCACCCCGGCGCCCTGTCGGCGCTCGGCAACTGCGCGTACGCCGGCTTCTTGCGCGACGTGCTCGGGCTCTCGCCGCTCGACGCCCAGGGTGAAGACCTCGACAGCCGCTCGAAGGGCACGCTGACGCACCGCGTGCTCGAGCTGCTCTTGCCCGTCATTCGTGAGGCGCTGCCCGAGAACCTCGAAGACGTCGTGACGCTGGCCGTCGACGAGGCGGCGGGCGCTCACGAGCGGCGCTCGCCGGTGGGCCACCCGCTGCTGTGGAAGCTGGCGCGCCAGCGGCTCGTGCGCGAGGTGACGGCGCTCTTGCGCAGCCAGCGCGTGCGGCCGTTCGACGGCGACGGCTTTCGGCCCGAGAAGGCCGAGCTCAAGTTCAAGGTCGAGCTGCCGGGGGTCGGCTGGCTCGGGGGGAAGATCGACCGCGTCGACGTCGGCCCGGGCGGCGCCGCGGTCGTCGACTACAAGAACAAGAAGGTCGAGGGCCGGCAGGAGCACGTCGACCGGCTGCTCCGGGTCGACTGGCAGCTGCCCGTCTATGCGTACGCGGTGCGGGCCGCCGGGCTCGGCGACCGCGTCGACGCGGCGCTGGTCTCGACGCGGCAGGGGCAGAAGAAGTTGTCCGAGATCGCCGCCGACGCAGGCGTGAAGGTCGACGAGCTGCTCGCGACCGACGCGCTGACGCGGGCGCGGCTCGAGCGCGAGGGCAAGCCGAACCTCGCCAACGCGGTCGCGGGCCTGGTCGGCCGGCTGCGCAGGGGCGACGTCTCGGCGCGGCCGCAAGACTGTCAGTTCTGCGCGTACCGCGCGGTGTGCCGCATCTCGTCGCGCAAGCTGCCAGAAGAGCTCGGCAGATGAAGAAGAAGGTCGCGAGCAACCAGCTGGGCCTCTTCGACTCCGTTCACCCTGAGCGGAGCGGCCGCGAAGCGGACGCGCAGTCGAAGGGCGCGCTGCCGGAGCAACCGCCCCCCGAGCCGCCGAAGCCTGAGCCCCTGGTGAAATCCGACCCCGGCTCGAACCCGGCGCCGCACACCTCCGCTCACCGCGAAGGTGGTCTTCCGCCCAACCCGCTGCGCCTCGATCGAAACCTCGCGCTCATGGCCGGCGCCGGCACCGGCAAGACGCACAGCCTCATCACGCTCTCTCTTCACCTGCTGGGCGGCGCGCGAGAGGCCGGAGCGATACCTCCTCAGTCGCTCGGGCTCCTCACGTTCACCGACAAGGCGGCCGCCGAGATGCGGCAGCGCCTGTACACGCGCGTCGACGCGCTGGCTCGCGGCGCCGGCGACGAGCCCGACCTGGCCGCCTCGTTCGGGGCGCTCGGCAAGCCCATGCCGCCGGCCGCGTACTGGCGCGCGATTCGCGACGCGCTCGGCGCCGCGCCCATCGGCACCTTTCACTCGCTGTGCGTGCAGCTCTTGCGCGAGGCCCCGCCGGGGCAGCGCTTCTCGCCTTCGTTCGAGCTGCTCGACGAGCTCGCCGCGCGCGATCTGCTGGCCGACACGACCGATCGGGTCGTGCTGGCCGCGCTCGAGCGTGGCGACCCCCACCTCGAGGCCCTCGCGCGCGAGTGGAACCTCGCCGGCCCGTTCGGGCTCGGCGCTTCGCTCATCGGCGTCTTGCGCCGCGTTCGTGAAGAAGGGCAGACCGCCGGCGCGCTGACCCTCGGCGACGAGCGCGCGGCGCTCGCCCACCTCGACGCGGCCCTCTCGAACGCCCGCGCCGAGCTCGGCCGCGTCGAGGCCGAGAGCGCCAAGACTCCGAAGCCCGAGAAGCGCGAGATCGCCGCCGCCGTCGCTCGAGCGCTCGAGGGCTTCACGCTCGAGAACGCCCCCGAGCGGCTCGCCCGCATGCGCGAGGCGCTCGGCTCGAGCCGCGTCGTGTCGAAGCTGCGCGGCGCCCTGTGTGGCGAGAACGGCACCAGCGTCGCCGACGCCGTCGCCGGCGTGCGCGTCGTGCCGCGCGAGCACGCCTTCCGCCGCCTTTTGGGCGAGGTCGCCGAGGCCTACGACGCCGCGCTTCGCCGCATCGACGCACTCGACTTCACCGCGCTGCTCATCGAGGCCCGCAACCTCTTGCGCGACGACCCGAACGCGCGCCGCCTCGCCCAGGGCCGCTTCCAGGCGCTGCTCGTCGACGAGCTGCAAGACACGAATCGCCTGCAGCTCGAGCTGCTGCACCTGCTCGCCGAGCGCCGCGACGGCGCGCCGCGCCCGACCAGCCTGTCGCTCGTCGGTTCGGGCTCGGTGCTCGACCTGCCGCTCGAGCCCGCCTTTCTGTGCGTCGTCGGCGACCGCAAGCAGAGCATCTACGAGTTTCGCGGCGCCGACGTCAGCGTCGTCGAGCAGGCCGCGCGCGCCATCGACGCCTCGGGCGGCACGCGCGCCTTCTTGAAGACCAGCCGCCGCTCGTCGCCCGCGCTCGTGGCGTTCTTCAATCACGCGATGCCGCGGCTCATGCGAGACCCTCGAACGCAGGTGCTCGCGCCCGTGCTGCAAGACGGCGTGCACGTGCCGGTGCCCACCGCGCGCAGCTTCGAGGTCTCGTACGTGCCCGCCGAAGACGACCTCGCGGCGCACCGCTCGGCACAGGGCACTGCACCGGCGATCGAGCGCTGGGTCAACCCGCCCCAGAAGGCCGCCGCCGAAGAGCTGCGCTACATCGACGCCCGCGCAGTGGCTCGCCGGGTGCGCGAGCTCGTCGAGGCGAAGACGTGGCGCGGAGGACAGATCGCGCTGCTCTTTCGCCGCTTCACGTTCGTCGAAGAGTACCGCCAGGCGCTGCACGCCGAGGGGGTGCCCCACCGCCTCGTGCGCGGCCGCGGGTTCTACGCCGCGCAAGAGGTGATGGATCTCGCGGCACTGCTGGCGCTCGTCGCCGACGGCAGCGACGCCACGTCGCTCGCGATCGCCCTGCGCTCGCCGCTCGTCGGCCTCACCGACTCGAGTCTTCTCAGGCTCGCGAAGCCGGGTGAGGCGCTCGATGCGGCGCACGCGATCGCATCGGCTGAGCCTCCCGAGGGCTTCTCAGACTTCGAGCGGCGCCGCTTCGTCACCTTCCAGGCGCTCGTTCGCCGGCTGCGCGCCGACCGACACCGCCTCGCACTGCGCCCGATGTTGCTCGCCGCGCTCGACGCCACGGGCTACCGCGAAGCGCAGGCCGCCACCGCGTTCGGCCCGCAGATTCTCGCCAACGTCGAGAAGCTGCTCGAGCTCGCCGCCCGGCGAGACTCGAAGGGCCCCGCCGACTGCGGCGGGTTCGCGCGCGAGCTGTTCGAGCTCGCCGAGGCCAACCCGCTCGAGGCCCACGCCGACATCGTCGACGACGCCGACGCCGACGCCGTCACGCTCTGCACCATTCACCAGGCCAAGGGGCTCGAGTGGCCGGTCGTCGTGCTGCCCGAGCTCTTCGCGTCGCTCGCCCCCTTCGGGGTTCGCGCCCGCTACGAGCGCGACATCGGGCTCGCGCTGAAGCCCCTCGACACCGATCTCGGCGACGTCACCGCGCCCCGCTTCGAGAAGGCGAAGGCCGAGCGCCGCGCCCGCGAAGAGGCCGACTTCAAGCGCGTGCGGTACGTCGCCATGACGCGCGCCCGAGATCTGCTCGTGCTCGGCGTCACCAAGAAGGGCGCGGCATGGGCCGACCTCGACGAGGCCTGCGCCGGCTTCGCGGGCGTGCACGAACGGCAGCTGATGCTGCACGACGCGCTGCCGCCGCTCGCGCGGGCGACGAAGCCCGGCTCGGCCGCCGCCGTACTGGCTGCGGCCCGCCGGCTCGAAGGGCGCCCCGCGCCGCGGCCGCGCTCGGCGCTGCTGCCCGTGACCCAGCTGCAAGACTTCGCGCTGTGCCCCACGCGCTACCGGCTGCTGCACCTCGTCGGCCTTTCCGAGTACCCCACCGAGCCGCGCCCGCTCGAGCTCGAGCCCGGCACCGCCGTCGCCGACGTTCGTGAGCGCGGCACCCACGCCCACCGGCTGCTCGAGCACGTGGTGCACGGGCGCCCCAACGATCTCGCCGCCCTCGAGCGCGACCTGGGTCTGCCCGAAGATCTCGAGGTGCGCAGCTGGGTCGACCGCTTTCTCGCGACCGAGTTCGCGCGCGGCCTCTCGAACGTTCAGCGCGAGCTGCCCTTCGTGCTCCGGCTCGAGCACCAGGGCTTCACGCTGCACCTGCGCGGCGCCATCGACCTCTTGCTCCACGAGCCCGGCGGGGGCGCCACCATCGTCGACTACAAGAGCTCACTGCGACCGAAAGACGGCCTCGACGCCTACCGCTTTCAGCTCGGCTGCTACGTGCTGGCGGCGCGCGCGATGCTCGGCGACGTGCCCGTTCGGGCGGGCATCTCGTTCTTGCGCGAGCCAGACCCATCGCCCGAGCTCTTGCCCGATGGGGCGGCGGTCGATTCGGCCTGGCTCGCTGCGCAGGCGCACGCGCTGGTGACGGCACAGATCGACGGGCGCTGGCAAGCCCAACCCTCGGCGCGGTGCAGAGCGCTGAAGTGCGGCTACGTCTATCGCTGCCATCCCGAAGGTGGGCTGCTATGAGTCGTGGGCCATGCCGAACGTCGTCGTGATCGGCGCCCAGTGGGGCGACGAGGGAAAAGGAAAAGTCGTCGACCTCCTCACCGAGCACGCGCAGGTCGTGGTCCGGTTTCAGGGCGGCAACAATGCGGGGCACACGCTCGTCGTCGGCGGTCAGAAGACCGTGCTGCACCTCATACCCTCGGGCATTCTGCACGCCGGCAAGACGTGCGTGATCGGCAACGGCGTCGTCATCGACCCGGGTGTGCTGCTGAAAGAGATCGACGCGCTGCGGGCGCGCGGCTTCCTCGCCGATGCGGGGCAGCTGCTCATCTCGGCCGGCGCCCACGTCATCTTCCCCTGGCACAAGCAGCTCGACCTCTTGCGCGAGAAGGCGCGTGGCGGCGCCGCCATCGGCACGACCGGCCGCGGCATCGGGCCGGCCTACGAGCACAAGGTCGCGCGCGTCGGCATTCGGGTGCGCGATCTGCTCGACGCCGAGAAGCTGCGCCGGCGCGTTCGTGAAGCGCTGGCCGGCGTGCGCGACGAGCTCACCCGGCTCGCCAAGGCCGCCAAGGTCGAAGACCCCGATCTCGACGAGGGCACCATCGTCGGCGAGTACGCCGCGTTCGGCGCGCGCCTGAAAGAGTTCGTCGGCGACGCCTCCGTCTTCCTCCACGAGCAGGTGCGCAAGGGCTCGCGCGTGCTGTTCGAGGGCGCGCAGGGCACGCTGCTCGACGTCGATCACGGCACGTACCCCTACGTCACGAGCTCGAACTGTGTGGCCGGCAACGCGGCGGTGGGCTCGGGCCTCGGCCCAACGGCGATCGATCGTGTGATGGGCATCAGCAAGGCCTACACCACGCGCGTCGGCGGCGGCCCGTTTCCCACCGAGCTCGACAACGAGCTGGGCGAGCGGCTGCGCAAGATCGGCGACGAGTTCGGCGCCACCACCGGGCGCCCCCGTCGCTGCGGGTGGCTCGACACCGTCGTGCTGCGCTACGCGGCCCGCGTGAACGGGCTGTGGGGCATCGCGCTCACGAAGCTCGACGTGCTCTCGGGGCTCGAGGCGCTGCGCATCTGCACCGCCTACGAGCTCGACGGCCAGAACATCACCGAGTTCCCCCTCGACCTCGACGATCTCTCGCGCGTGAAGCCCGTCTACGAAGAGCTCCCCGGCTGGGGCACCAAGCTCTCGGGCGCGCGCACCCTCGACGATCTGCCCGAGGCCGCCCTGCGCTACGTGCGCCGCGTCGAAGAGATCAGCGGCGTGCCCGTCGTCTGTGTCTCGGTCGGCGCCGACCGGGGCGAGACGATTCTGATGAGCAACCCGTTTCGCGGGTAGCCCCGCCTTGAGCTCGACTGTGCGCGGTGGGCGTCGAGCTCAGCGCTTGAGCGGGTCGTTCGCCTGCTCGACCGCCTTCTCGACCTCTCTGCTGCGGCCCAGCACGAACTGCACGAGGGGGGTGCCCGTGCCGCTCACGTCGACCGCGTCGCCCACCAGCACCCGCGTCACGTCGACGACCGTCTCGAGCTCACCTTCCTTCACGACCGCTTTCGTCCACAGATCACCCTTGCGGCGGCTCGTGATGGTGAGCGTGCGCGCGCCCGCCGTGCCGCCCGACTTCACCGTGACGTCTTTCTCTCTGCCGAGCTGCTCGTCGTAGAAGGCG
>JAEUJP010000602.1 GCA_016793725.1 Myxococcaceae bacterium | reverse complement strand
GCGTGTCACACGCGCTCGACGGGCCCGTCGGCGGCCGAGCTCGGCGTGACGGCCGAGCGGCTCGAGCTGACCTTGGCCGAGCGGGCGTCGTTCTTCGCCGCGGCGCACCAGGTCGACGCGGCGCTGGAGCTGTGGCACGTGCAGCTCGCGAAGCCGCCGCAGAATCTGCTCGAGGCCTACGACCAGGCGCTGGCCCTGCGCGCGGCGGTCGGCGTGGCGGTGCGCACGAAGGACGACCCACAGCTCGTGTTGACCTTGCTCGAGCGGGTGAAGAACGGCGCGAACCTGCCCCCGTACGCGCGGCTGCAGGCGGCGGCGTGGGTGAAGCAGGCGACGGCGTGGAAGGGCGAGCGGTTTTCGGCGGCGAGCCAGCCGGCCGGTGCGCTCTTCGCGCGGGCCAAGGCGCTCGTCGAGGCGTCGCCGGCGTCGCGCTCGGTGGCGCCCGACGACGAGCATCTGGTCGAGCTGCAGCGGGCGGCGGGGTACCTCAATCGTGCGCTGGCGCTCGAGCCCGCGGCGAAGTGGCGCGGCGAGGCGCTGTACCTGTTGGCGGTGGCGTCGGTGGCGGCGCTCGACCCCGAGCTGTGGCAGCTCGACGAGCTGTACCTCGAGGCGTGCGTTCACGAGAACGCGCACTCGCGGCTGGCGGTGCGCTGCGTCGATCGCCTCGCCGACCAGACGCTCTACCGCCACACGTTCGCGGGGGTGGCGAACGTGCCCGTCGAGGTCGGCTCACGCCTGGGCAACCTGCGGGCCCTGGCGCAGTGAGCGTCAGGAGCTGGGGCCTTCGACGGCCGGCTCGGGTGTCGCGGGCTCTCGAGCGAAACCCCCGACCACCACGCGACCCTCGATGCGGGGCTCGGCCTTCAGCGAGTTGCCGATGAAGCAGTGGCGGCCGACGGTCTGAAGCAGGGCGCGCGCCGTGAGGGCGTCGTCGTCGGTCTTCACCTCGACGACGGGGCGAACGACGACGCTCGTGAACGAGAAGCGGCCGTCGCGGTCGCGCGTGACGGTGCCCTCGGCCGAGCTCCCCCACGAGACGAGCTCGAGGTTCTGGCGTGCGGCCTCGGCGAGAAAGGTGAACAGCGTGCACGACTCGACCGCTGACAGCAGCAGCTGCTCGGGGGCCCAGCGGCCGGGCTCGCCTCCGAAGTCGCGAGGTGGCGCGAGCGCGAGCGGTGGTGCGGCTTCGAGCATGGCGGTGGCGCGGCGCCGGCTCTGCCACTCGAGGCTCGTGTCGTAGCGAAAGGTCTTGTCGTGTCGGGGTTGCATGACCCCCAGGTGAGCAACGTGTGTGCCGGTCGCAGGTGCCTGGCCGCCTCGAGGCGCGACGCACTTCTTGCACGAGGGGTGGGCTGGCCAGGTGAGCTGCGGAGCTGCTCGACGGCGAAGCCTCGGCGTACGCGCGCTGGCGGGGCGTTTGCAGCCCGCGCCCGCGCATGAATGCGTTGATGGTGATCGCGCCGCAGAACTTTCGCGACGAGGAGCTGTTCGAGCCGATGGCCGCGCTGCAGGGCGCCGGGCATCAGGTCACGCTCGCGAGCGCCGAGCCGGGGCCGTGCCGCGGCGCGCTCGGGGGGCGGGCGCACGCGACGCTGGGGCTCGACGGCGCGCGCGCACGCGACTTCGACGCCGTGGTGTTCGTGGGCGGCGGTGGGGCGCGGGTGTTCTTCGACGACCGCCGGGCGCTGAGGCTCGCGAGAGAGGCGCACGACGCCGGCAAGGTGGTGGGGGCCATCTGCATCGCGCCCGTGATTCTCGCGAATGCGGGCGTGCTGGCCGGCAGCCGGGCCACCGTCTTTCCCACCGAGGGCACGGCGCTGACTCACGCCGGAGCGCTGCTCTCGTTTGCCGAGGTGATGAGCGACCACGACATCGTCACGGCGAACGGGCCGTCGGCGGCGCGCGCGTTCGGAGCGCGCCTGGTCGAGCTGCTCGCGCACCGGTCTTGAGGCGGCGGTGGGCGCGCCTGGCTGCGGCTACCTGCCGAGGGGCAGGCCCGCGACGCGGGCGAGCCGTGCGCGGTGCCAGCTCAGCACTTCTTCGAGGGCGTCGGCCTCGTGGGCCTCGGCCAGAATGCGCAAGAGATGCGCGTCGCCCTCGAGCACGCGCAGCTCGTCGTCACACACGCCGAGCCGGCGCAGCACGGGCAAGAGCGCGTGCTCGCGGTCGAGCGCGCCGGGGAGCTCTCGCACGAACGTCTCGACCGTCACAGCGCGCCCCGCTTTGCGTGGCGGGCGGTCGGCGACATGCTCCGCAGGCGGGCTGCGTACTCGAGCACGGTGCTGTTCTTGCCGTGGTGCGCGCTCGGGCGGCTCGACTTGCGCGAGGGGCGCCCCGAGAGAGAGGCCTCGGTCGCCACGGCGGCCTTCTTGCCGGCGCGCAGCGACACGTTGCGTGCGCCTCCGTCGGGGGTCGAGCGGCGCTTCGGGGGGCGCGGCGTGCGAGGCGCCTGCTTCGGGTGGCTGCGCTCGGTCTCGTAACGGAACAGCTGGGCTTTGGTGGCCATGGTGTCGACCCCAGGTGCAGCGGGCGTGCCCGGTTCTTGCTTCGAGGGCGAGGTATGGACAACGCAACGGTTGCGGCGACGTGTGAGCGGCTGGCGAACCTGCTCGAGGCTCAGCGGGCAAACCCGTATCGCGTCGGTGCGTGGCGCGCTGCGGCGGCGAAGGTGAGGGGGGCGGTGCCGCTGGCGCCGGTCGCGGCGGCCGAGGGGCGGTCGGGGCTCGAGCGGGCGCTCGGGGTAGGCGAAGGAGTTGCGTCGGCGCTGCAAGAGCTGTTGGGCACGGGGCGGCTGCGCATGCTGGAGCGCCTCGAGGGCCGGGTGTCGCCCGAAGACCTCTTTCTCAGCGTGCCGGGCATGGGCCCGACGCTCGCCCGCAACGCCCACGTGCGGCTGGGCATCGACACGCTGGAAGAGCTCGAGGTCGCGGCCAACGACGGCAGCCTCGAGCGGGTGCCGGGCTTCGGCGAGCGACGGGTGGCGCTGGTGCGCGAGGCGGTGGCGGGCATGCTGCAGCACTCGATGCGGCGCGCCTTTCGAAGCGCGAAGACGGCCGCGACCGCCGAGGCCCGGCCGCCGCTGCCCCCGGTCGAGACCCTGCTGGCCGTCGACGCCGACTACCGCGCGAAGGCCGAGCGGGGCGAGCTGCCGCTCATCTCGCCGGTGCGCATGAACCCCGATCACTCCGCGTGGCTGCCGGTGCTGCACGCCGAGGCGAGCGGGTTCACGTTCACCGCGATGTACTCGAACACGCCGCGGGCGCACCGGCTGGGCCGCACGCACGACTGGGTGGTCATCTACTTCGAGCAGGGCGGCCACGAGAGCCAGTGCACGGTGGTGACCGAGACGCGGGGGCCGCGCATCGGTCAGCGGGTGGTGCGCGGGCGCGAGGCTTTCGTCACCGGGGGCTCGGCAGCGACAGCCGCATGATGACGAGGCCCAGGCCGAACATCACGGGCTGCAGGGGGTGAAACGCGTGCGTCAGCAGCAGCTCGACGAGCACGAAGACCGCGCTCGAGCCGCCGGCGGCGAGCGAGACGAGGCTCGACGAGGGGCGCCTGCGCAGGGTCTGGGTGGCGGCGAAGAGGTTCAGCCCGCCGACGGCGAACGCGAGCAGCAGGCCGGGCACGAGGTAGCTCGAGAAGCCGGTGCCGGCGAGGAGCGAGAGGGGCAGCTTCGCGGCCGAGCCGTCGGGTGAGAAGGCGAGCGTGAGGCCCCCCGAGAGGGCGATGAGGCCGACGATGGCCTCGAAGAGCGCCTCGGCGCGGGGGTTGCGCGGGTGGCCGCGCAGGTCTTGCAGCAGGGTCTTGAAGGTGCACCTCCTTCGGGTACGCGGCGTCGGGCAGCAAGGCACGTGCCCTGCAGCGCGGCTCTTTCGTGAGGCCCGGCGTCGAAGACCTGCAGTACGCGCGCATCGCTCGCGAAGAGGCGGTCGAGCGCGCCCAGGCGGGCCGTGACCGGCGCAGCTCGCGGCAGGCCGGGCTGTTCGCGACCGGCCGCGTGTTTCTGGGCCTCGTGTTCGTGGGCAGCGCGGTCAGCACGCTGGCCGAGTGGAGCGTGGCCCTGGCCTCGCTGCAAGAGGCCCTCTTCGACGCGCGGGCGCTGCTGCCCGTCGCGGTGGGGTTTCAGCTGCTGGCCGGCGCGGCGCTGGTGGTCGGTTGGCGCGCGCGGCTGTTCGCGGCGCTGACCATCGGCCATCTGGTGCTGGCGCTGCTGATCGCGTCGCCGAGCCTCGAGCTCGAGCTGGGGCGCGCGGTGGGGCTCGCGCACCTCGGGCTCGTCGGCGCGCTCGTGATGGTGGTGGCGCACGGGCCCGGCCGCCTCAGCGTCGATCGCGCGCTGCGCAGGCGGCGCCGGCTGCGCGCCTGAGCGCAAGGCCTGCGCGGCGACGGCGGGGGTTGCCCCGAAGCCGGGGTGGCACCCCACTTGCGTAGGCAGCGGCCGCAGATGAACGACCACGACCTGAGTGCGACCGACGCCCCCCGCTACGGGTGGAAGACGGCACGCGCGAACCCGAGCCCGCTGCTGCGGCTCGCCCTCGCGTGGGCCTGCCGCCGCCGGCTCGAGCGTCGAGTGGTCGAGCGCCCCGTTCACGTCATGGCCGCGATCGCGGGCTGAACATGCGCACGTCGCTGCTCGCAATGCTGACGGTGCGCCACGAGCTCGAGCTCTCACCGCTGCGGCCGCCCGTGACCGTCGAGCTCTCGGTGCCCGACGCGCCTCGCGGCGTCGTCATCATCGCCGACGACGGGTCGGCGGCGCTGCGGCCTCGCAACCTCGGGCTCGCGTGGTGCCTTCACCAGGCATCGTTCGCGACCGTGGCCGCGTGCGAAGGGCTCGGCGCGTGGTGCCGCTCGCCTTTGCTTCACGGCCGGCTGCTCATCGCGGCGACGCGGTGGGCGCTCGGCACGCCACAGTGCCGGGGGCTGAAGCTCGGCCTCTTGGGCCTGGGCCGGGGCTCTGTGGCCGCGCTGGTCGCCGCGGCGCTCGCGCCGGCCACGGTGAAAGCGGTGGTGGCGTTCGACACGCAGCCCGCGCAAGCCAAGGGCCCCACCGCGCGCGTGGGGGCGCCGACGCTGCTCATGACCGTGCGCGACGACGACGTCGCGCGGCGCGCCGCGGCGCAGGTGTTCGAGCGGCTGCCGCGCGGCAGCGCGCTGTCGCTGCTCGACGGGGTCGAGCAGGTCAGAGACCCGATGGCCCTGCTGGTCGACATCGCGCGGCCGACGACGCGGTGGTTCGAGCGAGCGCTGTGCCCGGCC
>JAEUJP010000552.1 GCA_016793725.1 Myxococcaceae bacterium | reverse complement strand
GATCTCCCGGCGCTGGCGTTGCTCGACTTGAACCTGCCGAAGGTAGACGGCCTCGGTGTCCTCAACGCAGTGCGTGCCGACTCGCGGACCAAGCGTCTGCCCGTCGTCATGCTCACCTCGTCGGCCGAACAGGAGGACGTCCTCCGCAGCTACGATCTGGGCGCGAACGCGTACGTGCGCAAGCCCATCGGCTTCGTCGAGTTCGTTGAAGCGGTGAGGGCGCTCAACCTCTTCTGGTTGGTCGTCAACGCGCTACCGCAGACGAAGTAGTGTCGCGAACGTGTTACCGCTCCAGACCCCGCTGAAGTCGCGAGGGCCTCGGCTTTATTGGTTGTGCGATGATTTTTTCAATCGCATTTGTGGTGCTCGCCGCCGACCCCGGCTGGAAAGAAGTGGCTCGCAAAGACGGCTTCACCGTCGAAGCCCGCGACCCCGGCGACAGCAAGTTCTACGAGTACCGCGTCACCACCGACACCGACGTCTCGGTGCGCGCGCTGTGCGACGGCGTCTTCGAGTGGGGGTCGGTCAGCAAAGACCACGACCAGCTCAAAGACCGCCGGCTCATCGAAGACAGAGGCGACGTGCGCGTGGCCTACGACATCATCGCGACGCCGGCTCCGGTCGCCACGCGCGACATCGCGTTCACCATCAAGCGCGACCTGAAGGCCGACGGCTCGTGCCGCGTCGACTTCTTCAGCTCGCCCGAGAAGGCGCCGCCGCTGCCGGCGGGCTTCGTGCGGTGCTCGAAGCTCAAGGGTGCGTGGGTGTTCGAGCCCCGCGAGGGCAAGACGCACGTGACCTACACGCTGCACAACGACCCGGGCGGCAACCTGCCCCCGCACCTCGTGCACGGGCCGCAGCGTGACGCGGCGCTGATGACGGTGAAGAAGGGCATTCGGCTGTCGCGTGAAGGTGCGAGCGGCGCCGCGCTCGACGTGCGTCAGGCATTCAGCGCCACGCCGATGTCTTCGTCAGGCGTCGGAGCTCAGGCTCTCAGCCTGACGCCGACGGGGCAGTGGTCTGAGCCATAGATGTGCCGCTCGATGTACGCGTCGCGCACGAGCCTCATCGCCTGCGGCGTCGCGAGCACCAGGTCGATGCGCCAGCCGATGTTGCGCTCGCGCACGCCCGAGCGGGTGCTCCACCACGAGTAGTGGCCGGGCACGGGGCCGTGCACCTCGCGAAACGTGTCGACCCAGCCCGCGTCGAACCACGACCTCAGCGCTGCGCGCTCCTTCGGTAGAAAGCCGCTGTTGTCGCGGTTCTCGCGCGGGCGGGCGAGGTCTATCTCTTCGTGCGCGATGTTGAAATCGCCCATCACCAGCACCCGCTCCTTCGCGGCCCGTAGACTCTCGAGGCGCGCCTTCAGCGTGCGCAAGAACGCCAGCTTGTACGGCGTGCGCGACAGGTCTCGGTCGACGCCGTTGCCGCTCGGCACGTACACGTTGCACACCCACAGCCGGCCGAACCGGGCGAGCTGAAAGCGGCCCTCGACGTCGAAGCGCCGAACGCCCAGGCTCGTGTACACCTCAGACGGCCTGCGGTGCGCGAAGAGCCCGAGGCCCGAGTAGCCGAGCCGCCGCGCCGGCGTGAGCTCGACGTGCCGCGGCTTCAGCTTCGAGACCTCGGCTTCGAGCTGGTGCGGGTGCGCCCGAATCTCTTGCACCGAGACGATGTCGGGGCGGGTCGCGTCGAGCCAGGTGGTGAAGCCCTTGCGAACGGCCGCACGCAGGCCGTTGATGTTCCATGACGAGATTCGCACCGCGAGCCGTGCTTAACATCGCCCGCGTGGCGCTCGGCCAGCTCTGCCTCAAGTGTGGTCTGTGCTGCGATGGCACGCTGTTCACGCACGTCGCGCTCACCGACGACGAGCAGAAGCGTCACCCGCAGCTCGGCGGCGTCATTCGCCAGCCGTGCCCGGCGCTCAAGGCGAACACCGAGTGCTCCGTGTATGCAGATCGGCCGAAGGGCTGCTCGCGCTTCGTGTGCATGTTGGGGCGCGCGCTCGAAGACGGCGAAGTCGGCTTGGACGAAGCGGTGGTGCTGGTGAACGAGCTGAAGGCGCTGCGCGGGCGCATCGACGCGTTGGTGCCGGGGCCGGGCTCGCCCCTTTCGAAGGCGCGGCAGTACGAAGACCGCGGGCCCGATTCGGAGGTCGCGGTCGAGGTGCGCGAGGCGCGGCGGGGGCTCGAGGCGCTGTCGCGGCGGCACTTCCTCGGGCGGCGCTGACCGTTACGATCGGGTGACGCTCGGGGCCAGCCGAGGCTCCCGACAGACCCGCATCGGCGAAAGCGCTAAGGGTGTGGGGTGGACGACCGCTTCCGGCTGATGGTCGAGAGCGTGAAGGACTACGCCATCTACATGCTCGACCCGAGCGGCGTGGTGACGAGCTGGAACGAGGGGGCCCGCCGGCTCAAGGGGTACGAGGCCCCAGAGATCATCGGCCAGAGCTACGCGCGCTTCTTCACGCCCGAAGACGTCGCCGCACAGCTGCCCCAGACCGAGCTCGACGTCGCCCGCACCGAGGGCCGCTTCGAGGCCGAGGGCTGGCGCGTGCGAAGAGACGGCTCACGCTTCTGGGCGAACGTGGTGCTGACGCGCGTGACCGACGCGCGAGGCAACCACATCGGCTTCGCGAAGGTGACACGCGACCTCACCGAGCGCCGGCGCTCGGAGCTCGAGCTCGAGCGCGCCGAGCGCCGCGCCCGGCTCATGGTCAGCGGCGTGAAAGACTACGCCATCTTCATGCTCGACCCGTCAGGCCACGTCGCGAGCTGGAACGAGGGGGCCCACCGTCTCAAGGGCTACACCGAGCAAGAGATTCTCGGCCGACACTTCTCGGTCTTCTACCCCGAGGTCGACCAGGTGTCGGGCAAGACCGAGCGTGAGCTCGAGACCGCCCTCGCCACCGGGCGCGTCGAAGACGAGGGCTGGCGCGTTCGCAAAGACGGCACGCAGTTCTGGGCGAACGTCGTCATCACCCGCGTCGACGACCCCGAGGGCGGGGTGCTCGGCTTCACGAAGGTGACGCGCGACCTCACCGAGCGCAAGCGCGCCGAAGAGGCGCTGCGCGCCGCCAACGAGCTGCTCGAGACGCGCGTGCGCGAGCGCACCCGAGAGCTCGAGCACGCGCTACGCGCCCGGGACGAGTTTCTCTCGATCGCCTCGCACGAGCTCAAGACGCCGCTCACCGGGCTGAAGCTCCAGCTGCAGCTCTCGCGGCGCACACTGGTCAACAACGAGCTCCCGAAGCTGGTCGACGCCATCGACAAGTCGCTGCGGCAGACCACGACCCTCGAAGACCTCATCGAAGACCTGCTCGACGTCTCGCGCGTGCAGACCGGGCGCTTCGAGCTCGTGGTCGAAGACCTCGACGTCGCAGCGCTCATCGACGACACCACCCAGCGCATGGCCCTGCAGCTGGAGTACGCCGAGATGCCGCTCACGCTCGACGTCGACCGCACCCTGACGGCCCGGTGGGACAGGCGCCGCGTGTCGCAGGTGTTGATGAACCTGCTCACGAACGCGGTCAAGTACGCGCCCGGCTCGCCGCTCGAGGTGAAGGTGGCGGCCGACGGTGAGCGCGTTCGCATCGACGTGGTCGACCACGGGCCGGGCATCGCGCCCGACAAGCAGGCCGTCGTCTTCGACCGCTACGAGCGCGCGGGCGCATCACCCAACGCGGGCGGCCTCGGCCTGGGGTTGTACATCTCGCGCCGCATCGTCGAGGGCCACGGTGGCACCCTCGAGCTGGTGAGCGCGCCCGGCCAGGGTGCCCGCTTCGTGGCTCGGCTGCCGAAGATCGCCGCCACGTGAGGCGTGCTCGCGTCGGTTTGGTAACCCTCGTCGGCTTTTTCGAGCCCTGAATGGGTGCCATGGCGTGTTGCGCAGGGCGCGGCCGTGGGTGCGCCATTACGTTGCTGCGCATGAAGCTCCACGAGTTTCTCGAAGCGAACCGCACAGAGGTGCTCGAGCGCAGCCGTGAGATTGTGGTGCGACGACAGACGCCGGGGCTCGGCGCCTCTGAGGGCGAAGAAGTCGGGGTGCCGTTGTTCTACGACCAGCTGATCGTCTCGATGCGGCGGGCAGAAGAGGCCGAGGTCGAGCACCGGCCGGCGCGCGCGCTGGTGCCTTCGCCGCCCACGCTGCAGGGTGAGGGCGCCGGGGTGCACGGCCGCCATCTGCAGCGCCGCGGCTTCTCGTTGACCCAGCTCGTGCACATCTACGGCAGCATCTGCGACACGGTGACGACGCTGGCGACCTCGAAGGGGTTCGTCTTCGGGCCTTCGGAGTTCAACCTGTTCAACCGCTGCCTCGACGACGCCATCGGCCAGGCGGTCGCCGAGTTCGAGCACGAGCGCGACGAGGGGGTCTCGCGGCGCGAGCTCGACCGCCTGGGCGGCCTCGCGCACGAGCTGCGCAACACGCTCGCCGGAGCGATGGCGGCCCTCAGCATCATCAGGCGGGGTGTCGTCGGCGTGAGCGGCAAGACCGGCGGCGTGCTCGACCGGAGCCTGCAGCGCATGCGCGACCTCATCGACCGCTCGCTGACCGAGGTGCGGCTCAGGTCAGAGACGCCCCCCGAGACCGAGCAGCTGCGGCTCGACTTCCTCATCGAAGGTGTCGTGGTGACGCTGACCGCACAGGCCGAAGCGAACGAGGTCGCGGTGAAGACCTCGGTCGAGGCGGGCCTCGAGGTCTCGGGCGACGGCCACATGTTGATCTCGGCCATCGCGAACCTCGTGCAGAACGGGCTCAAGTTCACCCGCGCGGGCGGCACGCTCACCATTCGCGCTGCATCGCAGGCTGATCGCGTGTGCATCGAGGTCGAAGACGAGTGTGGCGGCCTCTCACCCGAGCTCTTGCGGCGCCTGCGCGAGCCCGACTCCCGCACCTCGACCGACCCGAAGGGCCTGGGCTTCGGCCTGCGCATCGCGTACCGGGCCGTGGCGGCCCACGACGGCCACATCGAGGTGCGCGACGTGC
>JAEUJP010000550.1 GCA_016793725.1 Myxococcaceae bacterium | reverse complement strand
GCCTTCTCTTCGGCCGCGAGCCGCTTCTTGTCTTCGGCGTCTTTTTTCGCCTTCTCTTTCGCGTCTTCCGCGTCTTTTTTCGCCTTCGCCTCGGCGTCAGCCTTCGCCTTCGCGTCGGCCTCGGCCTTCGCCTTCGCCTCGGCGTCAGCCTTCGCCTTCGCCTTCGCCGCCGCCTCGGCCTCTTCGTTCGCCTTCTTCTCGGCGGCCGCGCGCGCACGCTCTTCGGCTTCGGCCTTCGCCCGCGCCTCGGCCTCGGCCTTCAGCCGCGCCTCTTCGGCCTTGATCGCCTCGGCGCGCTGCTCGGGCGTGATCGCCTTGCGGTCGCCGGCAGGCCTGCGCTTGTCACCGACCGCCGGCTCGGCCGCCGACTTCGGCCCCGCAATCTCGGGCGCGGGCATGTCGTCTTCCTGCGCGTACGCAATGGTGGGGAGCAGCGCGAGCGCGCAGAGGGCAGCGAGACGAAGACCGGTCATGCTTCGGGCCTAGCGCACGACAGGCTTGGGCATCAAGCCATCACCGCGCCGCTGGAGCTGCCCCTCGAGCCACCACAACAGCAGGGGAATCAGCAGGGTGAGCGCCATCGCCAGCCCCGCCACCCGGTGCATGCCCTCGAGCAGGTACTCGCTCTTGCCCGGCACTTGAGGCACCCGCGGCACCCGGCCGAGCAGCTGCGCAGACACGAACGCCGCGAACGCCGACGCCCCGTGCTGCACTGCCGACGACAGGCTCTGGTAGCGCGCCCGAACCTCGGGCTCGGGCACCTTCGTGTTCAGCGTCGAGTACGACACGTTGCGCAGCGCCATGCCCGTCATGAAGCCGATGAACATCACCAGCGGTGACACCAGCGGCGGCACCTCGAAGAAGCCCGCCCACATCACGCTCACCACGATCGCAGTGCCACCGATGCTGGTGCGAAACGAGCCGAAGCGGTCGACCAGCCACCCCGCCGCCTGCATCGACACCACGCTCGCGAGCCCTCCGAACAGGTACAGCTGGTCGATGTGGCCGCGCGGGTAGTCGAGGTTCATCTGCAGGTACCCCGAGATGTTGGGAATGAGAACGAACCCCGCCATCATCGTCAGCGCCGTCATGCCGTACGTGACGAAGACGATCGGCCGCGACACCAGCTCGAACGTCGTCACCGGGTGCTCGACCTTTCGCTCGAGGTGACCGCGCATCGCCGGCAGCAGCAGAAACGCGACCAGCGTCACCACGAGCCCCAGCGCCCCGACCGCGAAGAACGGAGCGCGCCACCCCGCCTGCTCACCCACCCACAGCCCCGCCGGCACGCCGAGCACCGACGCGATCGAAAACGCCCCCATCACCAGGCCGAGCGCACGGCCGCGCAGCTGCGCCGGCACGACGTCGCTCACGATCGCGATGGCGATGGCCGTCGCCGGCCCGCCGAACGCGCCCGCCACCAGCCGCGCCGCGACCAGCGTCTCGAAGCCGACCGCGAGCCCGCCGATCGCCGTGCCGGTGGCGAGCCCGATCATGGCGAGGCACAGCGCCGTCTTGCGATCGAGCCGGTCGAGAAAGCGCGCGCCGATGAGCCCCGCCACACACGCCGACGCCGTGTACGCGCCCGCGATGTAGCCGATGTGCGCCTCAGAGAAGTCGAGCGCGAGCGCGAAGTCGCGCCCCAGCGGCATCACCATCACGAAGTCGAGAATGTTGACGAACTGCACCGACGCGATGAGCCCGACCACGCCGAGCTGGCGGGGAGTGAACGTGGGCTTCTCAGCGGCTGGCGCAGGCACGGTGTCCCTCTAATGCGGTGCGCGGTTCGCGGCTACACTCACACCTCACACCAATGGGCGGTCTCGTGGCGGTGCTGCTGGCAGCGATCACTCCGTGTGAGGCGGCGGTCGGCCGCGCCGTGGTGCACTACAACGACGCCGAGTGGGACGCTGCGCTGCGCGAGCTCGCCATCGCCGACCGGGTCGCGCAGACCGACGCCGAGCACGTCGCCGTCTGGCTGCACCAGGGCATCGTGCTCGCGAACGTGCCCGACGCCGAGGGCGCAAAGGCCGCGTGGCGCTCGGCCCTCGAGCTGCAGCCCCGCGCGCTGCTGCCGCTGCAGGTCTCACCGAGGGTTCAGGCGCTGTTCGACGGGCTCAGGCCGAAGCCTGCCGATGCCCCGACGGCCGTCGCGCTCACGCCGAAGAACGAGCCGGCCGCCAGCAGCCGGGTGCCCGTCGTGCCCATCGTCTCGCTCGGCCTCGCGGTCGTCGCGAGCGGTGTGGGCCTCGGCCTCGCCGTCAGCGCGAGCTCGCTGTTCAGCGCCGCGCGCGTCGCCGAGCCGTCGGCGCGCGATGCGCTGCGGGCCGAGGCGCAGACCCGCTCGCTCGCCGGCAACATCGCCTTCGCCGTCGCCGGAGCCGCGGCCGTCGTCGCGCTCATCACCTTCATCGTGCTGCGCTGACCTCGATGCCGCTGCCGTCGTTCACCTTGAGCTGCACGCGGGCGCCGGGCCGCACCTCGACGCTCTTCTCGGCGTGCCAGCCGGTCTCGGCGTTGTGGGCGCTCACCCTGCGCTGACCTTCCCACACGCTGAACGCCGAGATGGGCGTCGGGCCGACCGCGACGCCGTCGACCGAGATCTGCAGCTCGACGTGTGGCGGCACGGGGCGAACGTCGAGCTGCCCGCGCGCCGGCTTCCAGCTGAGCGTCTCGCGCCCGCCCGCCGAGACGTCGACCGTGCGCGACCACGAGAGCCCGAGCCGCTCTTCTTTGAGCTCGAGGCGGTGAGCGCCCGGCTGCAGCTCGAGGGTCAACGGCGTCGTGCCCCGGTGTACGCCGTCGACGAACAGCTCGGTCGGCGGCTCGCTCGAGACCGCCACCGACCCGGCCGTCGCGACCGCCGCCGGCAGCTCGGGCCCCGGGTCGGCGATCGGCTCGTCGTCGCCGGGCAGCACCACCGGAGCCACCTTCGCCGGCCGCCCCTTCTGCCGCACCGGCTTCGCCGCCACGCGCTCGGGCGCGGGCTCGGGCTCGAGCTCGGGGGCGGTCATCACGACCGCGGGCGCGAGGCGCTGCGGCTTCGGCAGCTCGACCGGTGCGGGCTGCACGGCCACCGGCGAGGGCGTCTCGTCGACCTGCGTGCCGCGCCACCAGGGCCTGCCCACTGCCGCGACCGTCGCGAGCAGCAGCGCGACGGCGGCGAGCACCACGGCGGGGCTTCGCCGGCCGCGCTTCGGCTCGGTCGCAGCCGCCGCGTCGATGGTGGTCGCGGCGCCGGCCGCCCGGCGCGTCGAGGTCGCCGCCGGCACCTCGGCAGGCAGCCGCTCGAGCTCTTCGACCACCTCGGCGAGGTCGGTAGGGCCGACCGTCAGGCGCTGCGCGACGAGCAGCTGCTCGAGCGCCTGGCCGAGCTCGGCGGCCCGGCCCACCCGCTGCTCGCGATCACGCTTCGTCGCGCGCTCGACCAGCTGCGAGAGCGCCTTCGGGCAGTCGTCGCGCAGCGTGGCGACCGCCGGCAGGCCCGCCTTCACCGACGCCAGAATTTCGACCTCGCTGCGGCCGGGGTTCGCGCGGCGGCCGGTCAAGAGCTCGAACAGCACCAGCCCCAGCGAGTAGATGTCGGTGCGGCCGTCGAGCGGCACCCCCAACATCTGCTCGGGCGACATGTACGCGAGCTTGCCGCGAATCTGCCCCATGCGCGTCTGCAGCTGCGTGGTGCGCGCCTTCGCGATGCCGAAGTCGATCAGCTTCACGAGGCCGTCACGCGACAGCAGCAGGTTGCCGGGGCTGATGTCACGGTGAACGAGATCGAGCGGGGCGCCCCCCTCGCCCTTCACGCGGTGCACGTAGTCGAGCGCCTGCGCCGCCTGGCTCACGATGCGCAGCACCGGCCCGAGCGGCAGCTGCCGGCCGCGCGACGCGAACGACTTGATGACGGTGTGCAGCGAGGGGCCGTCGACGCGCTCCATCGCGATGAAGAACGAGCCGTCTTGCCGACCGAAGTCGTACACCTGTGTGACGTGCGGGTGGTTCAGCCGCGCGGTCAGCCGCGCCTCTTCGAGGAACAGCTCGACCAGCTCGGGGTCGCTCGCGTGTCGCGCGTGCATCGTCTTCACGACACAGGAGCGATCGAAGCCGTTGGGGCCCGTCTGCCGAGCGAGAAACACCTCGCCCATGCCGCCGACCGCGAGGCTCTTCTCGAGAATGTAGCGGCCGAAGGTCTGCCCCATCGATGCAGCCGAAAGGCTAGCGCAGCTGTGCTAAGTCGGGCGGGCCCGTGGCCAACATCCTGGTCGTCGACGACAGCCCGCTGGTGCTGAACCTGGTGAAGCTGGTGCTCAGCGAGGCCGGGCATCAGGTCGTCACCGCCGACAACCCGCTCACGGTGCCGGGGCTCGTGCGCCGCACCAAGTTCGATCTCGCGCTGGTCGACCTCAACATGCCTGCGATTCAGGGCGACGCCGTGACCGTGATTCTCGAGCAGACCGAGCTGCTGCGCCGGCGCGTGGTGCTGTTCTCAGAGGCGGCCGAGACCGAGCTGAAAGACAAGGCGAGGTCGTGCGGCGCGCTCGGCTACATCAAGAAGGGCACCGACGAGCACCTGCTCAAAGAGGTCGCCCACTTCTTGACGATCGCCAGGTAGCGGTCGCTCACTCGCCAGAGCAGATCGCGCGAATGCGCATCAGCGACTTCGGGTTCATGCCGAGGAACTGGAGGCCCATGCCCACCGAGAAGTGAAAGCCGCCGCGCGTGCCCCACGCGTTCGCCCAGGCGACGACGCCGCTGCCCTCGAGCACCTCGTGACCTTCGGCGACGTGCATGCGCAGCTCGAGCGCCGACCCCACGCGCTGCATCGCGAGCGACCGCACGAACACGCCGCCGGGCGACAGGTTCGAGCTGAACCCCGCGAGCCAGCGGCCCGCCGCGTTGCCCGCCTCGCGAAACTCGACGACCGAAAAGAACGGCACGCGCTGGTGCACGCGAAGCTGCGGGTGCACGCGGCGATCACCGCTCACCGCGCGCACCACGTCGTCGGCCGGCGCGTTCACGTGCAGGCACACGTGCAGGTGCGGCTCGGCAGCGAGCGGAGCGCCCGCGCTCAGCACCACCGCCGGCACGGTCTCGAGGCCCCGCTTGTGCCGCAGCTGGTGGAGCAGCGGCGCCGCCGGCGAACGCGCCGAGACGACGAGCACGTCGAACGTCTCATTGAGCTCGAGCGACCGCATCGTCAGATCGACGGGCAGCACGTAGAAGCCGTTGAGCTGCAGCACGGCATCGAGGCGGTGCAGGTCGAGGGCGTCGTCGCTCGCGAGCAGCACGCGGCGCGGGCGCTTCGAGCCTTCGGCCGGCGCTGCGCTCTTCGCCGCGCCGAGCCGCAGCTGCACGTCGGCGAGCTTGAGCGGCCGCATCACGAGGTCGGTCGCGCCGAGGTTCGACCACGCCTCGAGCTGCGGGCTCGGCACCTCGGCCTGGCCGAGCAGCACGAGCGGCACCGAGCCCGCGTGGCGCGCGGCTTCGGACACGCGCTCGGGCTTCGGCGGGGCGGCCGCGACGTCGGCGATCATCATCGCGTGGCTGAACGAGCGCGCCGCGTCGAGCGCCTCGGTCATCGAGGTCACCCGATGCACCCGGGCGCCGGCCGCGACGATCGGCGGCAGCGTCGCGCTCACCGCGTTCGAAGACGGGTCGATGACGAGTACGGCGTCGGCAGACACGGTCGAAACAGTACCGCGTCATGGCGTCGCATGGAGTCTCGAGGCGAATCGCCACGCAGAGTTTGGGGTGTGTCGGGCATCGACGGCAAAGCACCAAAATTGGTGCAGAGGTCGCGACGTGGGACACACCCGGGTCACCGGGGCCCATGAGGGCGACCGGGCGAGAGGATGAACGCCGCACCCGCGTTGGCCAGCGCGCCGACGGGACGCAGTCGCCGAAGCGCTCCCAAGGCCCAGGCGCGCGTCCCGAGTCGCGGCCGTACGCAACGGCGCCGGCGCACCAGGCCCGAGGCCCCGCGCCCCGAGGTCGCGCGGGTCATGAACCGCCGCGCGCCGGGCACCGGCCTCGAACTACACGCGAAACCGGCGCACTTCGCCGCGCAGCACGTCGGCCTGGCTGCGCAGCGTCTCGATCGCTTCTTCGAGCGACTTCACGCTCTTGGTCTGTGCCTCGCTGACCGTCTTGATGGTCTCGATCGCCTTCAGCACCTGCTCGCTGCCGCGCGACTGCTCGCGCTGCGCGCGGTTCAGGTGCGCCGCCATCTCGTTGATGTTCTCGATCGACCGCGTGAGCTGCTTGCTGCCGTGCGCCTGCTCTTGCACCGAGCGCTGCACGTGCGTCGCGAGCATCTTCATCTTCTCGACCGTCTTCATGACGGCATCAGCGCCGCGCGCCTGCTCGTTCGTCGCGCGGCTGATCTGTTCGACCGCCTCGGCCACGCGCACGATCGACCCCGTCACCTCTTTGCTGCCGCGCGCCTGCTCGACCGTCGCGCGCGCGATCGCCTTGACCATCAGCGTCGACTTGTTCGCCGAGTCTTGAATCTTCTTCAGCTGGTTTTCGGCTTCTTTGCCGAGCGCCACGCCCTCGTCGACGTTGCGCACGCCCTGGTTCATGGCAGCGACCGCGTTGCGCGACTCTTGCTGCACGGCGCGAATCAGGTCGCCGATCTCACGCGTCGACGTGCCCGTGCGCTCGGCGAGGTCTTTGATCTCTTCGGCGACGACCGCGAAGCCCTTGCCGTGCTCGCCCGCCTGCGCCGCGATGATCGCCGCGTTCAGCGCGAGCAGGTTCGTCTGCTCGGCCACGTCGTCGATGACGCTGACGATGTTGCCGATCTCGGCGATGCGCCGGCCGAGGTGCTCGATGACCTGCAGCGCCTGCGCCGAGCTCTCTTTGATCTTGTCGATGCCGTGCAGCGTCTTGAGCAGCGAGTCGCCACCCGACTCGGCGTCTTTCGACACCTGCTCCGACAGGCGGGCCGTCTCGTACGCGTTCGTCTCGACCTGGCTGATCGCGACGTCCATCTCGCTCATCGCGTTGCTGGTGCCCTCGGTCGTCTTGAGCAGCTCTTCGACGCTCTGGTTCACCTCTTTGATGGCGATCGTCATCTGCTCGATCTGCGTCGTGTTCTCTTCGACGCTCGCCGCCATCGCCGTCACGTTCTCGGCGACCTCGTCGTTCGTCGCCGCCATCTGCATGACCGACGACGACGACTCTTCGGCGCTCTGAAACAGCACCTCGACGTTCTCGGCGATGCCCTTCAAGCTCGCGAGCATCTCGACCATCGAGCTCGAGGTCTCTTCGACACGCGTCAGCACCGTCGACGCGCCCGACGTCGTGGTCGCGGCGGTGCGCGAGATCTGATCGATGACCTGCGCGACCCCTTCGCTCACGCCCCGCACGCGCCCCAACGTCTCGCGCAGGCCGAGGCCGATGGTGTTCAGCGCCTCGGCGAGCTGGTCGAGCTCTCGCGTGGCGCCGCGCTCGACGCGCACCGTCAGGTCGGCCTCGCTGAGCTTCGCGGCCGTGTTCATCATCTCGATCAGCGGGCGAACGATGAGCAGCCGCGACAGCAGAAAGACGAGCACCAGGAACAGGCCCGTGCCCGCGAGCAGCGCGACCATCAGCGTGCGGCGCAGGTCGGTGAGCGCCTGCACGATGCGCCCGCGGTCGAGCGAGATGAGCACGAAGCCCGCGCCCGGCGTGCCCAGGCGCGTGACGCGGTCAGAGATGAGCAGCTCGTTGCCGGTCGAGAGCTCCATCGTGAGCGGCCAGCTCTTCTGGTTGAACTCGCTCAAGAGCTGCTTCAGGCGCTCGGGCTCTTCGCCTCGGCGGCTCGCGACGCGGTTCGCCGCCGTGCACACGGTCTCGCACCAGAAGACGCCGGCGAACTTGATGGCCGGCTCTTCGCCGACGATCTGATCGATCTCGGCCGAGCTCGCCTCGTCGTACGGCCGCGGCGACACCAGCACCTTGCGCTCGATCTCTTTCGCGACCGCCTTGCCCCGCTCGTACAGCGTGTCGGTCAGGTACTGTTCGGCCTGGTTCGGCACCGCGATGAACAGCGCGAGCAAGAGCACGACCAGCGCGGCCGAGAACGAGAGGAAGATCGCCCAGGTGAGACCAATTCGTTGGCTCTTGGCCGCCACAGCTGCCTCCTACTACGACTGAGCCATGGCCGTGAGAACTCACCTCTACACCTCCGACGTCTGGGTGGCCCACGACCCCGGCCCCATGCACCCCGAGCGCCCCGAGCGCCTGAAGAGCGTTCACGCCGTGTTGGGGCGCGCCCCCATCGCCAACGTCGAGCGGCGCACCCCCCGCCCCGCCACCCGAGACGAGCTGCACCTCGTGCACGCCGCCCCGTACGTCGAGCAGTTGCTCGCCACCGCCGGCACCCCCACCCAGCTCGACGGCGACACGAGCACCAGCGCCCGCAGCGTCGAGGCCGCCCTGCTCGCCGCCGGCGCCGCCGTTCAGGCCGTCGACGACGTCATCGGCGAGCGCGCCGAGAACGCCTTCGCGCTCGTTCGGCCGCCCGGCCACCATGCGGAAGCCCACACGGCCATGGGCTTCTGTCTCTTCAACAACGCCGCCATCGCCGCCGAGGCCGCGCGGCGACGCGGCGCCGAGCGGGTGCTGCTGCTCGATTGGGACGTGCACCACGGCAACGGCTCGCAGTCACACTTCTACGCGCGCCGCGACGTCATGTACGCGTCGCTGCACCAGCACCCGTTCTACCCCGGCACCGGCTCGCCGCTCCTGGCCGGCGAGGGTGAGGGCCTCGGCTTCAACGTGAACTGCGGCCTGCCCGGCGGTCAGGGCGACGACGACTACGCCGCCGTGTTCGAGGGCCTGTTCCTGCCCATCGCCGAGCAGTTCGCGCCCGACTTCGTCGTGGTCTCGGCCGGGTTCGACCCGCACCGCGCCGACCCGCTCGGCGGCATGCGCGTGACCGAGCGCGGCTTCGCGGCGATGTGCTCGGCCCTGAAAGAGGTGTCGAAGGGCCGCATCGTGCTGCTGCTCGAGGGTGGGTACGACCTCGACGGCCTCGCCCAGTCGGTGCACGCGTGCACCGAGGTGCTCGCCGGGGCCCGCTCCGAGCGCTTCACGTCGGGCTCCGTGCGGCCTGATACCGCTGACGCCCTCGACGCGTCGTGGTCGGCGCACGGCAGGGTCTGGAAGAGGCCGTCATGACCGCCGCGTACATTCACGGCAGCACCGATGACCGCGAGGTCGCCCGCCTCGACAAGCAGGCCCGCTGGTGCGCCCCGTGGGTGCTCGCGAGGTTCGACGCCGCCCCCGGCATGCGCGTGCTCGACCTCGCCACCGGCGTCGGCTCGATGGCCACCGAGCTGCTCGCGCGCTGGCCCGGCATCGTGCTGAGCGGCGTCGACCTGAGCGCCACGCAGCTCGCCAAGGCCCGCCGCCACCACGCCGCCCTGCCCCTCGTGCGCGCGAACGGCACGACGCTGCCCTTCCCCGACGACACGTTCGACCGCGTGCACGGGTCGTGGTTTCTCGAGCACGTGCCGGCCGACGTCGCCGTTCAGGCCCTGCGCGAGGTGCGCCGAACGCTCAAGCCCGGCGGCTACGCCCACTTCACCGAGGTCGACAACTCGACCTTTCGCACCGAGCCGCGGCTGCCGAAGGTGCACGCCGCCCTCGACGAGCTCAACGCCGGCCAGCAGCGCGCCGGAGGCGACCCCTTCATCGGCCCCAAGCTCGCGGGCTATCTCGCGGCCGCCGGTTTCGGCCGCATCGACGCGCGCGAGAACCCGATGACCGGCGACGCGAACGATCTCGTCTTCTTTCGGGGGTTCATCGACGAGTTCGCCGAGATCTTCGAGGGCCTCGACGAAGCGCTCGGCGCTCCGCTCACCGCCGCGGCCACCGAGCTGCGCGGCCTCATCGACCTGCCGGGCGCGCGCATCGAGTACCGGTCGACAATCGCCCAGGCCCACAAATGAGGGTACGTTCACCCTCGGGTGGAACCGCTCCCAACTGAAGAAGACCCGCTCATCGGCAAGGTGCTGAGCGGCCGCTTCCGCATCATCGAGCCCCTGGGCAGCGGCGGCATGGGAAAGGTCTACAAGGCGATGCAGACGCCGCTCGAGCGGCTCGTCGCCCTGAAGGTGCTGAACCCGAAGTACGCCGGCGAAAAAGACCCCGGCTTCGAGCGCCGCTTCTTCAACGAGGCCCGGTTCGCCGCCCAGCTGCACCACGCGAACACCGTCACCGTTCACGACTACGGGCGCACCGAAGAGGGCATGTTGTTCATCGCCATGGAGTACGTCGAGGGCGACACCCTTCAGCAGGTGCTCGCCAAGTCGAAGGTGCTGCCCTGGCCGCGCGCCCTCTCGATCGCCTCGCAGATCGCGCGCTCGCTGCGCGAAGCCCACAAGCTCGGCGTCATTCACCGCGACCTGAAGCCCGCGAACGTCATGGTGCTGAACGAAGAGACCGGCAGCGACATGGTCAAGGTGCTCGACTTCGGGCTCGTGAAGACCTTCGCCCCCGACGCGATGGCGCCGGTCGATCAGCCCGAGCTCACGCAGGCCGGCGTGCTGCTCGGCTCGCCGCTCTACATGGCGCCCGAGTCGGCGAAGAACGAGGCCGACCCTCGCGCCGACATCTACTCGCTCGGCGTGCTGCTCTTTCAATGCCTCACCGGCCGCCCGCCCTTCACCGGCAAAGACTCGATCGACATCATCGTGAAGCACATTCGCGAGAAGCCGCCGCGACCGAAGGTGCTCAACCCCGAGCTGCCCGACGAGGTCGAGCTCTTCGTGCTCAGGTGCCTCGAAAAAGAACCGGCCGACCGCTACCAGTCGATGGACGAGGTGCTCGAGGCCCTGCGCGTCGTCGCGAGCGCGATGGGCGTCTCGGGCGCCTTCACCGACCCGCGCGCCGCCATCATCAACGCCGGCCTGTCGTCGGCCAGCATCAAGAAGCCGCCGCTGTTGCCGCAGCAGGCGATGGCGACGAGCTCGATCGAGGTGCCGCTCGACGACGCCTCGGTCGCCATCACCGCGCCGCGCCGCAACCCGCTCGTGGCGTACGTCGTCGCCGGCGCCACGCTCGCCGCGCTCGTCGTCGGCATCGTCACGTTCGCGACCCGCAAACCGAAGACGACCGTCACCACGCCGCCCGAAGCGCTGACGGTGCAGCAGCCGCCGCCCACGACGCCGCCCGACCCGGTCTTGGCGCCGAAGCCGGTCGAGCCCGCGCCGAAGCCGGCGCCCGTGATGGTGACGTTCGACGTCGACAGCTCGCCGCCCGGCGCGGCCGTGTCGATCGACGGCAAGCAGGTCGGCGTGACGCCGTTCGTGCTGCCGCTCGAAGCAGCCGACGACGGCAACCTGCGCGTACAGCTCGCGTTCACGCTCGACGGCTATCAGAGCGTCACCGCGACCGCCGAGGGCCGCGGCACGGTCTCGGTGAACCAGGTGCTGAAGAAGAAGTCGAAGAAGCGCCCGCCCTCGCAGAAAGACCCGGGCTTCAAAGACGACCCGTATCAGTGAGCTGAAAGAACGTGACGTGAGGGCCCTGACCGGCCCAAGGTTCGCCCGCGTGAAGCGCCTCGCGCTGATCCTGTTGCTGGTGCCGGGCCTCGCGTTCGCCGACGCCCGGGTCGAGGCGCGCAAGCGCTTTCGGCAGGGCATGGCGATGATTCGCGACGGGCGCTTCGAAGAGGGCATCGAGCAGCTGCTCGAGGCGTACGCCATCAAGCCGCACCCGAACGTGCTCTACAACGTGGCGAAGGCGTACGAGAGCCTGAACCGCCCCGTCGAGGCGCTCGCGTACTACCAGCGCTACCTCGAGTCCGACCCGAACGACTCGAACGACGTGCGCAAGGCGATCGCGCGGCTCGAGCCCCAGGTGCCGCGCATCAAGCCGAAAGACCTCGAGCCCGAGCCCGAGCCGCCGCCCACGAAGCCAGCCGAGGCTGCACCCGTGAAGCCCGAGCCCGCGAAGCCCGCCGTCGACGACGCGATGCTGCAGCGCCTCGCCCAGACCGTCGAGCGCCTCGAGGGCACGGTGCGCCGCCTCGAAGAGCGCGCCGCCGAGCCGGTGAGGCCGCGCGACGACCCGAAGCCCGGCGGCCCCACGAACTCGAGCGACGAGGCTGCGCTGGTCGACCCCGACGACGCCACCGCGCAGCCGTACGAAGAGACCGTCGTGACCGCGTCTCGCCGGGCGCAGAGCACGCTCGAGGCGCCGAACGCCACCACCGTCATCACCGCCGAAGAGATTCGCATGTCGGGCGCGCGCTCGCTGCCCGAGCTCTTGCGGCGCGTGCCCGGCGCCGAGGTGATGATGATGGGCGTCACCAGCCCGAACGTCTCGTTTCGCGGCTTCAACCAGCGCATCGCGAACAAGGTGCTGCTGCTCGTCGACGGGCGGCCCGAGTATCAAGACTTCCTCGGCGTCTCGCTGTGGCCGGCGCTGCCGATCGACCTGGCCGAGATCGAGCGCATCGAGATCATTCGTGGCCCCGGCTCGGCGCTCTACGGCGCGAACGCGATGCTCGGCGTCGTCAACGTCATCACGCGCGCGCCGGGCACGGGCCCCGCGGCCGAGCTGAGCGCGTTCGGCGGCAACGGCGAGGCGGGCGGCGGCAGCCTCGTGGCGAGCGGCGGCAGGCGGCTGCGCTTTCGCGCCTCGGCGACCTACGGGCAGGAACAGAAGTGGAGCCGCGACTTCGCGGGCGACCGCGCCGACTTCGCCTCGCAGCTCGACGACGCGGCGCTCGGCTACCGCAGCGCGAAGGGCAACGTGGTCGCCACGTGGAGCTTCGCCCGCGACTTCTCGGTGAGCGCGTCGGGCGGCGTGAACAAGATCTTCACCGAGATCTACCCCATCGGCATCTTGCGCAACTTCTACCTCGACGGCATCGGCGGCTACGCGAAGGCCGACGCCTCGCTCGGGCCCGTGAAGGTGAAGTTCTGGTGGAACCACCTGTCGGCCAACGCCGGCCCGCAGTACTGGCCGACGGGCACGCGCAGCCTCGAGACGCACGTCGAGTCGAACGTGTTCGACCTCGAGATTCTCTTTCAGAAAGAGTTCCAGCTCCTCGGGCGTCACCGCGCCACCATCGGCGCGTCGAGCCGCCTGAAGCGGGTGAGCTGGTCGTACATCGGCAGCCTCACGCAAGAGCTGCACTTCGCCGGCTTCGTGCAAGAAGAGTGGCAGCCCATCAAGCCGCTCACGCTGACCGCGAGCTACCGGCTCGACCGCCACCCGCTGCTCGACAACGGCAAGCCGGGCTACGCGCACAGCCCGCGGGTTTCGCTGGTGTGGATGCCCGGCGAAGGCCACGCCCTGCGCGCGAGCTTCGCGACGGCGTTTCGCGCGCCGACGTTTCTCGAGAGCTACACGAACCTGGCCACGCCGATTCCCGGCGTGAACGGCGCGTCGGTGCTGACGCAGGGCGAGCGGGCGCTGAAGCCCGAGCGGCTGTTGTCGTTCGAGCTCGGCTACCGCGGCGAGTGGGTGCGCTACGGCCTGCAGTGGGACATCGCGCTGTACCAGAACTACGTGAACGACCTGATCGTGCTGTCGGCGGTGAACCCGCTGCCGCCCGACCAGGCGTACGACCCTGCGACGGGCTCGTACCTGCTCGGCCGCAGCGTCTTTCAGAACGACCCGGTCGGGTACGTCGCGCGCGGGGCCGAGCTCGGCCTCTCGTGGAGCGCCACCGCCGGCCTCGACCTGCGCCTCACCGGCGCGCTGCAGCAGGTCGCCGTCAACGGCCCCCAGACCGGCCCGTGTGGCCCGTGCAGCCAGGCGCCGGTCGGCAAGCTGTTCTTCGGGGCGTACTACCGCACGCCGGTCGGCCTCGACGTCGGCGCCGACATCGCGGTGGCCTCGAGCGCCACGTGGATCGAGCGTGAGCCCGACGCCGCCGACCCGACGCGCATCGCGAACGTCGAGAACCGCCTGCCCGCCTACGTCGTCATCAACGCGCGGGCGGCCTACCGCTTCTTCGACGACCGGCTCACGCTCGGCATCGTCGGCACCCAGCTCGGGCCGTCGCACCAAGAGCACCCGTTCGGCAATCAGATCACCCGTCGCATCTTCGGCACGATCACGGTGAGGCCATGAGAAGGGGACAGAGAAAAAAAGGGGACAGGCTACTTTTCCGCGAGACCCGCCGAGCAAGCACCACCGAGGGCGACCGGAAAAGTTGCCTGTCCCCATTTTTTCTCTGTCCCCTGCTCCTCCTTGCCTGCGAGACGCCCCCCGTCTTCCCCACCGCCGACGTGCGCCAGAACGACACCGCCGGCCGCATCGAAGGCGACCTCGTCGTCACCGGTGCGGCCCGCGGCAACGCCGTCGTCTTTCTCTACGACGCCGCGAAGCCGCCGCCGCCCACCGGCACGGGCCGCCCGCTCACGTTCACCACGGTCTCGGCCGAGCAGCTCTTCGGCGGCTCCGAGGGCAACGGGCCGTTCACCGCGCCGTTCGCGTTTTCGCTCGTGAAGCCCGGCAGCTACCTGGTGCGCGGGCTCATCGACACGAACGCCGACTTCATACCCTGGTACGGCGTCACTGCCGACTCGAACACCGGCGACGTCGGCGGCGCGGCCATCGACCCCGTCACCCGCACCACGCGCGTCATCGACGTCGCGAGCACCGTGCTCGACGTCTCGGTCAGCTTCGCCGACGCGGCCCGCGTGCCGGTCGATCGCCCCGCGTTTCGTGTCGTCACGCAGTCGCCGTCGCTCGAGCTGCGGCCGACCATGCCCGAGCTCGTCATCGACCTCGTGCCCGAGCCGATCGACGAGGGCCCGATTCACCAGCCGCGGCCCGTCTTTCTCGCGCAGCTCATCGACGAAGATCTCGACGGCGTGCCCGACGATCGCAACCGCGACGGCGCCCCCGACATGTGGCCGCGCGTCATCTTGCGCAAGGTCAACGACGAGAACCCGCTGCTCGACGACTCGGGCGACTACGACCACGTCTCGGGCACCACGCGCCTCGACCCCGACGGCGTGCCCGACGTCGTCGTGCTCGCGGGCGCCATCGACCCCACCGAGCTCCTGCCGGCGCTCATCGACCCCACCACGATGCGCCCGCGCCCCGCGCCGGTGCCGGTCACGAAGCTGAAGATTCGGGTGCGCCCCCGCGCCTTCGACGTCGCCAACCCGAATCAGCCGGTGCAGCTCTTGAACCTGCCCACGGGCCGCTACGCCATCGTGCTCATCGCTCCGACGGGCCAGACGTGGCGGGTGCCGAACGAGCTGGCTCCAGGGCTGGCGTCGCGGCTCGGGCTGCCAGAGGTGGCGTCTCAGGGTCTGGTGATTCAGGTTCCCTGAGCAGCCGCTCGACCGGCTTGCCGGTGTCGAGCGCCTCGCGCGCCGCGCCCTTGTCGAGCGCGTCTTCCCACCGCGACACCACCACCGTCGCGACGGCGTTGCCCATCAGGTTCGTGAGCGCGCGGGCTTCAGACATGAAGCGGTCGACGCCGAGCAAGAGCGAGATGCCGCCGACGGGAATCGTGCCCAGCGAGCCCAGCGTCGCAGCCAGCGTGATGAAGCCGCTGCCCGTCACGCCGGCAGCTCCTTTCGAGGTGAGCAGCAGAATCAGCAAGAGCGACACCTGCTGCCCGAGGCTCAAGGGCACGTCGAGCGCCTGCGCGACGAAGATCGCCGCCATCGTGAGGTAGATGCACGTGCCGTCGAGGTTGAACGAGTAGCCCGTCGGCACCACCAGCCGCACGACCTCGGGCCGGCAGCCCATGCCCTCGAGCTTCTTCATCAGCGTCGGCAAAGCAGACTCTGACGAGCTGGTGCCGAGCACGAGAATCAGCTCGTCTTTCAGATACCGAATGAGCTTGAAGACGTTGAGCCCGAGCAGGGCCAGCACGCCGCCGAGCACCACGACCACGAACAGCACCGCCGTCGCGTAGAAGCTCGCCATCAGCAGCGCGAGGTTCGCGAGCGTGCCGACGCCGTAGGTGCCGATGGTGTACGCCATCGCGCCGAACGCCCCGAGCGGAGCGAGCTTCATCACCACCCCGACGATCGCGAACAGCCCGCTCGCCACGTGGTCGAGCCCGTCGAGCAGCGGCTTCGCGCGCACCCGGCCCAGGCCGGCGACCGCGATGCCGGCGAAGATGGCGAGCACGAGCACCTGCA
>JAEUJP010000509.1 GCA_016793725.1 Myxococcaceae bacterium | reverse complement strand
TCTCGGTCGCCGACACGTGGGACGCGTGCACCACCACGCGCCCCTACTCGCGCGCCCTGCCCGAAGACCAGGCGCTGGCGGTGATGGAAAAGCTGCGCGGCACCCACCTCGACCCGTCGATTCTCGACGCCTTCTTGAAGGTGATCGAAAAGAAGCGCGCAGCGGCGCCCGAGTCGGTAAAGCTCGCCGTGTGATGGTGAGGTCGTTCTTCCTGCTCGCGCTGTCGGGCTGCGCAACGGCGCAGATCATCGGCCCGCCCATCGTCACCACCCCCGACGACAGGGTGACCCGCGTCGTCGTCATCGAGCCCTTCTTCGAGACGGCCGACTGGCAGACCGAGGTGCTGCACGTCACCTCGAGCAGCTCGATGCCGATGTCGGGCTTCGGCGGCACGGGCATGGGCGTCGGGGTCGGCGTCGGCATGGGCAGCGGCATGCGCGGCTCGATGATGGGGCCCGCGTCACAGACGACCGAGGTCACGCGCACGGTGAAGCCGCTGCTCGCGCAGATCCCCTCGCTCACCGCCGAACATCGCCTCGTGCTCGAGCACGTGCAGCGCCTGCGGCCCGGCTGGCGCGTCTCGTCGACGTCGGGGCTCTCGGCGCTCGAGGGCAACGTCACCGTCGTGCGCACCATCATCGAGAGCAATCAGATCATCGAGACCGACCGCCCCCTGAAGAACGCCGCGTTCGCGTTCGGGCTCTTGCTGCTGCCGCTGCAGATCTACAACTTCTGGCCCGTCACCGAGACCGAGCGCGCGTACGGGTCTCTCGAGCGCTACCTCACCGACGCCCCGACCGTGAAGCAGCGCCTCGTTCGCTACAAGACGCAGCCCGACTCGGCGTTCAACGCCGCCGGCTTCTCGCCCCTCAAGCGGCAGTTCGGCCTCGAGATGACCTACGAAGAGGGCCTGCTCGCCGACGAGAACCCCAGAAAGCAGGCGCTCATCGAGGCCTTCTCTGAACGGCTCGCATCGGCCATCGTCGCCATCGTGGAGGAACCGTGAGCTTCTGGGAGTCGATCAAGCCCGCCAGACGTGCGCCCGTCGCCGTCACCGTCGCCGTCGCCGCCGACCAGCGCTCGCTCACCCTCACGTGGGACGATGGCCACATCGCGACGCTCTCGGCCCAACACCTGCGACAGCAGTGCCCGTGCGCCGAGTGTGTCGAAGAGTTCACCGGCAAACGTGTGCTCGACCCTTCACGTGTCGCCGACGACATGAAAATTCTCGAGGTGGCGCCGGTCGGCAACTACGCGCTGACGTTCGTGTTCGGCGACGCCCACCGCACGGGCATCTTCAACTGGAGCACCCTCCGCCAGCTCGGATGAGCGCCCTCGATGAAGCCATCGCGGCCTGCCGCGCTCGCGACACACAGATGCCGCCGCCCCTCGCGGCGTGGCTCGTCGCACGAGAGACCGAGTCTGCCCGCTTCGACCAGGGCCAGCTCGGCCAGGCGCTGATCGACCTGATGGGCAGCCCTGGCCCCGAGCCCCTCGGCTCGATCGTCGCTCGCATGTTGAGCCCGAACCTCGAGCACCGCTACCCCGTCGACGGCGTCGAGCTGCGCAAGGCGCTCTACGACTTCTCGAAGCTCACCACCGAGGTCGCGAAGGGCCGGCTCGCCGACTTCATGCAGACCGTCGCGAAGCTGCCCCAGCCCCGCGACTCGGGCGAGTGGCTCACCGGCCGACCGGCGCTCGACGCCTCGGGCCGCGTCGTCGCGAAGGCCACGGCGCCCGGGACCGAGGTGCCAACCGCCGCCTTCGAGCCTCCGAAGGCCGCCGAAGGCGAGCTCGAGCTCGCGCGCCCGGCTCGACGGCCGCCCAACGAATGGAGCGAGCCCGCTCCGTACCGCGACGAGGTCGCGAGGCCTCGCTCGCGGGCGGGTGTCATCGCGGTCGCCGTGCTCGCGGTGCTCGGGCTCGCCGCGGTGGGCGCGTTCATGTTCGTGCCCACGCTGCAGCGCAAGCTGCCGGTCGACCTGCCGCTCGGCATGGCGAAGGGCTCGCTCGTGGTGACCTCGACGCCCGAGGGCGCCTCGGTGGTCGTCGACGGCAAGGTGGTCGGCACGACGCCGTTCGCGGCCGACAACCGCTGGAGCGGCCGCCCGAAGCTCGAGCTCAGGCTCGCCGGGTACGAGACGTTCAGAGACAGCTTCGAGGGCAACACGAACCAGAGCATCGCGGCGACGCTGAAGAAGAAGTGAGGTTCGGCGCATCGCGTTATGTAGGGCGCATGAAAACCCTGCTCCCGCTGCTGCTGCTCGCGCTGTCGGTTCCCGCGTTCGCCCAGACCACTGCGGGTGACGTGAAAAAAGAGACCGGCGAGGCCGTCGACGCGACGAAGCGCTACGCGAACGAGAAGAAAGACGAGTTCGAGGCGCGCATGGAGGCGAAGCTGAAGGCGATCAAAGACGAGATGATCGCGGCCAAAGAGAACGTGAAGGCGAAGACGAAAGACACGGCCGACGCGACGGCGAGAGACCTCGACGCCAAGGCGAAGAAGGCCGACGCGAAGTTCGCCGAGGTGAAGAAGGCGTCGGGCAACGCGTGGTCGAAGCTGAAGGGCGGCGTCGAGAGCGCGGTCGACGAGCTCGAGAAGGGCGTCGAGAACGCGAAGGCGAAGTAGCCGCCGCGCCACGTCGCTGGGAAGCCGCGACGCGGAGGCGAGCTGAAAGCCGAGCGCGCAAGCACGCCCGCTTCACGCACGGCCGTCAGCGCGACGCCTCAGCTCGACGGAGCGTCGCTGGGAACCGTGAGCATCTCTTTGATCTGCGCGAGCATGTCGGCCTCGCCCTGCTGAATCTTGCCGTCGGCCAGCATCAGCCGGCGCGCGGCCGCGATGGCGACCTCGGGCTTCTTGCGCAGGAGCTTCAGGTTCGGCACCGGCAGCGGCTCACCCTCGTCGAGGCGCTGCATCAACATCTGCAGATCGCTCGGCGGCACGCCCCACTTCGTGGCCGCGATTCGAATCTGCTCGCGCTCTTCGGGGTCGAGCTCGTCGTCGCTCCACGCCATCTGCAGGAGCAGCTTCACGACCTCGACGTGGAAGATCGTCTCTTCGCTGAGCGCGCTCATTTCACCAGCCGCAGGTGACCCCGTTTGGGGGGCTCTTTGGGCGCGTCGGGGGCGGGCCGCTCGACCTCGCCCCCCGGCGGCAGCTCGACCTCTCGCAGCGTGGCGCGAACCGTGCCGACCTCGGGCACGGCGTCGGGGTCGAGCCCCGGCGGCTGCGCCGCGAGCAGCTCGGGCGGCATGTCGTCGGGGTACATGTAGAACTCTTTCGTGGCGTGGCTCGAGATCGCGTACAGCGCGTTCCACGGTACGGCGACGGTGAAGCCCACCCCGCCGAACGTCAGCGTCTGCCGCACACCCCACTCACTCACCGTCAGGTCGGGCGGCGTGAACCGGTACGAGAGGTTCAAGAGCAGATGCGCCTCTTTTTTGAGGTGCTCGGGCACGGCCACGCCTGGGCGGCGCGCATCGAGGTGAATCATGGTCATGCCCCGATCCAGCGCGGCCAGCAGGCGGGTCTTCTTGTCGGGGCTCTTCGCCTCACCGGCCGCCGAGACGGCGCCGTTCTTCGCCGCCTCGCGCTCGGAGCGCTTCGACCCCAGCTCGTAGACCTTCTTGTCGGGTGTCTCTTCCAGAGCTCAGAACCCTTTCGCGCGGTCGATCTCGCGCTTCGACTCACGTTCTTTGATGGTCGCGCGCCGATCGCCTTTCTTTCGCCCGCGCCCCAGACCCAGCTTCACCTTGGCTCGCCCTGCCTTGAAGTAGAGCATGAGCGGCACAATCGAGTAACCCCGCTCGCGCACTTTTGCCGCCCACTTGTCGATCTCACCCCGGTGCATCAACAGCTTGCGCTTGCGCGTCGGCAGGTGCGCGAACATCGCCGCGGGTTTGTAGGCGCCGATGTGGGCGTTACACAGATACAGCTCGTTCTTCTCGGGTGACCCGTACGCGTCGTTCAGGTTCGCCTGCCCGTCGCGCAGCGCCTTCACCTCACTGCCCGTCAGCTGCAGCCCCGCCTCGACCGTCTCTTCGACGTCGAAGTCGAACTTCGCCCGGCGGTGCTCGGTGATGACCTTGATGTTGGCGCCCGGGCCGTCTTTCGACATCGGCCCGGCCCTGTAGCAGGAAACCTCTCGCCTTGCCCTATAGCGCGACGTTGTCGATGAGCCGCGTCGTGCCCACGAACGCCGCCACGAGCGCGCGCGCCGGGCGTGCCTCGATCTTCGAGATCGGCTTCAGCGTCTCGGAGTCGACCACCGCCACGTAGTCTTCCCGCACCTCGCCGAGCTCGGCGCGGATCATCGCCTTCACCTTCTCGGCGTCGCGCTCTCTCGAGTCACGCGCTCTGAACAGCCCGCGGCTGAGGCCCAGCGCCTTCTGCCGGTCTTCTTTCGAGAGGTACGCGTTTCGCGAGCTCATCGCGAGCCCGTCGGCTTCACGCACGGTGGGCTGCCCCACGATCTCGACGCCGAGCTCGAGGTCTTTCGTCAGCGCCTTGATCACCTGCAGCTGCTGAAAGTCCTTCTCGCCGAACAGCGCCACGTCGGGCCGAAACAGCGCGAGCAGCTTCGCGACGACCGTGGCCACGCCCCGAAAGTGCCCGGGCCGCGACGCGCCGTCGAGCCCCTGCGACACGTCGTCGACCGTCACGTACGTCTGATAGCCCGCGGGGTACACGCTGGCCGGCTCGGGCGCGTAGACCAGCGAGACGCCGGCGCTCTCACACTTCGCGAGGTCGCCTTCGAGATCGCGCGGGTAGCGCGACAGATCTTCTTTCGGGCCGAACTGCGTCGGGTTCACGAAGATGGTCGCCGCGCACACCCCGGCGCGCTTCACGCCCTCACGCATCAGCGACAGGTGGCCTTCGTGCAGAAAGCCCATCGTCGGCACCAGCGCGAGCGTGGGCATCGTCTTGCGCCACGCCCGCACCTCGTCAGGTGTCTTCACGAGCTTCATGGGCGCGAGTCGGCGACGTCAGACGGGCACGCCGTAGATGCCGCTCTTCTCTTTGTCTTCGCGCTCGGTCACCGGCACGTCGGGGTTCGACGCGATGAGCCGCATGTTCGTCGAGCGGAAGCTGTGGTCTTCGTCGGGAAACGACACCTCACGAACCTCTTCGAAGAACTTCGACGCCGCGGCCTTCACGGTGCCGAACCCGTCGGCGTAGCGCTTCACGAACTTCGGCTTGAAGTCGGGGTTGAAGCCGAGCAGGTCGTAACAGACCAGCACCTGGCCATCGCAGTGTTTGCCGGCGCCGATGCCGATGGTCGGTATGTGCAGGCGCGCGGTGATGGTCTTGGCGAGCTCGAGGGGCACACCTTCCATCACGAGCGCGAAGCAGCCGGCGGCCTCGAGCGCGACGGCGTCGTCGAGCAGCTTGCGCGCGGCGTCTTCGTCGCGGCCCTGCACGACGTAGCCGCCCATCTTGTGCACCGACTGCGGCGTCAGGCCGATGTGGCCCATGACGGGTATCGAAGCGCGAACGATTGCCTTCACCACGTCGGCGAACTCGGAGCCGCCCTCGAGCTTCACCGAGTGCGCCCCACCTTCGGCGATCATGCGGCCCGCGTTCTTCACGGCTTCGTCGACAGACGTCTGGTAGCTCATGAACGGCAGGTCGCCGACCACGTGCGCCCGCTTCGCGCCGCGGCTGACCGCGCGTGAGTGGTAGATCATCTGCTCCATGGTCACGGGCAGCGTCGAGTCGTTGCCCTGCACGACCATGCCGAGCGAGTCGCCCACCAGCAGTACGTCGGCGCCCGCCTCGTCGAGAATGCGGGCGAACGTCGCGTCGTACGCGGTGACCATGCAGATCTTCTGACCTGCAGCCTTCAACTTCTTCAGCGTGTGGATGGTGACCTTGTCCTTCACGGTTCACCTCCTATGTGGGGGTTTACATCGTCAGCTGCTTATCGACTTCAGTGCGCCGCCTGTTGTCAGGTCGCCGCCGGTGGGTTGCCGCCAGGTACCGCGTAACGACTTCTACCTCCGAACGCTCATCGGCTGGTAGTGATGGGTGCCCTTCTTCGTGCTCTTCACCACGTTGATCAGGTTCTCGAGATCTTCGGGGTTGTTCACGAAGTCGATGTCAGACGTGTTCACCACCAGCAGCGGCGTGTCGTTGTAGTGGAAGAAGAACTCGTTGTAGGCCTTGCAGAGATCTTCGAGGTACTGCGGGTCGAACTTGCGCTCGAACTCGCGCCCGCGCTTCTTGATGCGCCCGAGCAGCACCTCGAGCCGCGCCTGCATGTAGATGACGAGGTCGGGCTTCGCCACCCGCGGGCCCAGCTCTTCGAAGATGCGCTCGTAGAGCGACAGCTCGTTCGGGTCGAGCGTGAGGTGCGCGAAGATTCGGTCTTTCGCGAACAGGTAGTCGCTCACCGTCACGCTCGCGAACAGGTCTTGCTGAAACAGCTTCTGCTGCTGCTTGAACCGCGAGAGCAGAAAGAACATCTGCGTCTGAAACGCGTACTTCGCGCGGTCGTCGTAGAACGACGAGAGAAACGGGTTCTCTTCGACGACCTCCATCACCTTTCGTGCGGCGAAGCGCTCCGAAAGAATGTTGGTGAGCGACGACTTGCCGACCCCGATCGGGCCCTCCACGACGATGTAGCGGTGCTCGCTGTGGCTCATCGAAATGGGCTCATCGAAAATCGCTCCAGGGCCGGTAAATCGGCCTGGAAATGGGGTCGCGCATACAACCACGCACCGCGCGCTGCGGCAACCTCGGCGAAAATTTCACCAGTGAGATCGCGGGGGTTTTGACCTGCTACATCCCCTCACGTATGGTCATGTCATGTCACTTCGCCGAGGGGCGGTCGTCGAGCTCAAGTCTGCTGCGCAGCAGGTCGAGAACTCAAGCGAGCGGGTGCCGGAAGAGCTCGCCGCGTCGCCGCTGTACGGCGTCGCGATGTTGAAGATTGCGATGGAGCTCAAGAAGGCCGACGCGAAGCCGGTCGACGAGCTCATCACCGGCGTGCTCAAGCGCATGAACCTGCCCGAGGCCGACTTCCGCACGTTCTTGTCGATGAACGGCGGCCTCTTGAAAACCATCGCTCAAAAGCGCAGGTACTGACGCCATGCCCGGCCCCAAACGCCTGCCCGTCGAAGTCGTCGAACGCGCTGCGGCGTTGACGAAGCAGTACAAGGTGGCGCCCGCGGCGAAGCTCGGCGACCAGAAGTCACAGCCGGCCGCGACGCTCACCCCGGCGGCGGCGAAGAAGACGAAGCTTGTGGCGGCGCTGAAGAAGCTCCACCCGATGGACTAAAAAGCGCGATCGAGCGCCGCGAGCTCTTTCGACGCTCGGGGTGTCGGCCCGCCGCTTCCCGTCGATGCCCGACGTCGCCAGCGCCTCGGCGCGCGAGATCGACGCGGCGCAGTTCGCATACCTGCGCTGCGAGGTCGACTGCGCCGTGAGCTCGTGGCGCGAGTCGACGTGGCAGCGACGTTCAGCGAACCTGCGGGCCGCAGACCGACAGGTGGTTGGTGCTGGCGTTCGAGGCGAGGTCGTCGCAGACCAGCACCGTGCGCGTGTCGAGCATCGAGTTGAACCGCCCGTACATCCACACGCTGGCCACGCCGCCGGACACCGGCGCAAAGGGCCGCACGAGCGGGCCCGCGTCGCTCACCAGATCGCGCGTCTGCATGAAGAAGCCGGTGGTGCCCGCATCGAGGACGATGCGGTAGCTCTGGTTGACGTACGGCAGCTTCACCGATGCGTCGGCGCTGTCGACCCAGACGATGTCGGTCTGAGAGCCTCCTGCGAACTCGGTCGTGTTGTAGAGGCGCACCTGATCGCGCCCCGCCAGCGACTCGAGCGTGTCGGTGGCGTGAACGATGGCATACCCCGGGGTGGCGGCCTCCACCCGCCCGCTGATCGACCGCACGCTGCCAGGCGGCGCCGAGAGGTTCAGATCGCCTCCCACGAAGCCCGCATCACAGTCGCTGCCCGCCGTGACGACGACGTACTTGTACATGCCGTTGGCGAGCTCCACGAAGCGGCCGACCTCACCTCGGCCGATGCCTCCGTCTCCGTAGACGGGGAACTGAGGCCTGGGCTCGGTGCTCTTCCACACGCAGACATCGAGCCGCGCGGGTACGCCGAGCGAGGTCAACATCGGGTCGAAGGGGTTCTGGTGCGCAAACCGGTAGCGCCAGACCGCTCCTCCGTCATTCGCCCCGCTGCCGCCTGCGCTTCCGCCACTCGCTCCGCCAGCGCCTCCGCTCGTACCGCCGCTCGTACCGCCGCTCGTGCCTCCGCTGCCAGCTCCGCCGGCGCTTCCACCCGTGCCTCCACCAGAGCCGCCACCCGTGCCGCCGCCACCGCCGCTTCCGCAGGCGGTCACTTGAAGGAGTGCGATGACGATCAAGAGCGGGCGCATGGGGCCGGCGACATTAAACGACCCTCCCGCGGCGCGCTTCTCAGTTTCGCCATTGCGCCGCGCGGACCTCCATCATCAGCGGGTCGCAGGTTCCGCGCCGCGAAGCCGAGGAGGCGACCGCGAGCGCCTGGACGCCGGGCGGCACGCCGGCCCACCGAGGGCGCCTGCGTCACTGCGCCGGAGGCGTGGTGCGCGCAGAGCGGTCGGTGGGGAGCCGGGCGCGCTCGAGCGCGGCCGTCAGCATGCGCTCCGACTCGCCGGCGAGCTCGAGCACAGAAGGGTGCGCGCGGCTGAGGTCTTCGATGGGCCAGCGCAGCTGCTCGAGCAGCGCGACCAGCGGCTCCTTCGCCGGCTGCGACGCATCGCAGCGACGCACGAGCTCGTCGCGGGCCTCGAAGTAGCGCCTCGCCGACCATTGGCTCGCCGACGAGCCCGAGCGCAGGGCGCGAAACGCAGAGAGGGTCGCGTCGCGATGGCGTGCGGCGAGCGCGGGGTCGACGGCGATGAGGGCGAGCGCAGCGTCGACGGGGTGGTCGCCGAGCCGCTCTTCGAGCCAGGGAATGACGGCCGCCTGCCCGGTAGCCCCGACCGCGCCGAGCAGGCGCCGCTCGAGGTGGTCGGTGATGCCCCGCACGTCGACGGTCTCGTACAGGTACATGAGGAGCCGTGCCGAGCGCTCGCTGCGCACCTTCTGCAGGCCCCACAACATCGGCGGCTTCTCGAGCTTGCGCACGAGCGGGTCGAGCGCGGCGAGCGCCTCGTCGGTGCCGATCATCACCAGCGCCTCGAGGAGGCGGTCGTCGGGCGCGCGCGCGTAGAGCTTCTTCAGCAGCGGTACGGTGCTGGGGTCGGCGAGCTCCTGAAACGCCGAGACGATGAGGTGGTGGTGCGCCTCGAGGTGCGCTTTGCTCGAGCTCAGCTTCTCGATGAACGCCAGGGCCTGCGGCCCGCCGGCCGACGCGACGGCGGTGATGATGCTCGGCGCCTGGGCGCGGCCGTCGTCGAACAGCTCGATGAGCAAGGGCACCGCCTTGCGCCCCTGCGTGCGCGCGAGCGTGTGCGGCAACATCGACAAGACGTCGCCCTCGGCGGTCGCGCGGTACCACTCGCGCGCGACCCGCAGCACCTCGGGGCCATCGTGCTCGCCCAGCTCCAGCACCAGATCGCGGCGCTCGGCGTCGGTCTTCGCTGCGGCGTAGCGCCCCTCGAGCGACTCGAGCGACTCGAGCGCCGCGGAGCGGGGAGCCGCCGCGGGCGGCGAGGCGCCCGTTCTGCGCAGCATCGACTCGGCGTGCCATGCGAGCGCTTCGTGCTTGAGCGCGCGCTCGAGAAACGGGCGCGCCTCGGGCACACGGTGCGGAGCCACCAGCATCGCGCCGAGCAGGCCGAGTGCGCGGGCGTCGGGCTCGGGGCCGAGCAGCGAGAGCGCGTACGACAGTGGCCGCGGGCCGTGCGCCCGGCACAGCAGCTCGAGCAGGTCCTTCACCTGCCGCTCGTAGCCGGCGATGCCGAGCGCGTGGCCGGCGTTCACTTCTCGGAGCATCGCGGCGACCTCGTCCCACCCGGTCTCGGGCACGAGCACCATCAGCGTGTGCGCGACCACCGCAGGAGACCGCGGCAACGCGCGCCGGAGCGCCGGCACCGCCTCGAGAGCGAACATCGCGCGCACCGAGAGGGCGGCCTGCGTGACGGCCTCAGGCGACGAGTCGTCGAGCCACGCCTCGATGCTCCGCGCGAGCGGCCGCGCCGTCTGCGGCAGCTTGACGGTGATGCGCAGCGCGGCGGTGGCGAGGTCGACGTTCGTGCCCGACAGCAGCCGGCCGAGCGCCTCGACGAGCGAGGCGCGCGGCAGCGCGGGGTAGAATACGCCGCTGCGCGTCGGCACGAGGGCGTCGATGACGGCGAGTGCGCGCTGGGCGAGCGCGTGCGGCTGCGCAACCAGCTCGATGAGCCGCGGCAGCGCCGCCGCCCCCAGGGACTGCGCCGCCCGGGCGGCCACCCGGTCGTCGCGCTTCGCGGTGAGGCCGCCGTCTTCTTCGTAGAACGCGAGGGCCTCGCTCGCCTCGCGCAGGGCGTCGAGCGCCCGGTGAACGCGCGCCGGGTCGGACGAAGAGAGGTCTGCGAGGAGCACCTGCCCTGCCGGGTCGGGTGGCGGCACCTGATCCTTCTCGCGATGGGGCGACCGCTTCCGCTTCTTGGCCATGCCGGCGCGCGCGACCTTACTGCGCCGCCGCCGCCCAGGCGCGCAGCGCTTCGCGCGTGAGTTGCACCTCGAGCTCTCGAGCCAGCCATGCCCATCGACACCGAGCCCCGCGTCGCCCGCGAAGCGGTCGGGCTCGTCGCTCGCCGGCTCACCTGCAAGTCGTCTGCGCGATGCCGCGGCGAGCCCCCCGGTGCTCACCGGTACGTGGGGTTGAAGCTCGAGTCCGAGCGGTCGTCGCGCTTGAACGGCTTCACCCGCCCCGCGGCGCTACGACGCCGGCGGCGGAGGTGGCGGCGGGGCGATCGAATCGCTGGGCGGTGGCGGCGGCGAG
>JAEUJP010000410.1 GCA_016793725.1 Myxococcaceae bacterium | reverse complement strand
ACCTTGAAGCTCTCGACGTGGCACACCTCGGCCGCCGTACAGACCTGCGCGCCACCGCCGGCCGTGGCGCCGCCGGCCATGCCTCCCGACATGCCACCCGCCGTCGCGGTGCCGCCGCCGGCGCTGCCACCGCCCGCGGTGCTGCCGGTGCCGCCCGCAGCCATCGAGCCGCCCGCGGTCGAGCCGCCCGCCGTCGCGCCGCCGCCCGACGTGCCGCCGTCGGTGACCATCGCGCAGCGCGCCGGGTTGCGCGTGCAGAACTCTTCGAGCGACGAGCGGAAGTCGATGCACGCGCCGAGCGCCGCGACCACCACCGCCACCGCAGCGACCCTCTTCTTCAAGGCGCCTCCGGCGGCCTGGTGATGGCGCCCTTCAAGCCGGTGAGCAGGCGGTCGGCCTCCATGCCGGTGGGCCCTTTGGGGTCGAGCGACTTCGCCCGCTCGAGCGCCTTCGTCGCGCCCTCGCGGTCGCCCTTCAGCTTCTTCGCGACGCCGATGTTGAGGTGGGCGTGGGGGTTGTCGGGGTCCATGTCCAGCGCTTCTTGAAATGCGGCGAGCGCGGCGTCGAGCTCACCCGAGAGCAGCGCCTCTTTGCCCTTCTGAATCTTCTTCTCGGAGTCGTTCACGAGCTCGACCTCGAGCACGGTCTGGCCGGCGAGGTTGAAGACGAGCAGGCGCAAGAGGCCGGCCCAGTAGAACGTGAGACCTTCGAAGGCGGCGACGGCGGCGAGCGGGAGGTCGGGGAGCAGCTGCTTGCCGCGGAACTTGAACCGCACCTTGGTGTAGCGGCCCTTCTTGGCCAGCTTGACGACCTGGTCTTTCAGCTTGTTGAGCGACTCTTCGAGCTTCTTGGGGTCGACCTCGAAGGGGAGCGTCTTGGAGTCGGCCGCGCTCTTGGCCTCGGCAGCCGGCCTCTTCTTTTCGAAGCGGTGCACGGTGACTTTCTTCTTCGTCGCCATGGGCGAACCGTACCTGGGGTACGATCTCCTCGCCATGTCCATGTACACCGAGTCGCTCCGGGCTTTTCTGAAGCCGGTGCTCCAATACCTCGATGACGAGTCTGTCTCGGAGATCATGATCAATGGCCCCGAAGACATCTGGATCGAGCGAAAGGGCCGCGTCTTCAAGACCGAGGCGCGCTTCTCGGAAGAGGGCCTGCTCGGCGCCGCGCGCAACATGGCGCAGTTCGTCGGCCGCGTGATGAACGACGAGCGCCCCCGCCTCGACGCGCGCCTGCCCGACGGCAGCCGCATTCACGTGGTGCTGCCGCCGATCGCGCGCAAGGGCACCACCATCGCGATTCGCAAGTTCTTCAAAGACAAGCTCGGGCCCGACTCGCTGGTGAAGTTCGGCAGCATCACGCCGCAGATGGTGCGGCTGGTCGAGGCGGCCGTGCGCGTGAAGCTGAACATGGTGGTGAGCGGCGGCACGGGCTCGGGCAAGACGACGCTGCTCAACGTGCTGTCGTCGCTGATCCCCGACGACGAGCGCATTCTGACCATCGAAGACTCGGCCGAGCTCCAGCTGAACCAGAGCCACCTGGTGCCCTTCGAGTCGCGCCCGCCCGACAAGTTCGGCAAGGGTGAGGTCAGCATGGGCCACCTGCTGCAGTCGGCGCTGCGTCTGCGCCCCGACCGCATCGTGGTCGGCGAAGTTCGCGGCGGTGAGGCGTTCGACCTGATGCAGGCGATGAACACGGGCCACGGCGGCTCGATGGCGACGGTGCACGCGAACACGCCGACCGACACGCTGCGGCGCCTCGAGGCGCTGTGTCTCATGTCGACGGTCGACCTGCCGATGGTCGCGGTGCGCGCGCAGGTGGCGAGCGCGATCAACTTCATCGTCTGCTGCGAGCGCTTTCAAGACGGCAGCCGCAAGACGCACGCGATCGCCGAGGTGCTGCCGCTGAACGACAAGGGCGAGTACCGCACGCAAGACCTCTTTCTCTTCACGCCGGTGACGAAAGACGACGAGGGCCGCATTCTCGGCTACCACGCGCCGACCGGCATTCTGCCGACCTTCCTCACCAAGGCGCGCGCGTACGGGTTCAGCGACCTGAACGAGTCGTTCTTCGACCCGGTGACGTACGGGGTGCCGCCTCCGCCGCTGGTGCACGGCCTCGGCGAGCAGGTGACGGTGCACTGGGCTCCGTCGCTGAAGCACCGCGAAGACCACCAGCCCGACCCCGACGAATACGAAGAGAACTGGCGCGCGTTCGAGGCGAAGCTGCGCGCCGACGCGGGCGCAAAGAGGGCCGAGGGCAAGCCGGCGGGCGCCGTGCAGGTGCCGGCGTCGGCGCCGGTCGCGGCGAAGAAGCCCGCGGCGGGCCCGACGCCGCAGCTGGCGGCGCCTCCGCGTGGCTCGGGCATGATCTCGAAGCCGGCGGCGCCGGCGCAGCCCCGCAGCCAAGACCACACGCCGCCTCCGACGCGCAACCCGATGGGCGGCGCGAAGCCGCGCGCTCCGGCGACGGCGGCCGACACGGGGCCAGGCGAGTCGAACGACGAAGAGAAGCAGTCGGCGAGCACGGCGCCGCGGCCGGCGTTCAGCCCGCCCGGGCACACGGCCGACGAAGAGCCGTCGGTGGCCATCAGCGAGTCGCTGCTCGGCGAGATGGAAGAAGACGGCAAGGTGAACGTGCCGCCGCGCCGCACGCAGAGCAGCCCGGGCCAGCCGGCGGTTCGGCCCGGCAATGCGCAGCCGCGTCAGACCCTGCCGCCGCGCGGTGTGCCGCCGAAGCGCGGCTGATGAACTCACACACACAGAGAGGGGTACCCCCATGAGCCGTCTCGTTGCCGTGATGCTGTGTCTCGCTGCGCCCGTCGCGTTCGCCGACAACCAACCGAAGATGAAAGAGGCGCTCGAGGCGCTGAAGACGGCGAAGGCCGCGCTGCAGGCGGCGACCGCCGACAAGGGCGGTCACCGCGTGAAGGCGATCGAGAAGGTGAACGAGGCGATCGAGCAGGTCGAGAAGGGCATCGCCTACGACAACAAGCACTAGACCCGCGCTCGGCTGAGCTGATTCTGGAGACGGCGCGGCGCGCCGCCAGGGCTCTCTCGACTGGCGCGGTGATGGCTAGTCTTCTTGGGTGCAGGCGACCGGCTGCCGCTGCGCCGACTTCGCGAGGTCATCGGGCACGAGTGACATGCGGCGCAGGTTGTCGATGACGATGTCGCGGTTCTGCTTGATGAGAATCGGGTTCTGGCACGAGCGCATCTGTGACCAGTACCCGTGCGGCGGCAGGGCGAGCTGAAACTCGGCGAGCTGGCTCAAGGTCAGCTCGGTGAGGGGTTTCTTGAAGAGCTCTTTCGCGGCGTCTTCGACGCCGATGACGCCCTCTTCGACGCGCATCGAGTGCAGGTCGTACGCGATGAGGCCGTCTTTCTTCAGAAACCGGTGAATCTTGTAGATGGCGACGGCCTGCTCGAGCTTGCCCTTCGCGCCGATGCGAACGGCGAGGTTCTGGGCAAAGACGTGCTCGCACCAGCCGTCGCTGTCTTCGGGCTCGATGTTGATGACGCCGAGCATGACGCGCTTGGCCCAGCGAAAGCCCTCTTCGCGCGGCGTCTGGAAGAACGTGGGGCAGCCGCGCTCGGTGATTTGAAAGGCGACGAGGTTCTTCGGCAGGCGGGCGAAGTCGGGCCGCACGAAGTTGATGGGGAGCTTGCTCTTCTCGTAGAGGCCGAGCTGAACGCTCTTGCGCTCGCTCTCGATCGACTGCTTCAAGAGGCGCTCGAGGTCGAACTCGCTCTCGAGCGTGGGGAGCTGGGCACCGATGTAGAGATAGATGACCGGGACCAGCACCATGGCCACGACCGACATGAATGCCGCAATCCACAGAAAGGGGCGCAACGAAACCACTATAACTGCAACGCAGATGGTCTGGTTCGACGCAACGGTGCTGGCACGGCGCGAGGTCGCAGGCACGGTGCACGTCGAGCTCACCGTGCCCGAGGTGGTGCGCGCTTCGTTTCAGCGGCCGGGCCAGTACCTGCTGGTGAAGACGGGCGAGGTGCACGGGCCGTTCGCTCCGGCGTCGGCAGCGGGCGAGACCGGCCCGCTCGAGCTCTTGTTCAAGCCGGGCACGCCGCTGACCGACGCGCTCGGAGCGCTGCAGAAGGGCGCGGCGGTGCAGGTGTCGCTCGCTGCGGGCCTTGGCTTCCCGCTCGAGCGCGCGAAGGGCAAGGCGCTGCTGCTGGTGGCGAGCGGCACGGGGCAGGCGCCGATGCGGAGCGTCATCGAGAGCGTGCGGCGGCACCGGGCCGACTATGGGCCGGTGACGCTGCTGCTGGGGGTGCGCGACAGCGAACACCTGGCGTTCGCGGCAGAGCAGCACGCGTGGGAAGAAGCGGGCATCGAGCTGCACGTGACGCTGAGCCAGGGGTCGGCGGCGTGGGAGGGGCGAAAGGGCCGCGTGCAGCTGCACCTGCCGGCGGGTGATCTGTCGGGCACGGTGGCGTTTCTGGTGGGGCAGCGCGAGATGGTGGCCGAGGTGGGGGCCGAGCTCGAGCGACGAGGCCTGCCGCGGAAGCAGATCTTCCTCAACGTCTGAGGCTGAGCCTAGATTCGGCGGGCGTTGACCCGGTCTTGCGCCATCGCGGTCGTAGGTGCGTCGCTGCTGGCGTTCGGCGGGGCCGCGTTCGCAGAGGCCAAGCCGGCCGAGCTCGATCGTGCGGCGCGCCTCGTGTTCGACCAGCGCTACGAGGCGGCGGCGCGGGCGCTCGAGCAGGCGTGGCGGCAGAGCGGCAACCGGCGCGAGACGGTGCTGCGCATTCTCGAGCTGCAGGGCGTGGTCTACGCGCAGCTGGGGCAAGAAGCGAAGTCGCTCGCCGCGTTTCAGCAGCTCATCGCGCTCGACCCGAAGCGCGAGCTGTCGGGCAAGTACAGCGCGAAGGTGACGAAGCCGTTCTCGGGGGCGCAGGCGTGGGCGGCCGACAACCCGTCGCTCGAGCTGACCGCCGAGGCGGCGGCCGTCGACCCGAACGGCAAGGTGCTGCAGATCGCGGTGAAGGTGAAGAGCGACGCGCTGAAGCTCGCGAAGAAGGTTCGCTTCACGTCACGCCCCGACGGCGGCAAGTGGGCCGAGCAGGTGGTCGAGGTGCAGGGCGCGTACGCCTCGGCCGGCACCGACGCCGACGGGCTCGAGTGGTGGGCCGAGCTGCTCGGCGAGCGCGACATGGTGCTGCTCACGGTGGGCTCGGCGAAGGCGCCCGTAAAAGAAGGCAAGCTCAAAGAAAAAGAGCCGCCGAAAGAGAAGACGGTGGCGGTCGTCGAGAAGAAGCCGCCACCCGAAGAGGTGAAAAAAGAGAGCACCGCGCCGAAAAAAGACACGCCGCTCAGTGAGCCCGAGCCCGACCTGTCGCCGCCCGACAGAGAGCCCGAGCCCGAGGTGACGCCGCGCTCGGGCGACGGCACGAGCGGCAACGCGGGCGTGCGCGCAGTCGGGTACACGGCGCTGGCGCTGGGCATGGCGAGCCTGGTCGGCGGCACGGTGGCCGGCGTGCTGTGGCGTACGACGGTGAGCGACTTTCAGGGCAAGCTCGACGGAGCGACGCGTGAGGGCGGCGTCATCACGAAGCTGCCGGGCGTCGAGCGCGCGCCGCAGGTCTACGACGCGATGATGCGCGAGCGCATCAAGACGCTGGCCATCGCGGCGAACGTGATGTGGTCGGCAGGTGCCGGCCTCGCGATCGCGGGCATCATTCTCTACTTCGTGGGTCGCGAGACCATCGACGTGGCGCCCGGCGCGGGCGGGCTCGTCGTGGCGTTCTGAGCGTGCGGCGACGCTGAAGCCACTCGAGGCCTCGCCGAGACTCGGTCCGTCGCCGGGTTGCCAGGCCGTTTCAGCACCACGGGCCTCTCGTCGCGGTGACCGGTTTCGCGCGGGCGCGAATCGGCCAGCGGCGATGCGGCGGGCTTCTCTTTCAGTCGACGCCGTCTTGGGGCGGCCGATAGGGAGCGACTTTTCAATTGTCGCCAAGGGGTAAGGGTTTACCCCTTCGAAGCACTTCAAAAGTCACGCTCCAACCCCGCGCGCCTGAGGCCTTGCAGCCCGCGAGCGACGCAAGGCCCGTGTACGACCGGGCGCCAGAGGCGCGAGGCCCCTTAAGAAACACTCTGCATCTGCGCGACCATCGTCGCGACGCGCTCTTTCAGCTCTTTGCGGTCGCGAATGCGGTCGAGCTCGGTCTCGCGCAAGAGCGCCGGCAGCTGCGGCGTCGGGCGGTCGAGCGCGAGCGCGAACTGCAGCGAGCTGTACGTCGCCTTCATCTTCTTCACGTACTCGGCGACGGCCTTGCGGGTCGTGTTCGAGACGTCGCTGAACTCGCAGCCGGCTCCGCGGGCTGCGCAGGGCACCGCGCGCGGCGGCTTCTCGGTGAGCCACACCGGGTGCGCGACGACGCGGTGCTGGCCGAAGCCCGGCAGCTCGAAGCTCACCGCGAGCGTCTCGGGCAGCGCCTCGAGCGTGGGCAGCTCGACGAACAGCCCCCCTTCGCCGATCTGCCAGACGGTGCCGTCGACCCGCCCCTGCTGCAGCGTGCACTGAGCGCTCACGTGAATCGGAGCGCGCCCCCACCGGCGCTTCACACTTCGCATCATGAGAGGTTGCCTCTACACAACCGCAACGGCCCGCGGTCGAAAAAAACGCGAGCGCGTCACGCGAGCGTCTCACTTCGGCGGCTCTCACCCGGAAGAGGGCTTCGCCTTGAGCGGTATCTCTTTGATGCCCTTCGGGTCGATGGTGAGCAGGAAGAGCGGCTTCTGCGCCTCGCGCTTGTCGTCGAAGCGCGTCTGGCCGGTGGCGCCGTCGTAGTCTTTCACCATGCCGAGCGCCTTCGTGAAGTCGTCGCGCGACGCGGGCTTGTTCTTCTCGATGACGGTGCGAACGATGCCCGCGGTGTCGTAGCCGACGGCGTCGAGCAGGGTCGGCTGGGCCCCACCGTGCGCGTCGTGAAACTGGTCGACGAACACCTTCGTCGCCTTGCGGCTCGAGCCCTCGTAGAACGAGTCGACGTAGATGCTGCAGAGCACGAACTTGCCGCCGCGCGTGACGAGCTCGTAGTCGCCCTCACGCGTCTTCGGCGAAGACCACGTCGAGGGCCCGAGCAGCACGACGGGCTTGAGCTCGCGCACGCTGCTCTTGCCGGTCGTCTTCAAGATGCGCTCGATGTCTTTGCGGTCGCAGCCGTTGGTGACGATGTCTTCGACGGCGAGCGCCGGCGCGACGAGCGAGACCTTCTGCCACGCGTCGGGTATCAGCAGCGCCTCGAAGTCGATGATGGGCGGCAGGTTCGACTTGAGCTTCTCGACGGCCTTGCGCTTGCGAAAGTCGTCGAGCTCTTTGTTGTCGCGAATCTCGCGCAGCTTCTCGTTGTAGTCGTGGCGGTCGTACAGGTACGCCTCTTTGCGGCCGACGAGGCCCTGCGCCTGCTCGGTGAACGTCGTCTGGTCGGGGGCGTACGCCTCGGCCGCACGCATGGTGGCGCCGCGCTTCTCAATCTCGGTCCAGAAGTCGTTCGCGAGCTCGACCCCGAACGGAATGTTCGGGTACAGCACGCCGAACGTCTTGAAGCCGAGCTCGGTGGTCGCGTACTCGGCGAGCGCCTCGGCCTGCTGCTGGCTCGTCACCATGTTGCGAAACACGTGCGGGCCGATGTCGGTGATGCCGTCGCCGCGGGTCATCGTCACGATGGGCACCTGCAGCTCTTCGGCGACCAGCGCAGCGCGCCGCGAGTCGTCGGCGAGCAGCGGCCCGATGATGGCGATCGCGCCCGCCTCGAACGTCAGCTCTTCGACCATCTTGCCCGCGAGGTTGATGTCGCCCTGGCTGTCTTTCACCACCAGCTCGACGCCCGAGCCCTTCAGCGCGAGCTGCGCGCCGCGCATCACGGCCTCACCCAGCGCCTTGTACTTGCCCGTCATCGGCAGCACCGCGCCGACCACGTTCGGCCTCACGTCTTTGCGGCGGGCCGTGCGCTCGAGCAGGGCCTTGGCATCTGGCGTCCACGGTGAGCTCGGCGCGTCGGCCACCAGCTTGCGCAGCGTCTCGTCGAGCCGCACCCAGTCGCGCAGGTGGTAGTAGACCTTCGCGAGCTTGAACGTGATGAGCGGCCACGCGGGGTGGGTGCTCGGCAGCTCGTGCCAGACCTCGGCGAGCGCCAGAAACGACGTCTTGCTCTCGACGGTCTCTTCGAGCGACTCCATCGCGGTCTTCTTGTCGGCGTCGGTCTTCGCGTCGTCGACGGCCTTGAGGGCGAGCTTCAGGGCCTCGCCGTACTGCTGCGCTCCGGCGGCGGCGCGCTGCAGCGCGTCTTGGGCCTTCTGTTTGTCGGCGCCGTCGAGCTTGTCGATGAGCGGCGTCAACATCTGGTACGCGTCGCGGTAGGCCTTGAGCTCGAGCGCCGCGAGCGCCGACTTGAGGCGCGCGTCATTCGCCTTCTCGTAGAGCGGGTTCTCGAACAAGAGCTCGTTGAGCGCCTTGCGCGACGTGACCCAGTCGCCCTCTTCGAAGGCGAGCACGCCGGCCTGGTAGAGCGCGTCTTGGCCTGCGGTGGTGTCGGGGTAGGCCTTGCGCACGGCGAGGTAGGCCTCGATGCCCTTCTTCTTGCCCTGCCCGGTGGCGGTGTCGCCTGCGGTCTTGAGGGCGTCGTCGGCGCGGCTGTCTTTTTTCACTTCGACGCGCGGGCGCTCACCCTCGCCGGGCCCCGGAGGCGCCTTCGGAGGGCACGCCGTGAGGCCGAACAAACACACTGCAACGAGTCTTCGCATGCTGCAAACGTCCATAGCACCGAGTGGGCCAGAATCGACTCGAACCCGTGCACGTTCGCCCCACCTCGACGCGCCAACTCATCGATAGAGCGGGCTGGCACGGGCGCTGCCTTGTCATCAGGTCAGCAAGGAGACACACACCATGAGCTTGATCGCGTTTCTCGTCGTTGGACTGATTGCCGGCCTGATTGCTCGGGCCATCTACCCCGGCACGCAGGCGATGGGCCTGCTCGCCACCATGCTGCTCGGCATCGTGGGTTCGTTCGTGGGCGGGCTGGTGAGCTCGCTCATCTATTCGAGGGGCAACTTCCTCTCGCTGCACCCGACCGGCATCTTGTTCTCGGTCATCGGGTCGATCGTCGTGCTCTTCCTCGCCGGCATGGGCGGGCGGCGCGCGGTTCGCGGTTGAGTGAAAGACGTAAACCCGGGGCCGGGGACGGGGCCGGGGCCGTTACAGCGGTGACGCGGTTCGGTTCCCGGCCCTCTCTACAAGTCGACTTGCATGCCGAGCTCGACCACGCGCCCCGGAGGAATGCCGAAGTACGACGTCGCCGAGCGGGCGTTGCGAGACACGAACGAGAACAGAACCTTCCGCCAGCGCATCATCTTGGCGGGGCCCGTGGTGAGCAGCGTCTCGCGGCCCAGGTAGTAGCTGGTCGTCGACGGCTCGCAGACGAGCCCCTTCTCGCGGGCGCGCAGCAGAATCTGCGGCACGTTCGGCGTCTGCATGAAGCCGGTCTTGAACACCACGCGGTAGAAGCCGTGCTCGAGCTCGCTGACCTCGAGCGCTTCGCTCGACGGCACCACCGGCACCGGCTCGGGCATGATGCTGAGCAGCACCACCTGGCGGTGCAGAATCTGGTTGTGCTTCAGGTGGTGCAAGAGCACCGGTGGCGTGCCGGTCGGGTTGCCCGACATGAACACGGCGGTGCCGCGCACGCGGTGCGGCGGGTTCGAGTCGAAGTCTTCGAGCAGGTCTTGCAGCGGCATCGCCTCTTTGACGAAGCGCTTCGCCATCTCTTGGCGGCCGCGCTTCCACGTCGTCATCAGCGCGAACACGAACACGCCCACGGCGATCGGCACCCAGCCGCCGTCGAAGAACTTGATGAGCGTCGAGGCGAAGTAGGTGCCGTCGATGATGAGGAAGAAGACGACGAGCGGGGCCACCTTCCAGATGGGCCAGCCCCACGCCCGGTGCACCGCGTAGCCGAACACCACCGAGGTGATGCAGAACGTGCCGGTGACCGCGATGCCGTACGCGGTGGCGAGCCGCGACGAGTCTTGAAACGCGAGCACGAGCAGCACACACGCGATGGCGAGCGCGCTGTTGATCTCGGGAATGTAGATCTGCCCTTCCTGGTGCTCGCTCGTGTGCACGATGGTGACCCGGGGAAAGAAGCCCAGCTGCACCGCCTGCCGCGTCAGCGAAAACGCGCCCGAGATCATGGCCTGCGACGCGATGATCGCCGCCACCGTCGCCAGCGCCACCACCGGGTAGTGCAGCAGCTCGGGCACGATGCCGTAGAACGGGTTCTTCGTGCCCTCGCCGCCCTCGAGCATCAGCGCGCCCTGCCCCATGTAGTTCAGCACCAGCGCCGGCCCGACCAGCGAGAACCACGACGCACGAATGCTGCGAATGCCGAAGTGGCCCATGTCGGCGTACAGCGCCTCGGCGCCCGTGATGCACAGCACCACCGAGCCGAGCACCACGAAGCCCTTCAGCCCCACCTGCTGCAAGAACGCGAGCCCATAGAGCGGGTTCAGCGAATACAGAACTTCAGGGCGGCGAATGATCCACGGCACGCCCAGGGCCGCGATCGCGATGAACCACACCAGCATCACCGGCCCGAACAGCCTGCCGATGCCCTCGGTGCCCCGCTTCTGCAGCCAGAACAGCCCGATGATGATGCCCACCGTGATGGGCACCACCAGGTGCGCGAACGGCCCGCCGCCCCCGCCGCCCTTCAGCCCCTCGACCGCCGACAGCACCGAGATGGCCGGCGTAATCATGCCGTCGCCGTAGAGCAGCGCCGCCCCGAAGATGCCGAGCAACAGCGCCAGCGCCTTCTGCTTCTCTTGAAACGCCGTCAGCCCCTTCGACGGCACCAGCGCCAAGAGCGCAAAGATGCCGCCCTCACCCTTGTTGTCGGCCCGCGTGACGACCGTCAGGTACTTCAGCGTCACCACGCAGACGAGCGACCAGAAGAACAGCGACAGCACCCCGAGCACGTTGCCGTGGGTGGGGCGAATCGCGTGCTCGCCGTTGAAGCACTCCTTCACCGCGTAGAGCACGCTCGTGCCGATGTCGCCGTAGACGATGCCCAGCGCCCCCATCGCCAGCGGCAGCAGCTTCTGGGCCTTGTGGGCGTGGGTCGTACCCGTCCTGGCCGGGGGTGTCGGCTGCTGCGCGGCTTGCTGCTCCGGAGCGACGACCGAGGACATGATGGCCGCTGGCATACCTCAACCCGTCGGCCGCGCCATCCATCGCTCAAACCCGCCCTGTTTTCATTGACTTAGGTTACAAACCGCCCAGCCCCGTGAGCGACCGAACCGTCATCGCCTCGGCCACCAACCTCCTGGCTCGGGGGTTCTTGACGGTTCCCACCGACCGGAAATCGAAGACCGGGCAGCCCGTCAACGGGCTGTTCGCCGTCGCACGCGCGCTGATGCACGTGCTCGGCTGGCGCGACACGCGGTCGGCGGTCGCCGTGGTCGACGTCAGCAGCCGCGACTGGCCCGAGCTGCTCGAGCCGCAGCTGCCCGAGCTGCCCACGCTGCTCGAGGCGCTCGGCTTTCACGTCGTGCACAGCGACGCCGAGCCCCACCTCGTCGCGAGCTACGTGCAGGCGGCCCTCGGCCGCGGCGACGACAACGTCGTCATCGTCGGTGTGGACAAGCGCTACGCCCAGCTCGTGACCGAAAACGTGTGGTGGTACGACGCGAACAAAGACGCGCGGTACACGCCTCCGGTCGTCGAGAAGCGCTTCAACGTGGGCCCCGATCGCGTGGCCGACTGGCTCGCGCTGGTGGGCGACGAAGACCAGCTGCCCGGCGTCGCCGGCATCGGCGCGAAGGGCGCGACCGGGCTTCTGACCGCGCACGCGACGGTCGAGGCTGCGCTCGAGCAGCTCGAGTCGCTCGACAACCGCATGAAGAAGGCCCTGACCGCGGCGCGCGAGCGCGTGCCTGCCGAGCTCGCGCGCGCACGGCTCGACCGCACCCGGCCCCTGCCGGCGCCGCTCGAGGCCTGCGCGTGGCGCGCGCCGTCGGCGTCGAGCATCAACGCCGTGCTCGAGCGGCTGGGGTTCGTCGAGCTGCTGGTCAGCGAGCAGAGCGCCACGCGCGTCGCCGTCTGCCGCACCGCGACCGAGCTCGAGGCCGCGCTGCCGGGCATGACCACGCTGCACGCGCTGCTCGATGACCCTGCGCCCATTCGCGAGCAGCTCGCGGGCATCGCCGTGTCGAAGGGCGGCGGCGAGGCCGCCTACGTGCCTGCGGCCAGCGCCGCGTGGCCCGCGCTCGCGGCGTGGCTCGCAGACCCATCGAAGCCGAAGGGCGGGCACGACCTGTCGGGCACGCGGGTCGCGCTGAAGCGGCTCGGCGTCGAGCTCGCGGGCGTCACGTTCGAGACGGCGTGCGAGTCACATCTGACGCAGCCCTCGGGCTGGGCTCCGCACGAGCTGCCGCACGTGGCGCGGCTGGTGCTGGGCCGCTCGCTGCCGGTCGACGACGAAGTTCTCGGCACGGGGCGCGGGCGCAAGGCGTTCAGCGAGCTGTCGCCCGAGCGGGCGGCCGAGGTCGCGGGCCCGCGCGCCGAGACGGCGGCGGTGCTGCACGAGAAGCTGAAAGACGGCGTCGACCCGAAGCTGCTCGCCGAGTACCTCGAGCTCGCCGCGCTGGCCGCCCGCATGGAGCTCACGGGCCTCGCCGTCGACGTCGGCCAGCTCGACCGCTCGGTCGCCGAGTTCGCGGTCGTCGAAGACGCGCTGCAGCAGAAGATCGAGGCGCACGCCGGCCACACGTTCAACGTCAACTCGTCACAGCAGCTCGGCAAGGTGCTGTTCGAAGAGCTGAAGCTCGAGGTCGTCAGCCACACCAAGACCGGGTGGAGCACCTCGAACGAAGCGCTCGAGCGCATTCAGCACTCGCACCCCATCGTCGAGCTGGTGCTGAAGTGGCGCACGCTGCGGCGGCTGCGCGACAACTGGCTCGTCGGCTTGAAGAAGAACATCGACGTCGACGGCCGCGTGCACTCGCGGTTCAGCGTGGCGCGCTCGTTCGGCGGCATGCTCATCAACTCGAACCCCGACCTGGGCCGCGTGCCGGGGCGCACCGAAGAGATGGCGCAGGTGCGCCGCGCGTTCGTGGCGGGGCCGGGGCGGCTGCTCATGAGCATCGACTTTCAGCAGCTCGGGCTCTACGTGCTCGCGCACCTAACGAAAGACCCGGCGCTGGTCGAGCCGCTGCGCGCGCGCGCCGACCTGCACCGGCTGACGGCCGCGGCGGTGCTCGACAAGGCGCCCGAGGCGGTGACGACCGAAGAGCGGCAGCTCGGCAAGGTGATCAACTTCGCGACGTTCGCGGGCCAGGGCCCGAGCGCGCTCTCGCTGCAGCTCGGCCTGACGCCGGCCGAGGCGAAAGAGTACATCGCCCGCTTCGATCGCCGCTACGCGAAGGTGCGCGAGTTTCAAGAATCACAGCTCGAGCTCGTGCGCCGTCAGGGCTACCTCGTCACGATCGCCGGCCGGCGCTGGCCGGTCGGGGGGCTCGAGTCGCTCGACCCGATGCTGAAGAGCTACGCCGAGCGCATGGCGAAGCGCGGCACGCACGAGGGCTCGGTCGCCGACGTCTCGCGGCGCGCGCTGCTCGAGGCCGACCGCGCGCTGAGGCGCGAGAAGCTCGGCGCCGTGCCGCTGTTACAGGTGCACGACGAGGTGCTGTTCGAGGTGCCCGAAGCAGAGCTCGAGCTCACGGCGAGGGTCTGCTCGCACGCGATGCGCCACGCGTTCGAGCTCGAGGTGCCGCTGGTGGTGGGCGTCGAGGCGGGGCCGAACTGGGCTGACCTCGAGAAGGTGTAGCGAGCACGGGGGCTTCGGGCGGGCGAAAATCGGGGCGAAATTCGGGCTGTCGATCTGAAGCGCCCTCGATTGTCGCCCGGGCATCATGACCCACCCCTCCCGAAGCAGTGTCTGGGCAGGCCGCGTTCTCACCGGCCTCGCCGTTCTCTTCATGACCTTCGACTTCACGCTCAAAGCGATCGGCCACCCGGCCGTCGACGAGGCCTCGGTGAAGCTCGGGCTGCCGCTCGGTCTCGCGCCCATCTGCGCGGCCATCGTCGCGGTGTGCCTCGCGCTCCACCTGGTGCCGCGCACCGCGGCGCTCGGCGCCGTGCTGATGACGGGCTACCTCGGCGGCGCCGTGCTCGTGCACGCGCGGCTGAACGACCCGCTGTTCTCACACACGCTGTTTCCCATCTACGTCGGCGCCTTCTTCTGGGCCGGTCTGTACCTGCGCGACCCGCGCGTGCGCGCGCTCTTCGCTTCACGTAAGGAGGTCGCGCCATGAAATTCCTGATGACCTACCAGCAGAACGCCGGCGCGCCGCCGCCGACGCCCCAGCAGATGATGGCCATCGCCGCGTTCGGCGAGAAGAGCGCCAAGGCGGGCGTGCTGCTCATGCAGGGTGGCCTCGTGCGACCGACCACCGGCATCAAGGTGCGCTCCGAGCAGGGCAGGTTCAGCGTCACCGACGGGCCGTTCGCCGAGACGAAAGAGCTCATCGACGGCTTCGCGCTCATCGAGGTGAAGAGCCGAGAAGAGGCGCTCGCCGTCGCGAAAGAGTTCATGGCGCTCGCCGGCGACGGCACCGGCGAGGTGCTGCAGGTGTTCGAGCCCGGCGCCGTTCCTCCGTCGCGGTGAAGTAGCTTCGCCGCCCGGTGCAGACCGGGCCGACCCACGAAGCCATCACGAAGGTGTGGAAGAGCGAGGCTGCCCGCGTCGTCGGCGGCCTCGCTCGGCTGCTCGGCGACGTCTCGCTCGCCGAAGAGCTCGCGCAAGACGTGCTCGTCACCGCCCTCGAGCAGTGGCCGAAGAGCGGCGTGCCGCAGAACCCCGGCGCGTGGCTGATGACCGCCGCGAAGCACCGCGCGCTGAACGTGGTTCGCCGCGGCAAGATGGCCGAACGAGCCGATGAGCAGCTCGCCCACGCGCTGCCGGCGCACGTGTCGCGCGAAGCGCTGGAGGCCGCGCTGGAAGCCCGAATGGACGAGACCGTCACCGACGACTCACTGCGGCTCTTCTTCGCGGCGTGCCACCCCGTGCTGCCGCGCGAGGCCCGCGTCGCGCTGACGCTGCGCATGGTGGGCGGGCTGACGACCGAAGAGATCGCGCGGGCCTTTCTCTCGAACGAGCCCGCCATCGCCCAGCGCATCGTGCGCGCGAAGCGGGCGCTCGCCGAAGCCCAGGTGCCGTTCGAGGTGCCGCGCGGCGAAGAGCTCTCTGACCGCCTCGCCTCGGTGCTCGAGGTCGTCTACCTGGTGTTCAACGAGGGCTACTCGGCGTCGAGCGGCGACGCGCTCGTGCGGCCCGCGCTGGTCGACGATGCGCTGCGGCTCGGCCGGTTGCTGGCGGCGCTGGCACCGCGCGAGCCCGAGGCGCACGGGCTCTCGGCGCTGATGCTGCTGCAGACCTCTCGGGCGGCGGCCCGCACCGACGCGAACGGCGACCCCGTGCTGCTCGAAGAGCAAGACCGCGCGACGTGGGACAGGGGCCTCATCGTCGAGGGGCTCGTCGCGCTCGGGCACGCCGACCTGCTCGCGGCGCGCCGCGGGCCGTACCACCTTCAGGCGACCCTCGCGGCGTGCCACGCGCGTGCACAGACCGCGGCCGAGACCGACTGGGCGCAGATCGCCGCGCTGTACGGCGAGCTGCACGCGCTGAACCCGTCGCCGGTCATCGCGCTGAACCGCGCGCTCGCGGTGTCGCGCGCCGAGGGGCCCGCCGCAGGGCTCGCGCTGCTCGACAGGCTCGCGGGTGACGCGCGCCTCGCCGGGTACCACTTTCTGCCCGCGGCTCGCGCCGAGCTGCTCGAGCGGCTGGGGCGGGTCGATGAGGCGCGGGCCGAGTTCCTGCGCGCCGCAGCGCTCGCGGGCAACGAGCGGCAGCGGGCGCGGCTCGAGCAGCGGGCGGCTACCGCGGGTCGAGCTCGATGACGTAGACCGTGTAGCGCACGGCGTCGTTCGTCGCGACGCGGGCGCCGAGCACCTGGCTGCCGCCGTCGAGGGCGAAGCGGCCCGCGAAGTTGTCGGGGTCGTCGTCGTCGGTCTGGTTCGTCTCGCCGAGCCCCGAGCCGCCCCACGTGTTCGAGCCGGTGATGACGAGCGTGCGCGTAGGGTCGACCGCGGTCGCCAGGTCTTGCGACGTGCGGCTGGTGCCGTTCGGCATCGCGAGCTCGACGCTCTGCACCGAGCCCGAGGGCAGCTCGACGCGCTCGTAGGCCACCGACATGAAGGCGTTGTCGGCGCACGGGTTCGCTCCGGCGCCATTGCCCCGGGTCAATGAGAGGCTCCCACCATCGAGCGTGGCCCGCAGGTTTCGCTCGCAGGCGTCGCCTCCGGTCGAGGCCGTGCGCCACGAATAGATGGGAAACGCGCGCCCGCTCGTGCTGCTCACGACGAGCGGCACCGCCTGGGCGAGCACGCCGGCGTTCAGCGTCGAGGTGCCTCGCGTCACCGAGGCGCCCGTGTACCGCACGACCTGAACGTCGTGCGTGTTGCACTGGGCGCCGGCGTGCAGCGGGGTCACGGCCGTCGCGCTCAGCTCGACCGTGTCGTGCTCGTTGTCGTCGAGGTTCCCCCCGGTGCTCACCGAGTGCAGCACGAAGGCCTCACCGAGGTTCGAAATGCTCGCCACCGAGATGGTCTCGCCGTTGTTCACACACCCGCTCGTGAGGTGCTGCACCGTGACCGTCGTCGGCAGCGTCGCGATCTGCCAGTGCAGCCGCAGCTCGTTGTTGGGCGAGCCGTTGCGCGTGCACTCGAGCGCGCTCGTGCTCGTGAGATGGCAGCGCGCCACCACGTCGTTCGAAGCCGAGCCGCCCGGCACCTCACTCTGAAAGACGAGAAACGAACGTTCGAGCGAGAGCAGCGGAGGTGAGATGGGGCAGCCCGCTCCTTCAGTGCTCGTGCTGTCGTTGTTGTCGATCAGGCACGTGCCCCGCCGCACCGCCGGCATCACCGTGATCGGCACGCTCGCCGCGCTGACGCCCACCGCGTTCGCCCCCAGGTTGAACGAGCCGCCGGTGATGGCGCGCACGTACCCGACCGCCGTCGACTGCCCGGCCGGCACGGTCAGGCTCGACGTCTGCGTCGTGCACGTCGACTCCGAGTACCAGGTCACGCCCCTCTCGGTGCCGACGCCGACCGCGAGGTCGAGGCCCGTCACCCGCGCGTTGCCCATGCCGTCTTCGGTGCGCACCGTGATCGGCACACACTGCCCCGCGTAGTAGAGGGCCGGCACGCCCTGGAGCCCGAGCGCGGTCGGCCCCGGCGTCACCTCGAGCGGGTGCACGTCGTCGCTGAACCCCTGCGCGCTCACCAGCACCGGGTGCAGCCCCGCCGTCGCCCCGCGGAAGTAGAAGGTCGCCTGGCTCATGTTCGCCGGCACCTGCACGCCCGCCACCGCGCTGCCGCACATCGCCGCGTCGTACGCCGTCACCGCCGTGCCGCCGTCGATCGCCACCGTCAGCCCGTTCGTCACGCTCGACACGTTGCCGAACGCGTCTCGCGTCTGAACCGTCACCGGCTGCGCCGAGCACACCGCCACCTGCGTGGCCGGAGTCGGCCGCACGATGTGCAGCTGCGACGCCGTGGCGGCCACGATCGTCTCTTGCTGCACCGCCGGCGTCAGCGCCCCCGACGTCGCCGTGATGGGGCGCGTGCCCGCGATGGTGCCGTCGAACCAGAGCGGCGCCGTCGTGCCCACCACCATCACCTGGCCGGCCTCGGCCCCCGTGCAGCCCCCGTCACCGAAGAAGCGGTACCCCGCATCGCTCGTCAGCGTCACCAGCGTGCCGGGCGAGGCCACCACGTTGCCGAACGCGTCTTCGACGGCGACCGCCAGCGGCGTCATCGAGCACGCGCCCGCCGTCTGCGTGCGGGGCTGCGTGGTGAACGCCAGCGCCTGCGGCGAGCCTGCGTCGATGAACTCCCGCTGCGTCGCCGGCATCAGGGCGCCCGCGCTCACCGTGACGTCGACCGGGCCGGTGCGCAGCCCGCGGAAGCGAAAGTCGAAGCCCGTGCCGCCGTCGGTCGACGCCGGCGCAGCACCGCTGCAGTCGTTCGGCCCGTGAAAGGTGAACTGGGGCGCCGCTGCGTTGAACGACAACGTCAGCCCCACGCTGCGGGTGAGGTTGCCGTGCGTGTCGAGCACGTCGACGCGCGCCGGGGCCGAGCACGTACCCGCCGCGATCGACTGCGGCGGCGTCGAGAAGACGAGCCGCGCCGGGCCCGCCGGCCCCACCGGGTGCACCTGCGGCGCCGCCGCCCCGATGCCGGCCGAGCCCGTCGTCGCCGACACGGTCACCGACGGCGTCTGCGTCGCCGAGAAGTAGAACGACGCCGACGGTGTGCCCATCACCATCAGCGGCCCGCCGAGCGGCGTCGTGCAGCTCGCGTTCGTGAACACCCCGAAGCCCGCGTCGGGCGCGCCCTCGAGCGTCACGGCGACGGGCATCACCGGGTTCGTGCCGATGCCGCCGTCGTCTTGCAGCTGCACCGTCACCAGCGGCGAGCACCCGCCCGCCGTGATCGAGCGCGGCGGCGTCGTGAACGTGAGGTGGTGCGGCGGCCCCGCCCCGATGGTCTCGTCTTGAGTCGCCGGGGCCAGCGGGTTGCCCGCGATGCCCGCGCGCACCGTCGCCGTGCCCACCGCCATGCCGCCCTTGAAGTAGAACGTCGCGACGCTGCCCGCGGCCGCCGGCAGCGCCACCTGCGTGATGGGCTGCCCCGCACAGCCCTGCGCCGGGTGAAACGTGACGGGCACGCCCATCACGGTGAGGTCGACCTGCGCCGCCGCCTGCAGCGCGACGCCGTTGCCGAACGCGTCTTCGGCGCGCAGCTCGACGGCCGTCGAGCACGTGTCGCGCGGTATGCCCTG
>JAEUJP010000362.1 GCA_016793725.1 Myxococcaceae bacterium | reverse complement strand
CCGCCACCGAGAGCCCCAGCAGCGCGGCGGGCCCCGGCCCTGGCCTGCGCGCAAGCAGCCGAACGAACGCGAGCTGAAAGCCCGACCACGCGACGGCGCCCGCCACGTTGGGAGCCCACCCGAGCAGCGTGAACTGGTGCGACAGCGCGAACGCGCCGCCCGCGAACGCGCTCGCCGTGAACGACGCGCCGAGCCGCCGGCACGCGAGGTACGTGCCCGAGGCCGCGACGACCACGTGAACGAGCTGCAGCGCCGTCACCGACGCGATCGCTCCGAACGCGAGCACCACCAGCACCTGCGGCACATAAAACGCCATCGAATAGGGGATCGCGGCGAACGGCTGGCCCAGGCGCTCGTGGGGAACCCACAGCGGGAGCTCGCCCCGCCTCAGGCACTCGGCGAGGAAGTGCGCGTGCGGAATGAAGAGGCGAAACACGTCGCGCCCGGCCAGCACCCGGCCGAAGAAGACGTCGCGGTAGACGAGCCCCGCACCCACGGCGAGCGCGACGGCCGCGAGCGGCAGGCGGTACCCCTTCACCGCGCTCTGCGCCCTTCGAGCCACCCGAACCCGAACGCGAGCCCGCAGGCGAAGAGCCGGCCTCTCATCGGCGCCGCCGGCTCGAGCATGAACAGCGACGCGAACAGGCAGAGCGGGGCGAGCACCCCGTTCAGCGCCACCGCTCGGCGGCGCTCGGGAGCCAGAGAGGGGCCGACGAGCCCCAGCGCAAAGCCCACCAGCACCGTCACGCTGCCGATCGGCGCCCAGCGTGGCACCGAGCTCAGCGCCCACGCCGAGAGCGCGAGGCCCGCGACCGGCACCGCGGCCGCCACCGGCTTCTTCAGCGGCGCGGGCTCGCCGCTCGACGACAGCGTGCCGAGCCCATGGCCCAGCACCACGAACGTGAGCCACTGCGCGCCCGCGGCGACCCCGGCCCACGTGCCGAGCCGCTGCGCCTCGGCATAGACGAGCAGCAGCGGCACGACCGCGGCGCTCGCGAGCAGCGCACGGGGCGGCGCGCTCGGCGACACGAGCAACAGCAGCGCGAGCACGCCCAGCCAGCCCTGCGCCGCATTGAAGAGCTCGTTCGGGTCGAGCGTGCGGCTGCCGTCGAGCAGGTGCGCCGTCAGCCAGACGACCCCGAACACGAGGCACGGCACGAACGCCTTGAACAGCCGCCCGACCCGAGTCACTTCGAGCCCTCCAGCGCGGCGTGCAGCGCGGCAGCGACCTCGCGGTACGTCTCGAAGTTCTTCTCGTACGAGTACCTCTTCGCCGACGCGGGGGGAAACCCGGTGAGATCTGCGCCGAGCACGCGGTGCGACCGTGCGATCGCCTGAATGCTCGCGATGATCTCGCTGCGCGCGACGGCGCCGCTGCCCCAGCCGATGTCGTCGAAGTCTTCGGGCCGCACCACGTCGAGGTCGACCGTGAGGTACACGTCGCGCGTCGTGATGCGGTTCGTGAGATCGACGCTCGCCCACACCTTCGGCTCGAGCTGCCAGGCGCCGCCGGCGAGCAGGTCGCGGCGCGCCACCCCGTCGAATCGCCCCAGGTCGGGCTGCCCCTTGAAGAACAGGCGCATCGGGCGGGCAGGGTAGAGATCGAACCGGCCCGCGGCGATCGCTTCGCGCGCGAGCCAGTGGCCGAGCTCGGCGTACTCGAGCTTGCGGCCCGGCTGCACCACCCGCTCGAGGTGCGGCAGGCGCGCGAGGGCGAAGCGCGACCAGTTGCCGCAGTCGAGCCCGTCTGACCACGGCTTGTCGAAGTCGGCCTCGAGCGACCTCGCGTCGTCGTGCGCGTCGAAGTTCACCACCGTGTACGGCGTGGCCAGGGGCTCGATGAAGTCACGGAGCACGTAGTAGGTGAGGTGGTGAAAGTCGCCGTGCCCGTTCAGCACGAACGGCCGCACGTCGCGCGGCGCGGCGAAGAACGTGGCGTCGGGCGGCAGCCGCCGGCCCGACAGGGTGCCGATCACGAACTCGGGGTCGAGGCCCAGCGGCTTCGCGTCATACGGCAGCTTCGGCGCCAGCTCGGCGACGCCCGGCTCGGGGCTCGCGGCGAAGACGGCGATGGCGGCGACCGGCGTGTCGGGTGTGGGCGCACCCGAGTGGGGCAGCTCGGCGGCTCCACGCGTCGCGGGCATGAGCGACTGCACGGCGAGCAGGGCGGCCAGCCCGGCGAGCACGAGCAGGTTCCGCGCGATCGGCACGGGGCGCAGCGTGCACCGGGCACGACGACCTGTCCATGAGCTGGCCGCGCGCACGGCAGGGGCTATGCTGCGCGCGGCGCTCGATGGAAGGCCGACTCCTGCTCAAGGGCTGTAGCGTGTTTCGCGCAGACGGGCGCATTCGCTCGGGCATGTCCGTGCTCGTCGAGGGCAGCCGCATCTCGAAGGTCGCGCCCGACGAAGAGCTGCCCGTGCTGCCCGGCGACTGGGAGGTCGCCTGTCACGGCCGCCTCGTCGCCCCCGGCCTCGTCGACTGCCACACGCACCTCGTCGGCGGCCAGCTGCAGCCGCTCGTCGGCGAGTTCGTGCTGCGCCCGTTTCAGCAGCGGTGGGAACACCACCTGCACCTCGCGAAGCTGCTCACGGCCGGCGAGGTCGAGGCGCTGACCGCACACGGCATCGCGCGCGGGCTGAGGCAGGGCGTCACGCTGCGCGTCGAGCACCTGCTCGCTCCGTCAGACGTGCAGGGCGCGCTCGCCGCCCAGGCGCGCGTCGCCGAGCGGCTCGTGGCGCGGCTCATTCACAGCCACGCGAACTTCAGCACCACCGGCCAGGGCATGCAGCAGCTCGACGCGAACCTCGAGCACGTGCAGCAGTTTCGGCGGCACGCGCTGGTGCGCGGCGCGCTCGGGCTCTACGGCTCGTTCGTGTGTGACGACGAGCTCTTGAGACGCGCCGGGCGGCTGCGCGAAGAGATGGGCGTCGGGGCACACTTTCATCTCGGCGAGTCCGAAGAAGATCTGATGCTCACGTACACGCGCCACAACCGGCGCATCGTGCCGCGCTTCGAGTCGTTCGGGCTGCTCGGCAACGGCAGCATCGCCGCGCACTGCCGCACCATCGACCGCGGTGAGTCGATGAAGCTCGCGCTGAGCCGCACGCTGGTGGCGCTCTCGCCGCGCTCGGGCCAGGCGCTCGACGTCGGGCTCGCAGGCCTCGAGGCGGTGCTCGCGCACGGCAACCTCATCGGGCTCGGCACGTGCGGCAACGGCACGGTGTGGGAAGAGCTGGTCTGCGGGTTCAACGCGATTCTGTCGATCGCGCGCGGCGGGCGAATGATCGACCCCGATGGCTCGATGGCGACGTTCTTCATGGGCGGCGGCGCCGAGATGTGCGCGATGACGTGGGGCGCACCGTGCGGCACGGTCGAAGACGGCTCGCTGGCCGACCTGTGTGTGTTCGACTTCGTGCCGGCCGATCTGCTCGACACGGGGGCGACTCCACACCTGCTCGTGCAGCTGTCGCAGAGCCCGGTGTCGTGGACGATCGTCGACGGCCGGGTCGCCGTGCGCGAGGGGCAGCTGCTCGCCGCCGACTTCGGTGAGCTGTCGAGAGACGCCGCGAAGGCGCTGAGATCGGTGTGGGCGCGGGCCTGACCGACGCGCTGCGGCTCTTCGATGCCGAGACGCACACCGTCGACGTGTTCGGCGACGTGGCGATCTTGAGCACCTACGGCGATGACGTCGCGCTCGAGCCGCTGCTCGCGAAGATCTCGCAGCCGACCGTGTACCTGAAGCGGCGGCCCCGCGAGGCGCGCACGTCGGTGGCCGATGACGTCGCCCCGCCCGTGCCGGTGCGCGGCGCGCCGGTCGAGTCGCTCGTCGCGCACGAGGCCGGCCTGAAGTTCGAGATTCGCCCGCCGAACGGGCTGTCGGTCGGCCTGTACGTCGACTCGGCGGTGCCGCGCGCCTGGGTGCGTGAGCACGCGCGGGGCAAGACGGTGCTGAACCTGTTCTCGTACACGTGCGGCTTCGGTGTCGCCGCGCTCGCCGGCGGCGCGTCGCGCGTGCTGAACGTCGACCGCTCTCGCAAGGTGCTCGACTGGGGTGAGCGGAACTACGCGCTCAACGGGCTCGCCGTCGAGCGCCGCGACTTTCTCGCGGGCGATGCCTTCGAGTGGGTGGGGCGCCTGGCGAAGAAGGGCGAGCAGTTCGACGTGGTGGTGCTCGACCCGCCGTCGTTCGCGACCTCCGACAGGTCTCGGTTCTCTGCCGCGAAAGACTATGCGGGCCTCGTGCGTTCGGTCTCGCCGCTGGTGGGTGAGACGCTGCTCGCCTGCTGCAATCTGGCTGCGGCCGATTCGCGAACGGTGAGGGGCTGGGTCGCTCAGTCGATGACCGTCGTCGACGAGCTGGGGGTTCCCGCGCCGCTCAAGGTGTTCGTGGCGCGCCCTCGGTAGTGCGAAGGGGGCTCTCGGGTACTCGCGCCCCCTCTGCCCGGAACGCTTCGACGACCTCGGGCGCGTCTTGCAGCAGCCAGAACTTGAGGCCGCCGAGCTGAACTTCGGTGCTCGCCTCTTCACCCGGCCAGTACGGAGTCACCGTGAACTTCACGCCCGAGCGCAAGAGGTACTCGCGCGTCGCGAGCCGCTCGTGGCCGGGCCGCCCGCGCTTCGTGAGCGGCAGGTGCGCGACCTCGCGGTCGACGACGCCGTAGAGATCGGTGATCGGCAGGCCGGTGTAGTAGCCGACCATGCCGACACAGCCCTGGCCGTAACGCGGCGCCAGGTTGCGCGCCGTGAACGTGCGCGCGAGCACCATCGCCTCGACGAAGAACGACGACCCGATGCGCAGCGGCGTGAGCTGCTCGACCCGGTAGAACGACTCTTCGGCCGCGAGGTTCCACCGCACCTCACCGTCGGCGATCGGCTTCAGCCGCGCGCCGCCCACGATCGCCCCGGCGAGACCCAGCGCCACCGCTGCGCTCGGCGCGCCCGGCTGCCGCAGCCCCACCTCGAGCGCCACGAACAGCACCGGCAGCAGCGACACGAAGAAGCGGTGCTCCATGAAGTCGCCGCCGACCCTCGTCACATAGAGCCCGAGCAGGGCCGTCGACGCCGCCGCGAACACGAGCAGCCGGCGCGGCGAACATCGCGCGACCAGCGCCAGCGCGAGCAGGGTGAACAGCGCACCCGTCGTGAGCAGAAAGTGCGCGCTGTAGAGCGCGCCCTGGCTCCAGTACGACGCGCCGCCCGACTTGGCGTAGTAGGTGTTCGGGTAGAAGTCGCCGTACCAGGCCCAGCGCGAGAGCCACCACGGCACGACCACGCCGGCGAGCGCTGCGACGTAGCCGATGATCTGCCGCGGCCGCGCGTCGAACAGCAGGGCCACGCCGAGCGCGACGCCGAACAGCAGCTGATCGGGGCGGGTGAGGGTGGCGGCGCCGAGCACGAGCCCGAGCACCCACGGCGCGACGCCGCGCGCGCTCAGCCACAGCGCCAGGCACACGAGCGCGGCGGCGGGCATCGTCTCGAGCCCCGACGTGCCGTAGGTCGTGAACGCGCCCGACGTGGCCAGCGCGAGCGTCGCGAACGAGAAGCGCGCCTCGGGCACCGCGCGCCGCACCGTCGCGTGCGCGAGCACCAGCGCGGCGGCCAGCGAGGCGAGGTTCAGGAACATGGCCCACAGCGGTAGGTCGCCGCCCAGCCTCGCGATGCCGGCGAGCAGCACCGCCCACCCGAAGTTCGTGTAGCCCTCGACGCGCTCGCCGACGTTGAACACGAGCCCGTGCCCGCGCGCGAGGTTGTCGGCGTAGCGAAACGAGATGAAGGCGTCGTCGCAGAGCCACGCCACGCTGCATGCGAGCGCGAGCCCCAGCGCGACGGCCGCGACGATGAAGACGCGGGCTGCGCCGGGCTTCGCTCGGCGCTCGAGCAGCCAGAGGGCGACGAACAGCGCGCCGACGCCGAGCGCTGCAGCGGCGTGTCGGCCGAGCGCGCGCAGGGTCTCGGCGATGAGCTCGCTCACGGCGACGTGCGCAGCGTTTCGCCGTGCTCGACGGCCTCGGGGCTCACCGTCACGGCGGTGCCGTCGCTCAGCTCGAGCCGCCCGGGCTGGGGCACCCGCATCACCCAGGTGCCGCCGTCGCCCGCCATGACCTCGGCGCGGTACTCGAGCAGCTCGCCGGGCCTCGCCTCGATCGCGACGCGGCCGGTGATGCGCGCGCCCGGCTCGGCCAGCCCCTCGACCGCGGCGCCCGGCACCCGGCGAAACACGCGCAGCAGCGCCCGCCCGTCGTCTCTGCGCGACTCGGCCGACTCGTACAGAAGCTCGAGCGACGGCACGCTCAGCACCGGGCGGCCGAGGCGCTCGGCGAGCGAGCCCGGCGCTACCGACCCGTTCGCGAAGGGCGGCGAAGCGATGACCAGCCCGGCGTCGAGCGCGGCCAGCCCGGCCTCGACCGCCCCGTCGTCGCGCGCGTCGAGCACGGCGCGGGCCCGGTCGTTGGCGGTGGCGTACTCGGTCATCTGCGCGAGCGTCGACGCTACCACCGGGCGTCGCGCGTACCAGGCGGTGAACAGGCCGAGGTAGGGGTCGGCCACCACCGCCTCGTGCCGAGCGCCCGTGCGCAGCCACTCGAGCGTCGGCCGCACCCGCGAGGCGAGCGACGGCGTCACCCACGGCGTGCCCGACAGCGCCCCGGGCAGCATCACCAGGCAGAGCGCTGCGAGCCCCACCGTCACCGCACGGGGCCGCCCTTCGCGCGGCGGCTCGAACGTGGCCACCACCGCGAGCGGCAGCACGCCCATGAACGCCGCCGCGAAGCGCGCCTGAGCGAGCGCCGCGACCAGCCAGCCGGCGGTCATCACCGCGACCGTCACGCGCCACGCCGAGGGCTTCACCAGAAGCCGCCACACCGCAAACGGAGCCAGCAGCGCCAGCGGCCCGCACAGCGCGAGGCCGAAGCGCCAGTCGCTCAACAGCGGGGTCGCCTCGTCGATGACGCCCAGAATCGCGTCGTGCCGGCCGAGGTGGCCAACCGCGCGCGCCAGCTCGGGCGCGAGCAGCACGAGCGCGACGACCGCGCCGAGCAGCGCCGCGCCTGCGCTCGCCCGCTGGCCCGATCGCACGGCCGAGACCGCGCACGCCGCCAGCAGGCACGCGCCTGCGAAGAGCGGCTGAAAGGCGCCGAACAGCTCGTACGAGCTCGAGAGCCCGGCGCCGACGAGCAGCGCGCCTGCGAGCGCGGTCGCCGACGCGGTGCCCGCGGCCAGCCCGAGCGCGCGCGTCAGCTCGCGCGACGAGAACCACGCGGCTGCGAGGGCGACCAGCGGGGGCAGCGCGAAGGCGCTGGTGACGAGCAGGCGCGACAGGCCGAGCACGAGCCCGAGCGCGACGGCGCTGCGCGTCGAGGGTCGCTCGAGCAGGGCGCCACACGCGAGCGCTGCGGCGACGGCGACGAAGGCCTCGTGAACGTGGTGATCGGCGGTGCCGAGCGTCGACACCTCGACGTGCACGAGGCACCATGACCAGACGGCGGCGACGAGCGCGAGCCATGGGCCGGGCACGCGCCGGCGCAGCCAGAAGAGCGCGACGCCGAGCCACGCGAGCCACAGCGCCGGGCCGACCCAGGCCGCGGCGGTCTCGGCGTGGGCGAGCCCAGCGACCTTCACCGCGATCGTCACGAGGGTGAGGTGCAACCAGGGGAAATAGGCCGGCCCGCCGGTGGGGAAGGCGACGTCGGGAATCGTGCGGCTCACCCAGCGCCCGGCTTCGAGCTGTGCGCGCACCACGGTCAGGTAGCCGTGCGAGTCGGCGGGCACGAGCTCGGTGCCCGAGGGCGTGAAGACGTGCTCCCAGACCGCCAGTCGCGCCGCGAGGCCCAGCGCGATGACCGCCACGAGGGCGACGCGAAGCATGCGCGCGGAATCTACTCGGGAACTTGAACCCGAGGGCCATCGGCCCGATGCTGCCCCCGCGTGATCGAGGCGACGGAGTGAAGTTGAGGGAGCTCGTTGCGCTCGCGCTGCTGGGCTGCGCCTGCCCCGAGAAAGACAACAAGGCTCCGCTGCCGCCGCGCGACGGCCCGCTCGGCGCCCGCCGCTGCAGCGCAGAGCCGGGCCGCAAGAACCCGCAGCGCCCCGTCTTCTCGCGCCCGTTCGACGGCGACTACCCCGTGTACAGCCTGTTCGATCACCAGACCCCCGGTGACTACAAGCCGTTCGAGCCGGGCAGCACCGAGCTCTCGTACTGCGGCATCGAGATGTTGGGGCTGCCCGACGGCGTCGAGGGCTACGCGTGGGGGTTGCCCTCGGGCACGCCCGTCTTCGCGGTGGCCGACGGCAAGGTCGAGCACGCCGGCAACGACCCCGAGTTCTTCTGCGTGCTGCCCGAGTTTCGCCGCACGGTCGACAATCAGCTCTCGGTGCGCATTCGCCACGACGTGCTGCCGAAGCTGAAGCTCGCGACGCACTACCAGCACCTCGACAAGGTGCTCGTGAATGAGGGCGACGAGGTGAAGGCCGGGCAGAAGATCGGCACGTCGGGCAAGTCGGGGTGCGCGCGCGAGCCGCTGCTCGGGTTTCGCGTGCTGAAGCTCGTCGAGACGAAGACGGGCAAGGCGACGCCCATCGACCCCTACGGGTGGGACGGGCCGAGGGCAGACCCGTGGGCCGAGCACCCGAACGGCACCCAGAGCTACTACCTGTGGAAAGAGGGCGAGGCGCCGAAGCTCGGCGGCCGGGTGAAGTAGAGGCGGGGAGTGATCGGGATGCGGCGCGCCGCGCCCCCCGGCTCTCGTCAGCCTCGTACGAATCAGCAGGCGCGGGGCGCGTGCATCCCGAGCACTCCCCGCAAGACTAATGCAGCGTGGGCTTCGGCTCGGGCGTGCGCTCGTCGTCGACCTGGAGCTGCTGCGGAGCTTGCGCCGGCGGCATCATGGCGGCGGCCTGCTCGGCGGCGATGATGCGTGCCGCGGCGTCTTCGGCCGCTTCTTGTGCGGCCTGCTGTGCGCGCAAGAGCGCGACGGCGCGACGGCGGCGAGCCCACGCGACCACGACGAGCAGCGACGCGAACGCCCACAGGCCGGTGCCCGTCGTCACGATCGGCCAGAACGGGTAGCGGCCCGGCAGCTGCTCGCGAAACACCCGCTCTTCGAGGTTCAGCGACGTGCGAAACGCCTTCGCGAACGCGATCTCGAACGTCTCGCCGCGCTGCAGGCCATCGACGAGCTCGCCGAACGCCTTGCGATCGTGCCGCTCGAAGAGAAAGTCGACGAAGGCGGCGCTCTGCGCGTACGCGATCTCGACGTCGCTCGCCCGCTCGGGGAAGCCGCGCGCGAGATCATCGAACTTGAAGACGCGGTCGGCGCTCACCGCGCGCGCGAGGGTCGTGTAGTGGTCGACCGAAAACTTCCGCTCCTGGGTGAGGTGCTGCGCGAAGCCCTCGTGAAACCACCGCGGCCACTGCTCTTCGGCGCCCAGCCGGCCCAGCGCGATGTGTACGAGCTCGTGCCGCAACGTCTGCTGGCCGTCGCCCTGAACCAGCGACTTCGCCTCGAGCAGCATCACGTTCTGTTCGGGCCAGGCGAGCGCGACCGCCCAGCTCGGGGCCGGCGAGAGCGCCAGCGCCTCGAACTCGGCGCGGTCCCACCCCAGGCGCACCTCGGTCACACCTTCCCAGTCGCGGCCGAGCCGGCGCTCGATCTCGTCGCGCCGCTTCTCGATCTCTGCCGCCAGCACGTGCGCCGCCGCCGTCGCCTTCTCGGTGTGCACGATCTTGAAGCGCTTCGTCGCCAGCTCCTGCGTGTCAGGGGCAGAGGAGGCCAGCAGCAGGGCGAGCAGCGCAGTCACTTACGGCACACAGATAACCGCTTCCGCGGCGCGCGCATCAAGCCCCGTCACTTTCACGCGCTTTCGGCGGCTGGTCTCGCCTTCACTCAGCGCTATCGCGGACTTGCGCACGTCGAACAGCGCCGCGAGCAGATCGATCAGCGCCGCGTTCGCCTCGCCGTCGACCGGAGCCGCCGCGAGCGCGACCTTCAGCCGCCCGTCGTGCTCACCGATGACGCGAGAGCGTGACGCACGCGGCTGCACCAGCACCAGGAGCTCGACGCCGCCGGCCACCGCCTTCAGCCATGGCTTCACTCTTGTGACGACTGCTTCTTCTGCAGCAAGAACGCGACGTCGGGCCCCGCCGACAGCTTGAACGTCTCGAGCAGCTTCTTGTGCGAGTCGATCAGCGCCGCGAGGTGCGACTCGAACTGCACCCGCTGCCGCTTGAGCTCGTTGATGTCGCCGACCAGCTCGGTCAGCTTGTGGTTCGCGCCCGCCACGATCTTCTCGGCCTGCAGCGACGCCTCGGCCACGATCACCTCGGCCTCTTTGCGCGCCGTCGCCTTCACGTCTTCGCTGATGCGCTGCGCCGTCACCATCGTCTCTTGCAGCGCCTTCTCGCGCTCGACGTGGTGCTCGAGCCGCGCTCCGACGCGCTTCAGCTCTTCTTTCAGGCTGATGTTCTCTTTCACGACCTCTTCGAACTCAGACGCGGTGAGCTCGAGAAAGCCCTCGACCTCGCGCCGGCTGTACCCTCGCAGCTCGCGTTCGAACCGCTTCTGGCGAATGTCCAGCGGGGTCATCTTCATGTGGCGCCTCCTTCTTCGAGAAACTGGGTGCCCAGCTCGCGGGCACGTTTGGTCGCGGCCTCGACCGCGTCGATGAGCGTCGTGCGCAGGCCGCCTGCCTCGAGCGTGTGCAGCCCCGCGATGGCGGTGCCGCCCGGCGACGTGACCTGGTCTTTCAGGTGCCCCGGGTGCGCGCCCGTCTCGAGCAGCAGCCGCGCGCTGCCGAGCACCGTCTGCGCCGCGAGCTTCAGTGCCACGTGCCGCGAGAGGCCCACCTTCACGCCCGCGTCGGACAAGGCCTCGATCATGAGGAACACGTAGGCCGGCCCCGAGCCCGACAGGCCGGTCACCGCGTCGAGCAGCGACTCGTCGACCACCGTCGTGATGCCCACGGCCTTGAACAGCTCTTCGGCGAACGCCACGTCTTCGGCCGTCGCGTGCTCGCCGCCCGAGAGCGCCGTCGCCCCCAGGCCGACCAGGGCCGGGGTGTTCGGCATCGCGCGCACCACGCGCGACCCGGCCCCCAGCTTTCGTTCGATCGCCGCGATCGGCACGCCCGCCGCCACCGAGATGACGAGCTTGTGCGCGTCGATCACCGGCGCCACCTGCACGAGCAGCTTTCGCATCGCCTGCGGCTTCACGCACAGCACCACCACCTCGGCGTCTTTCGCCGCCGCCACGTTGTCGGTGGTCGCCGTGATGCCGTGCGCCTTCTCGAGCTCGGCCTTGCGCTCGGCGCGCCGCACCGTCGCCGCGATGTGGCCCGGCTTCACGCCCGCGCGAAGCAGGCCCTTGATGAGCGCCTCGGCCATGTTGCCGGCGCCCAAGAACGCGAACCGCGAGCCCATCATCGTGATCTCCCCGGGGGGAGCTCGCCCAGCGCCCGCCGCGCCTGCTGCTGCAGCGCCGGGTTGAAGCCGGGCGCCGTCGCGAGAAACGAGAGAAAGGCGACCGACGACGACGAGTTCTGAAACAGAATCGCGTCGACCGCGGCGAGCTTCGTGCGGTCGCCGAGCGTCGGGTGCCGCACCACGTTCGCCAAGATCGCCTCGGCGCGCGGGTGACGAATCGAGCCGATCGCCTTCAGCGCGGCGAGCTGCACGGTGGGGTTCGCATCCATCACGAGCTGCGCCAGCGGGTTCAACGCCCGCGAGTCACCCAGAATGCCCAGGTCTTCGATCGCGATGACGCGAATTTCGGTCGGCGCCGGCTCGAACGCGAACAGCACCCCGCGCAACAGCGCGCTGTCGGCGTCGCTCGTCGCGCCCGGGCCCGTGAGCGGCGCCTGCGCCGACTTCACGGGCTCATCGTCGTCTTCCTTCGCGCTGCCGAGGCCCTTCGGCGGCAGGGGCTTCGCGGCCTTCTGCACCTTGATGACGCCGCCGTCGAGCTGCGCCAGCGCCGGGGTCGACGCAAACGACGTTACCGCCAGGAAACCTGCCAGCCATCTCACGAGGGTCATGATGCCCGAGGGGGAAAAGTGGCCAATTTTTTGCGTCGATCGATCGACGCGGTACAAAACCGTACAGCGCTGTAGCACCTTTTCCCCGACCGGAGTTTCGCTTGCGAGTCGCAGCCACCGCCACCACCCTCGAAGACGTCGACGTCGAGTGTACGCACTGCAAGGTCGCGATGACCTGCCACGTCGGCTCGAGCACGCAGGTTCGGTATTTTCACTGCGCGTCTTGCCACCGCTGGGTCTCGAGCATGTACTCCGAGGTGCTGCGGTCAGACGCGAAGGTTCGCGCGCGCCGCCGCGGCGAGGCGACCGGCAGCGTGTTCGGCGAGGTGAAAGACCGGCTCGAGCGCTGGCTCTCGGCGATCGACGAGCAAGACCCGTATCGCCTGCTCGGCGTCTCGAAGAGCGACAGCCCCGAGCGCATTCGTGAGCGGTACCGCGAGCTCGCGCTCGTGACTCACCCCGACCGCGGCGGCTCGGTCGACCGCATGCGCCAGCTCAACGACGCGTACGAGCGCATCGCGCAGCACCGCGAGGGCCTCTCGCGCGCGTCGCCGTCAGCGACGCTGCCGTCGCCCAGCTGAGAGCAGGTACGCCCAGAACCCGGCGCCCAGAAAGAGCCCGAGCGCGAGCTTGAGCGGCGCGGGCACCAGGTGCCCCGGGCTGACGTAGCCCTCGACGACGCCGATCGCCGCGAGAAACGGCGCAGACCCGAGCACGAGCTGCACCGCCCGGCGCGAGCGCTCGCGCAAGACCTCGCCGCGAGGCCGCTCGCCCGGCACGATCAGCGCGTGGCCCACCACCAGGCCCGCACCACCGCACAGCGCGATGACGCTCAGCTCGACGAAGCCGTGCGCCGACATGAAGACGAGCAGGCCTTCGCCCATGCCGCCGTTGAAGCAGTGCGCGAGCGTGGCGCCGAGAAAGACGCCGTTGTTGAGCAGCACGAACACGGTGCCGAGACCCCCGGTGATGCCGAGCGCGAACGCGCCGACGCTCACCTGCAGGTTGTTGGTCAAAATCTGCGTCGCGATCTCGGAGGGCGGCAGGCCGATGTCGTCCGTCCACAGGCGCTGCTCGGCCACGTAGCGCTGCAGCGTCTCGGGCACGAACAGATCGGCGAGCCCCGGCTGCAAGAGCAGCGTCGTCATGCCGACCAGCACGCCGACCGCCATCAGCCCGGCCGCCGCGCCCACGAACTGCAGCTCGTCGCGCACCGCCTGGGGAAACCCGCGCGCGAAGAACTCGCGCAGCGCGCCGAGCCGGCCGGCCCGCTGGGCATAGATGCGGCCGTACGCGCGCCCGCATAGCTGGTTCAGGTAGCGGTGCACGTCGGTGCCCGGGTACGCGCTCTGCGCCCGCGCGAGATCGGCCGCCGCTCGCCGGTAGAGGCGGTCGAGCTCGAACAGCTGACTCGGGGCGCGAATGGCCTCGGGCGCATCGAGCAGGCCGGCCAGCATGTCCCAGGCGGGCTTTTGCGCAGCGACGAAGGCCGGCAACGGTTCACTCATCGACGGCTGCGAGTGTGCCACACTGCCGCGCCATGACGGCGCTCGTGCTCGCGCTCGCCCTCGCGGCAGACTACCGGCTCGACGACATCGAGCTGCTCAACGACTCGCTCGAAGATCGCTTCGACGCCATCTGCTCGGCGCTCAAGGGCGGCGCCCGTACGGTGCCCGACTCGCTCGCCGCGCCTGGCGCCCACCCCGTGCCGAAGCAGCTGGTGTGGGTCACGTCGTGCTCGCTGCGCGCACTGAAGCTCGACGACAGGGGGGTGACCTCGCGCGCGGTGCACCTGCTCTGGGAGCTCGAGGGCCGCGACGCGAACGGCGGCCGCGCCATCGAGCGCGGCGAGGCCGACGGGCGCGTGAAGAAGCTGCCCGGCGGCTGGCGGCTCGAAGAGTACGTGCCGGCCTGGTCGCACACGGTGCAGCGCGATCAGCCGCGGTACCTCGAGGTGGGCGCGCTCACCGGGCTCGTTCTGCCGCCGCGCCAGGGCCCGCCGAGCGCGACGCACCTGATGGCGAGCGGCCTCGCCGTGCGCGACTTCGACGGCGACGGCCGCCTCGACTTCGCGGCGATCGACGGCACGCTCGCCCATCTCTTTCGCAACGTCGCGGGCGGCGAGCGCGGCTATCACTTCGAGCGCTCGGTGCTCGCGGCGGCGCCGAAGGGCAGCACGGCGACTGCGGTCGTGGCGGGCGACTTCGACAACGACGGTGACGCCGACCTGGTGGTGCTGTTCTTCCAGAAGGCGGCGCCGCTGGTGCTGAAGAACGAGGGTGGGCAGCTCACACCCGCGGGCTCGCTCGACCGGGGTGGGCGGCTGCACTCGGCGCTCGCGTCTGACCTCGACGGTGACGGCAACCTCGATCTCGCGATCGTGTCGTACCCGTTCGGGTCGGGTGTGCCGTCGAACATGCTCGAGGCGAAGAACGGCGAGCCGGTGCGGCTCTACAAGGGCGACGGGCGGCTCGGCTTCAAGGCGTGGCCGGTTCCCGGGGCCCCGAAGCGCTGGGGCCTCGCGGCGCAGTCGGCCGACCTGCTCGGGCTCGGGCGGCCGCAGCTCTACGTGGCGAACGACTTTGGCTCGAACGATCTGTTCGTCTTCGACGCCGACGGGGGCATTCGCAACGTCGCGAAGGCGATGGGCCTCGACGACCCCGGCAACGGCATGAGCGCCGACGTCGCCGATCTCGACTCCGACGGGCGGCTCGACCTCTACGTCGCGAACATGTTCTCGAAGGCCGGCACGCGCGTGGTCGGCAACTACACGGGCGACGCGAAGCGCAAGGCGGTGCTCGAGAAGTTCTCGCGCGGCAACACGGTCTACGTCGCGCAGCCCGACGGCGGTTTCACAGAGCGCGCGGTGCAGCTGGGCGTGAACCGCGGGCTGTGGGCGTTCGGGTCGGTGATGTACGACGCCGACGACGACGGCCGGCTCGAGGTGGCGGTCGCGAACGGCTACTACAGCGACCCCAGACGAAAAGACCTTTGAAGCCTCTACTGGCGCCAGGTCGTGGCGCCCGGCGGAGTACCCGCGCTGACCCCGAGCCAGTACGCGCTGATCGACTACATGATCGCGCTGGTGCCGGGTGAGCTGCCCAGCTCGTTTTCGGGCTGGGAGCCGAAGCGCCTGTGGCGCCCGATCGGCGACGGCGGCTACGAAGAGGTCGCGTACGCAGAGGGGTTCGACTCGCGGCTCGACGGCCGAAGCCTCGTGCCGGCCGACTTCGACGGCGACGGCGACCTGGAGCTGCTCATGCTCTCGCGCGGCGGGCGCCTGCAGCTGTTCGAGAACGTGGGCGTGAACGGCCGTGCGGTCGAGCTCGAGCTGCACGGCAAGACGGGGCCCTTAGACGCCGAAGGCGTGATCGTGCGCGCAGACGGGCTCGGGGCGTTCACCACGACGCTGGCGCGCGGGTACGCGACCACGGTGCCGCCGACGCTGCACCTGGGGCTCGGCGAGAAGAGCGACGTCTCGGTCGAGGTGCAGTGGCGCGACGGCGCGCGAGAGACGTTCGGGCCGCTCACGGCCGGTGCTCGCCACGTGCTGCAGCAGGGCGAGGGCCCGAAGGCGAGGGCCGCGCGGGCGTTCGCGGCGCCGCGGGCCGAGGTGCGCCCACCGTGGCCGGCGAGCCTGAAGGCGCTCGGGCTCGAGCTGGCGAAGACGCCGACGGTGGTGCAGCTCTTCACGCGCGGCTGCAAGCCGTGCGCTGACGAGGCCCCGGTGCTCGCGAAGCTCGAGGGGGTGCGGGTGGTCGCGCTCGGCCTCATCGCCGACGACGACACGCCGCAGGCCGCTGCGGCGTCGCTCGGCATCACCACCGAGGCGAAGCGGCTGAGCGCGGGCACCGCCGAGGCGCTGTCGCGCGGGGGTGAGCTGCCGCTGCCGCTGCTGCTCGTCTACGGCGCCGACGGCGCGTTGAAGCGCGTGCTGCCGGGGCCTGCGCAGCTGGGCGATGCGCTGAAGTAAGGTGCGCTGCAATGCGCCTGCTCCTGCTCGTGCTGCTCGCCGGCAGCGAAGACTTCTTGCGTCAGACCCCTGGCGCGAACGCCCCCTCCGATCTCGACAGATGGCGGGCCGACGAGAAACCCGAAGGGGTGAAGCCGTACCCCGACGCGCCGCCGGGCACGCCGAACCCGCCCGACGGGCTCTACAGGTATGGCGGGCGGGGCAGGTCGAGCTACGCGCCTCCGACGCTGGGCGAGCCGTTCGAGAAGTGGCGCGCGCGAATGGAAAAGCAGCGCCCGAGCGTCGACGCTGCGGCGCGCAAGGTGCTCGAGTCGCGGTTCGAGCTGAAGTGCCGCACGGCGCCGGGGCTCACGATGTCGCGCGGCAAGCTGCAACCGCTGGGGCCGACGGCGAAGCTGCCGAAGGGCGTGAAGTCGTGGGAAGAGTACGCAGCGCTGGGGGCCGACGCGATCGCCAGGCGCGACGACTTTCCGTTCAGGCCGCTCGATCACCCGCTGCAGTCGACGGCGCACATGCTGTTTCCCCAGGTGTGGACGGTGGCGCACCCCGAGCACGAGCGGTTCGACGTGGGGTTCGACATCCCGGGCTGCTTCCTGCCCGAGTTCCCTCCGGCGATGTACCTGACGACGCACAAGGAGCTGGGCGACGTCACGCGCGGGGTCGAGGTGACGTACGGCAACTACTTCGAGCTCTTCAACGGCCTGCTCACGGGCGAGCAGATGGAGGGGCTGCGCCTGTTGGTCACGCCGTTTCAGACGACGTGGTTCAATTCGACGCACCACCGGGTGACGGCGGCGCCGTCGCAGGGGGTGGCGTGCTTCTCGTGTCACGTGAACGGGCACACGAACGGGGCGATCGAGCTCGCGCCCGACACGCGGCCGAACTACGCGCGGCTGCGCACCGACACGCCGACGATGCGGGGCAACTGGGCGCTGCTCATCTACTCGTCGAAGCGCTCGATTCGCTCGATGGATCACTTCGCAGAGGTCGAAGAGTACTTCGACGGCGACACGGCGATGTTGGCGGCCATCGGCGGTCGCACGCTCGACAAGCCGCAGACGAACCGCATGGGCGACTTCAACTCGATTCTCGACTTCCCTCCGGCGCCCAAGCTCGACGCGCTGAACCGGCTGATCAAGGGCAAGGCGACCGAGGTCGAGCTCAGGGGCGAGGCGCTGTTCGAGGGCAAGGCAAAGTGCTCGGGGTGCCACCCGGCGATCGCGCAGTTCACCGACAACTCGATGCACGATCTGCAGGTCGAGCGGTTCTACGCCGGGCGGCCCGAGGGGCCGGTGAAGACGTTTTCGCTGCGGGGCATCAGAGACTCGCCGCCGTACTTTCACGACGGGCGCATGTTGACGCTCGAAGACACGGTGCTGTTCTTCGACCTCTTGCTGGGCACGCAGCTCACGGCAGACGAGCGGGCTGATCTGGCGGCGTACCTGCGCGCGCTCTGACCCAGGCGCGGGCGGTCGCGTCGTCCGAGATCTGCGCCGGGTCTTCGCCGAGCCGGGCGGCGAGCTTCTGAACGAGGCTCAAGCGGGCCGGTTGCTCGAGGCCGTCGAAGCGGGCGACGAGCTCGCGGAGCAGCTCGTGCTCGTGCGGGGTGAGCTCCCGCGTGGCGGCGGCGACGGCAGGTGGGGCGGCGGCGTAGCCCGAGAGGTCGATCTGCTCTTCGCGCAGGGCGACGGTGCCGGCGGCGAGATCGCCGAGGCGGCGGTGCTTCGGGTCGACGAGCATGACGAGGGCGCCGAGGCCGTAGCCGATGGGCAAGAAGTCGACGAGGCGCAGCAGGTTGCGCACGGCGCTCTCGAGCACGCCGACGGGTGAGCCATCGGAGCGCACGATGCGAATCTTCATGAACCGCTTGCCGGGCGTCTGGCCGCGCCAGAGCACCTCACACGCCGTCCAGTACACCCACTGGAAGAAGAAGAACCCGAGCACGGCGGCGACGCGCACGAACGTCGACATGCCGCCGACCACCTTCATCACGTCGGGGCCGGTCAGCGCGTAGAGGAAGTAGGCGATCACCCAGAACGACAGAATGAGGCTCACGTCGATGAGCCAGGCGAGCGACCGGTAGCCGATGCCGGCGATGGGCAGCGAGAGGCCGACGCGCTCGGGGGTCGCGACGTCGAGCTGCATGGCCTCAGGCCTTCTTGCGCCGCAGCACGGCCCCGAAGAACCCATCGGTGCAGTGCAGGTGCGGAAACGTACTCAAGAACCCACCGCGGGTCACCTTCGGCCCCAGCTCGGGCCCGAGCACCTCGGCCGCCGACATCACCTCGAAGTCCAGGTGGTCGCGCAGAAAGGCGGCGACCACGTCTTCGTTCTCTTCCCTCAAGATCGAGCACGTGCCGTAGATCAGCCGGCCGCCCGGCTTCACCATCGGCGCGAACTGCTCGAGCAGGGCCCGCTGCTTCGCGGCGTACTCGGCGACCTGTTCCTCTCGAATGCGATACCGGGCGTCGGGCTTGCGGCGCAGGGTGCCGGTGCCCGTGCACGGCGCGTCGACCAGCACACGGTCGGCCTTGCCTGCGAGGTCGGGCACGTTCGGCAGAATGTGAATGCGCACGTTGTGAACGCTGTCGCGGCGCGCACGAATCTTCAGCTCTTCGAGGCGGCGCGGGTCGATGTCGAACGCGTACAGATCGCCGCGGTTCTTCATCTGCGCCGCGAGCTGCAGGGTCTTTCCACCAGCACCAGCGCACGCATCGACGACCTTCTTCGGCGGCGCATCGACGAGCATGCCGAGCAGCTGGCTGCCTTCGTCCTGCACCTCGAAGAGGCCCTTCTTGAACGCCTCGAGCGAGTACACGTTGGTGCGTGTCTCGATCAGGATCCCCAGCGGCGAGAGCAGGGTGGGCGTGACACGAACGTCTTCCTGCTCGAGCGCGGCGATGCACTGCTCCCGCGTACCGCGCAGCGTGTTCACCCGGCCCACGAGGGGGCCGCGCACGTTCATCGCCTCGGCGGCGGCGAAGGCCTCGTCACCGACCTC
>JAEUJP010000345.1 GCA_016793725.1 Myxococcaceae bacterium | reverse complement strand
AAGGCCGCCTACGAGCACGACTTCACCCTCGCCGAAGGTCGCGGCCCGATCTTCAGGGCCGCCGCGTGCGTGACGTGTCACGGCCACCCGGTCACGGGCGGCAGTGACAACGGCACGTCGAACAACGTGCCGCACTTCATGATCAACAACGACGGCAACTACTACCTCGCGTTCGAGCTCGGCGGGCCGGTGGTGCAGCACCTCAGCATCGCCGGCGAGCCGGGTGCCGAGGGCTGTTCGATGGCGGGCGAGACGCTGCCGACGGTGCCCAAGATCTCGACCAGCGACCGACACTCGCCGCCGGTGTTCGGCTTCGGGGCCCTCGACGCGGTGGCCGACGAAGACATCTTCGCGTTCGCCGGTCGCAAGCCGTACAAACACCCCTCGGTGATCGGCGCGGTGAACTGGTCGAACGAGCTGCAGGGGCTCGTGCGGCTGTGGGCATTCACGTTCGACGCAAACCGACGGGCGCCCTCGGGCCCTGTGCGCGCCGGCCGCTTCGGGTGGAAGTCGCAGACCGGCACGCTCTTTCAGTTCACCACCGAGCCCTTCAACATCGAGCTCGGCGTGTCGACCCCGTTTTTCCCCCGGGAGTTTTCGCCTGACGGGTCTCCGCTCCCGCTCGGTCACCCGTGCCAGAAGGCGGCCGCCACTCCGAACGACGTCGGCAGCAAGGGCTCAATCGAGCTCTTCCACTTCCAGGCGCTGCTCGCGCCGCCCCCGCCGCTGCTGCCGATGACCTTGAAGGCCCACATCGGCAAGGCGGTGTTCGCCGCGGTCGGGTGCGCCGACTGCCATCGGCCCGCGCTGAAGACCGTCGAGGACTACTACCTGCCCCTCGCAGACGGCACCGCGCACCGGGTCGACGCACTGTCCGACAAGATCATCTTCCCCTACAGCGACCTGCTCATTCACGACATGGGGCCGGGCCTCGAAGACGGCCGCGTGATGGGGCGCGCGAGCGGTCGGTTCTGGCGCACGACCCCGCTGTGGGGTCTTCGCTTCAAGACCCGCTACATGCACGACGGTCGCACCGACAGCGAAGAGCAGTCGATTCTGCTGCACGGCGGCGAAGGCCAGTACTCGACCGACCGCTTCATCGCGCTGCCGCGGTGGCAGAAAGACGCGCTGCTCGAGTTCCTCGAGCACCTGTGAAGCAGGGGCGGCCATCACCGCCCGGCGTCGGGCGAAGGCATCGCGGCCTTCGCCCGGCGCAGCAGCTCGGCGCCCCTCACCCGGTCGGGCGCGACGCCTTCACCTCTCATGAACTTGAGCCCCGCCGCAGCGCAGCCCCCCGCGAGCCCCAGGTCGCATGCCCGCAAGTGCCGCGCAAGCGCCCTGGCGGGCTCGGGAGGCACGAGCCCCCCCTCGTCGAGCAGCACCCCCACCCTGAGGCACGCCCCCGCGTCGCCTCCCGCACAGCGCGCGTCGTGCAGCTCGAGCGCCCGCGCCCCTGCTGCCGCGCCCTCGGGCGCGGCGCCACGGCGGTGAAGCGCCGCGAGCACCTCGCACGACTCGGCGTCGCCCGAGTCGCATGACGCGCCGAGCCCGACCGTCGCACGGGCGGCCCACCCATCGCCGCCGCTGCCATTCTCGTGGAGCGCCCGCCTGCCGCACGCTCGGGCATCGCCCAGCTCGCACCCGCGCTCGTAGAGCGCGATCGCGCGGCCCCGCTCGGTCGGCGCCAGCTGCGAGGCCAGCGCCGAACACGCCTCGGGGGTCGCGCACGACTCGGGCCCCGCGGTGACCCGCTGCGGCGACGCGCACCTCGCAGAACCCAGGGCCAGAGCTCCGAGCGCCACGACGGCGCGGGAAAACACCAGACCCCGCGACGAAGGACTTCGTACCATGGGCCCATCTTTGCACCACCGGCAGCCCTTGGAAGAACATCGAAGGCACGCGGGCAGCGCCAACCGATTGGAGCCACTCGCGAAACACGACGGGCGGGGCGAACGTACACCGCCCAAAGGACAACCATGTTCGAAGGGTTCTCGAATCAGTGGACGGCGGTGACCCTCTCGCGGCGGCTCAAAAAACGGCCGCTTGCCGTCGCCGTCGCGGGCGAGAAGCTGGTCTTGTTTCGAGACGCGCAAGGCAAGGTCTCAGCGCTGCTCGACCGCTGCCCTCACCGGGGCGTGGCCCTCTCACTGGGGAGGGTGACGCCCGATGGGTGCATCGAGTGCCCCTTCCACGCGTGGAAGTTCGACGCCCGGGGTCAAAACCGTGGCGTGCCGCTCAACCCCGACGCGAAGCGCGAGCGTCTGTTCGCCACCAGCGTGCCGGCCCGCGACCTCGGGGGTCTCTTGTGGGTGTACACCGCGCCCGTCAGTGAGGCGCCGGTCGAGCCCACCGTGCCCGACTCGCTGACGGCGCCCGGCCTCGCGCGCAACTACCTCGAGCTCGAGTGGGCCGCTCACTGGTCTCGCGTGATGGAAAACATGCTCGATGGCCCGCACGTGCCGTTTCTGCACCGAAAGACCATCGGCCGCTTCGTGAGCCCGTACCTGAAGCCCGACTCCCGAATGGACATCGAGCTGAACGAAGAGCCCTACGGCTTCAGCACCCGGGGCGTGCTCGACGGCGACCGGGCCCGCGACTCGGGTCACCTCGAGTTCTACCGGCCGAACGTCATGGTGCTGAACATACCGATGAAGGGCCACACCTTTCGCCAGCACTCGATCTGCGTGCCGGTGTCTGCCGAGCGCTCGCGGCTCATCATCGTGGGCGCCCGCAGCTTCGCCCGACTGGCGCTGCTGAACCCCATCTTCAACTGGCAGAACCTGCGCGTCGCGCTCGAAGACCAGGCCGTCATCGAGTCGAGCCAGCCGCCCGAGGTGCCGCACCCGTCGCACGAGCTCTCGGTGCGCACCGACCGCGCGACGCTCCATTTTCGCAAGTTCTACTTCGAGACGTTGAAGGGCTCTTCGACGCTGCCGGCGCGCCCGGAGCCTGCGACTCGCGTCGCCTGAGCGTCACCGCCCGCGCCGATTCGCCCCTGGGTTCACGCGCGCGGCGCTCGACCGGGCGCCGCGTCAGGTTCGACGCGGCCGCTGCGTCTGACCCGGCGCCATGACGCTCACGTCCCGCCGCTCAGAGTCGAGTCGCTCCGGTTCCACCGGTCGCTGATTCTTCTGCTCGGCCCCGGCCACGACGGCTTTCGCCTCTAAGCGGGACGCTTCGCGTCCCACCTCGGTGGCCGGTGCCTCGCGGCTCTGGGTAGTGAAGTGCGTGTGGACGCACACCGGTCTCGAAAACCGGCGGTGGTGAACAGCCACTGGGGTTCGACTCCTCCGCTGCCCGCTCAAAAACGTAAGCGCTCGTCGCCCGAATGGATCGGGCACCAGTCAGCGAAGCTGGACGATGCAGGTTCGAATCCTGCCGAGCGTGCTTGGAGAGTGCGCGCATGGTGCGCAGCCGCATTGCTACCGCGGCGAACCGGCGACCCCGGTTGCTGTTCGACTCAGCCTCTCTCCGCATCTATTGTGCGGCGGAATGCCGACGATGATTGGCAACCCCCGCCCGAAGAAGGGCCGCACGGTCGCTGACGATGACCTGAGCCAGGAGGCCACCGGCAACTACACCGCCGAAGACCTCGCGCGCGACGGCGGCAACCCCTTCAACCTCGACAACCCGCGCATTCTCGAGATCGCGCCGCCCGAGCCGAAGTCGATGGAAGACACGGGCCTCAAGATCGGCCTGCTCTCGGACATCTCGCTCAAGTACCTCTACTACGCAGGCAGCGCGACGGGCGTCGAGGTGGCTCAAGAGATGTGCCTGCCGTGGTCGGGCGTCGTCGAGCACGTCATCGACTTCGTGGCGGCCGAGAAGCTCGTCGATCTGAAGGGCGGCAAGGGCTTCGGCCGTGCTTCGGTCGACTTCGTGCTGACCGAGAAGGGCCGCGAGTACGCGCGCGACGCGCTGACGCGCACGACGTACGTGGGCCCGGCGCCGGTGCCGATCGAGCAGTACAACTCACTCGTTCAGCTGCAGACGCAAGAGAACCCGGTCATCTCGAAAGAGACGCTGACGCGCGCGATCTCGCACCTGACGGTGCCGGGCATGCTGGCCGACAAGCTGGGCGCGGCGGTGAACTCGGGCCGATCGCTGTTTCTGTACGGGCCGCCGGGCAACGGCAAGACGTCGCTGGCCGAGGCGATCTCGAACATGTTCGGCGGCGAGGCGTTCGTGCCGGCGTGCCTCGAGATCGACGGGCAGATCGTGAAGGTGTTCGACCGGCTGACGCACACGGCGATACCGCTCGAGCTGGGGCGTGATCAGCAGGGCCGCCGGCAGACGTTCGAGATGGATCATCGCTGGCAGCTGTGCCGCCGCCCGAGCGTGATCGTGGGCGGCGAGCTGACGCTCGAGACGCTCGACCTCATCTACAGCGAGACGGCGCGGTTCTACGAGGCGCCGTTTCAGGTGAAGGCGAACGGCGGCATGCTGCTGATCGACGACTTCGGGCGGCAGAAGGTGCACCCGACCGATCTGCTCAACCGGTGGATCGTGCCGCTCGAGAAGCGCGTCGATTTTCTCACGCTGCACACCGGCAAGAAGTTCGAGATTCCGTTCGACCAGCTGATCGTCTTCTCGACGAACTTGGACCCCAAAGAGCTCGTCGACGAGGCGTTCTTGCGGCGCATCAAATACAAGATCGAGGTCGGCAACCCCGACGAGAAGGCGTACCGCGAGATCTTCCGCCGCGTGTGTGACTCGTCGGGCATTCCCTACGTCGACCAGGCGGTCACCTACCTCATCGAGCACTACTACAAGCCGCGAGAGATGGACCTTCGCGCCTGCCACCCGAGAGATCTCGTCTCGCTGGTGCGAGACGCGGCGCGGTACCGGCAGATACCGCCGTCGCTGTCGCGCGAGCTCATCGATCAGGCCTGCACGGTGTTCCTGGTGGATCTGTGACCGGCTTCCCACTCCGCTCCGCTTCGTGGTTCGGCCTGACGTGCGGCCCTCAGGGTGCCGCATGACGGCCGCCGCCCCAACCGCGTTCAAGGTGCGGCCCGCGCGCCTCGGCGATGGTCAGCCGGTGAAAGAGCTGCTGAGCGAGCTGGGCTTCACGGGCGACTCGGCGACGGTGACGTGGATCGTGCGACACCCCGAGATGGAGCTTCTGGTGGCCGCCGACGCGTTCGACAAGGTCATCGGCTTCGTCGCGCTGTCGCACCGCCCGAACCTGCGGTGGGCGGGCCGCATCGCGACCATCGACGAGCTGGTCGTGTGCAAGGCGTGGCGCAGAAAAGGGGTCGGTCGAGAGCTCCTGAAACGAGCGATTGATAGGGCCAAGGTCCTCGGGGTGAAGCGCCTCGAGATCCAGAGCCTGGAAGCGATCGAAGGCGAAGACGCGAGGCCGTTCTTCGAAAAAGTGGGCCTCAAAGCGGCGACGCTGGGCGTCTACAAGCTCTGATCAAGTCCGTGCCCTATTCCTCGACGGGGGCGCCGCGCTCGATCATGACCCGGGCCAGCTCCTCGAGGCGCGCCCGCTGGGCCGGCTGCAGATCGACGAACCGCACCCCCACCACGTCAGCCCGCGCCCACTGCACGGTGCCCTTCAGCTCGAAGGCCTGCGCGTCGACGACCAGGTGGAGCTGCACCACCTCGCCGACCGCGTGGGGCCGCGACGTGCGCAAGCACAAGCCGCCCGCCGAGAAGTTCACCGAAAACGTCTTGAAGGCCTTCGCTGCGTCAGCTGCGCTGCGAAAGCTCACGTCGAAGCGGGCGCCGATGCGTGGGTCGCGACGGCGCTCCGCGTTGCGGAACAGGGTCTGAACCATTCTTGGGGGCGTCACTGTAGACGAATGGAGAAGCTGCCGCTCGACAGACCTGCTCCGTCGACCCAGACGTTGTAGGTGCCCGCTGGCAGGGCGTTCAGGTTCAGCACGACGCTCTCACCGAAGTCGGCCGCCGCCGCGCAGCCGAGCGTCGCCGACGCCGTCGTCGACGCACATGCGCTCGACGCCTTCACGTACACGAGCGGGCGAAACAGCGCTCCGGTCGTCGCCTCGGGCGTCACCGTCAGCTTCACGTTCTGCGTCTGCGTCACCGAGAACCGGTAGAGCACGTCGCGCCCGTACTCGCCGTTCGCCCCCGTCGCCGCCGAGCAGGCCCCGGTGCTGTCGTCGACGGCGCCCCGCGTGTCGCCCGAGACCGGCACGCCCGCCGCCAGCGTCGGCACCACCGTCGAGCCGCACCAGTCGTTCTCGGGCTCGGGCACCGGCGGCGACGTCACGACCCGCACCGAAAACGCACCCTGCGTCGAGCCGTCGCCCTCGACCCACAACGAGTACCGGCCCGGCGCGACGTCGGGCAGGCTCAAGACCGAGCGGCGCACGTGCAGCGGGTCGGCCCACGCGCAGCTCGGGTTGTCGAGCAGCGCATCGCTGTCGCACTTCATCGGCGGCCGCAGCGAGAAGACCGGCAACAGCGGGCTGCCCGCCGGCGCCGTCACGTCGATCGCCATCGCCTGACGCACCGGCACGTCGATCGTGTAGACGACGTCGGGCGAAAACGCGCCCAGGGGCTCGGTGCACCACAGGTGCACGTCGTCGCCCGCCGACACCGTCGTGCCGCTCGCCGTCACCACCCCGCTCGCCAGCGCCAGCTGCGGCGCTTCGGCGCACACGTCGTTCTCTGGCGCCGCCGGAGCCACCGCGAGATCGACGCTCAGCTCGAACGCCCCCGACGTGCCCTGCTGGCCGTCGACCCACACGAAGTAGCTGCCCGCCGGCAGCGACGGCAGGGTCAGCGTCGATGGCGCCCCCGCAATCGCGCTCGCCGCACAGCCGAGCTGGTTCGCCGGGCTCTGGCTGTCGCACTCGTTCGGCCGGCGCAGATAGACCGCCGGCCGCAGAGACGAGCCCGAGAGCGGCTGAACGCGCGCCGAGACGCGGCGCGGGCCGCTGAGCTCGAGGCGGTAGACCACGTCGGGCCCGTCGGCCGTGCACCCCAGCGCGTCGTGGTTCGCGGCCGACGTATCGCCCTGCACGGTGACCACGCCGATGCCGTTCATGGGCGGCGGCAGACCGACCGCCCCCGCGCACGTGTCGTTCGCCGGCGGAGGCACCGTGGGCCCGCGCGACACGGTCAGCCGATACGGCCCCGCCGAGGTCGCCGGCGTCGCGCCCGCGCCGTCGACCACCACGTGGTAGCGGCCCGCCGGCAGCCGGGGCAGATCGATCACCGCCTTCGCGCCGGGCATCGCCACCGCGCACGACAGCTGCCCCGACGGCGTCGCATCGGTGCAGGCGCTGCCGCGCACGTACAGCGCCGGAGCGAAGTCGGCCGACAGCGGCTCGAGCTCGATCGACACCCGCTGGGGCTGCCCGATCTCGAACGCGAACACGTTCTCGGGAGCGCCCGCCCCACCGCACAGCCCACGCGCGTCGTCGGTCTCACCGCGCGTGTCACCCACCGCCTGCGACCGCTGCGAGTTGAACGCGAGCAGCTCGATGGGCTCGTTGCAGGTGCCCGCGTTCGTGTCGCTCAGCGTCACCGTGAGCTTGAACGCGCCGGCCGTCGCGCCTTCGCCGTCGAGCCACAGGTACCACGTGCCCGCCGACAGCTCGGTGCTCAGGGTCGCCCCGGCGTTCGTCGTGCCGTACGCGCACGCGCTGTTGTGGTTCGCGTCGATGCTGTTGCAGACGCTGCGCAGGCCGAGCACCGGCACGAGCGCGCTGCCGGGCAGGGCGACGGCGGTGGCGATGAGCTTCTGGGGGCGGTCGAGCTGAAACGTGTAGACGAGATCGTTGCCCTGGCTGCCCGGCAGCGCGCACGAGAGCGTCGAGTCGTCGCGCGAGCGGGTGGTGTCGCCGAGCACCTCGACCGTGCCGCCGCCGACCATCAGCCGCTGCGCCGTCGCACAGCTGTCGGGCTGAAGGGCGCATGTGTGCAGCTCGGCGTCGCACACGCCGGCCGCGCAGTCGCCGTCTTCGAGGCACGCCACACAGGTGCGGCTGTCGACGAGGCACCGCCCGAGCGGCGCCGCACACTGCGTGTCGGAGCTGCACCCCGGCTCGCCTGCATCAGGCTCGGGCGTGGCGCACGTGGCGGGGTTCGGGCACGCGATGGGCGCGGGGGTGCAGGCCCCGAGCAGGGCGACGAGACCGACCGAGAGAGACCGGCGCACGATGATGGGTGACGTGATGTGGCGGGGAATCAGATCGGTTCTCGAATTCGAGGCGGCCCGAACGCAAAACAGTCTACCCTACGCCAGGGCCACCGCACGATTCCGAAGAGGGAAACCTACATGTCGAGAAGCCTCGTTCTGGCCGTCATCACGCTGACGGCCTGCTCCAACGGAAACCCCGGCAGAGACGGTGGCGCAGGTGGCTCGGGCGGCGGCACCGGCACGGCGGGCGGCACCGGTGGAAACGGTGCCACGGCGGGCGGCTTCGTGCGCGACGACGCGTGCGACTTCGCGGGCCCGCGCGGGTTTGACGCCGGCGAGGCGTGCACGCTCACGGCGTTCGACGACGGGGGCATCGGTACGCGCTGCCTCGCGGGGGCGTGCGACCTCATCGACCAGAACTGCGACGCGGGCCAGAAGTGTGCGTTTCTCGACGGTGGGCGGCAGTGTGTGCCCGACGGGGTGATCGGTGAGGGCCAGCAGTGTGCGGGCGCTCCGGTGTCGTGCGCGAAGGGGCTCGCGTGCACGCTGGTCGGCACCGACGGAGGCTCGCTGTGCTCGCGGTTCTGCCGCGTCGACGGCGACTGCGGGTCGCCGCAGCGCTGCTACGTGACGCTGGTGCTGCCCGAGACGAAAGAGCGGCCGCTGGTGTGCGCCGAGCCGCCGATGTCGTGCGACCCGCTGCTGCAGAACTGCGCGGCGTCGAGCGAGGCCTGCTACCCCGGCCAGGGCGGGCCCGGCTGCTTCCCTGCGGGCACGCGCGCGGCTGACGTCGGCTGCACGTACTCGAACGACTGCGGCCGCGGGCTCGCCTGCACGGGCGGCGGCGCGACGACGGTGTGCAAGACGTTGTGCGCGGTCGATGGTGGGTCGCCGTCGTGCGCGACGGGCAGGTGCACGCGGCTGCAGAGCTCGCAGTCGGTCGGGGTTTGCCTGTGATCGAGGTCGAGCTCGCGGGGTTCGGGGGCTTCGAGGGGGTCGAGCTCTTGCAGAAGCTCCACCTGTTCAAGAAGCTGTCGTTCGAAGAGACCTCGCAGCTCGGCAGCATCATCGAGTACGTCGACGTGCCGCCCGACACGGTGGTGATCGAGCAGAACGCGCTGGGCAACGCGCTGTACGTGATCGCGAAGGGCCAGGTGAAGGTGACGCGCGACACCGACGGCGACGGGCACCACAGCTCGACCGAAGAGATACTGAGGCTCGGTGACGGTGAGCTGTTCGGCGAGATGTCGCTCATCGATGATCTGCTGACCTCGGCGCGCGTGACGACGGTGACGCCGTGCCGGCTGCTGAAGATGCCGCGCGACAAGTTCGAGGCGCTGCTCGGCAGCGACGACAAGCTCGCGGTGAAGGTCTTTCGCTCGTTCTGCCGCACGCTGTCAGACCGCCTGCGCCGCACCACCGCGCAGCTGGTGAAGTGAGGGGAGAGACAAATGGAACAAGCGACCTTCAACCAGTTTCTGGCGGCGGCCGTGAAGAACGGCGCGTCTGACGTGCACTTCAAGGTGGGGCAGTCGCCGGCGCTGCGGGTGAACGGGCAGCTGCTGCCGGTGAAGGTGCCGGCGCTGCAGCCCGAAGACACGCTGCGCATCGCGGGGCACGTCTTGAAGTCGAACCGGTGGAAGGGGCTGCTCGAAGAGGTGCAAGACATCGACACCTCGTACGCGCTCGACGGCGTGGGCCGGTTTCGCGTGAACCTGCACCGGGCGAAGGGCCACGTGGGCGCGGTCATGCGCTCGATTCCGTTCAACGTGCCCGACTTCGAGAAGCTGGGGCTGCCGAAGGTGCTCGAGAAGCTGTCGCAAGAAGAGCGCGGCCTCGTGCTGGTGACGGGCGTCACGGGCTCGGGCAAGTCGAGCACGCTGGCGGCGATCGTGAACTACATCAACCAGCACTACCGCAAGCACGTGCTGACGATCGAAGACCCGATCGAGTTCCTGCACGAAGACAAGTTCTCGCGGGTGACGCAGCGTGAGATCGGGCCCGACACGCCCGACTTCGGCAAGGCGCTGCGGGCGGCGCTGCGGCAAGACCCCGACGTGATCCTGGTCGGCGAGATGCGCGACACCGAGACGATCGAGATCGCGCTGCGCGCGGCCGAGACGGGGCACCTGGTGCTGTCGACGGTGCACACGACCGACTGCTACCGAACGATCGGCCGCATCATCTCGGTGTTCCCCGCCGAGGCGCAGGCGAGCGTGCGCAACCGGTTGGCCGAAAACCTGAAGGGCACGGTGTCGCAGCGCCTGTTGCCGCACGCGTCGGGCAAGGGCCGCGTGGTGGCGGCCGAGGTCATGGTGTCGACGCTGTCGGTGGTCGAGTTCATCAAAGACGCCGAGCGCACCCACGAGATCAAGGACTACCTCGAGAAGAACCACGACATTCTCGGCACGCAGAGCTTCGACATGCACCTCGTGAAGCTGCTGCGTGAAAAGAAGATCACGGAAGCGGTTGCGCTCGAGGCAGCGACCAACAGGAGCGATTTCGAGCGGGCGCTGTCGTTCGAGTAGCGGCGCCGGCTCGCGGCTGCGGCCGAGGATCTAACCTTAGATATTCAAGATCACGCATGCAGACGGTTCGTCCGACTTCAATCTTGATTGAGACCTCCTACAGCAGGCCCAGAAGACTCGGCCGGAGCGTGCCCTCGTCACTTTCCATGCCCGCCGCACGGCAGCGGCCGGTCGAGAGGGCGGGAGCTGACGAAGACAGCAATGATTGAAGCGGGCCCACGCGAGGTCCTGTCCCGTGACGCCGCAGAGAAGCTCATCGCGCTCGGTGGCACAGCGCGGGGTGCGCAGATCGCGCGGAGCGGCGTTGGTGCGCGAATCAAAGCGGCCGGAAAGGTCGTAGCCCGTCGCTAGCACCGCACCGACCCGAATTTCGCTCGTGAATTCGTTCGTTCAGAAACGAAGAAGTCGACCCTGGTTAGACAACGGCCCGGTTTGATCGCGATCGCTGGCCTAACCTTAGTGTCCAGCGTCAGTCTTCCCTCGCCGCCACCTCGCCGAGTACCCTTTGCTAGCGGGTTGTCCGTAGGCCGCCGGATTCATGTACAGCCCGCGATCGTTTGGGGACTTGAACTGCTCAACCAGCATGGGTTGCGCTACTGCAGCGGCGTCTTTGCGGATACCAGTTACGCTCCAGGAGACTCGCATCCCCGGCGCACCGCCTGCAATTTCGAAGCTCGAGTTCGCTAGTTCGCGGGAGACATAAAGAGTGGCTGGGCTACCGATTGGCGTAAGTCCATATCGAAAGTCCTTGTTGAGGTGAGAAAACCAACTCGGCATGACAACTGTCGCTCTTCCCAGTGAGTCCAGCGTAGCTATGCCATCGGGTGCAGTTCCCGCTTTGGAGTCACGTGGGCCTCCTGAACCCGCAGCAAGATCGATCACTTGAGAGCTGCGTGAGGGGCGCGGCTTGAACATCGGGGCTCGCTCACGGCAGATAACCGGCTTGTCTAGGTCCGGAAGTCTGTCCGCGAGGAGTCCCGAATGCAGCGCAGTATCGGTTCGGCGCGCGCCGAGGTCCAGCGTGCCTTTGAGCGAGCTCTCAACCTCGCGGATTCCGATCGCCCGCAGCGATTCTGGAACTTCGAGCGCGACCTGTGGACGCGGCTGCTCTCGTTGGGGCGGGCGCTCGTGAGCCTGTTCCTGGCGCACCAGGTCGCGCGACCTCGCGACGTCGAGTACGCCCACGGTGAACGGCACTTCGTTCTCGATGGCGAACGCACCTCTCAGCTCGGCACTCGGTTTGGCAAGGTGTCTTTCCTGCGCCCCATCGCTCGCCGCCGCGGTGCCGCGGGTCGCGGCCCCGCGGATTTGCCAGTCGATCGCGAGCTCGGCCTCTGTTCGGGCTTCAGCGTCGGCTTGGTGATGGCGGTCACTCGTCTCTGCGCTCAGCTCGCCTTCGGTCAGGCCCGCGGAACGTTCCGCTACTTTCACGAGTGGGCGCCGAGCTCTCGTGCGGTCCTGCGCATGGTCGACACCGTCGGTGACCAGGCTCGCCCCTTCATCGAGCAGCTGCCCGGCCCTCTCGGTGACGGGGACGTGCTTGTCATTGAGGTCGACGCTCGCGGTGCTCCGATGATCAGCCCTGCCGAGCATCAGCGCCGACGGGCCCCGCGAAAGACCTCGCGTCGGTCGACGAAGCGACACCGCCGCCGGCAGCTCAGGCGCGCTCGAACCAAGCCCCGCAGAAATCCCGGTGACAAGAGCAAGAATGCCAAGGGCGCCTTCGTCGCGGTCCTCTACACTCTGCGCCGCACGCCCAACGGCCGCGAAGGCCCCATCAACAAGCGGCTCATCGCCACCTTCGAGAGCCACGAGGCGCTCTTCATCTGGCTGCAGCGCGAAGCCATTAAGCGCGGCTACGGCATCAAGCCCTGCCTCTTTCTCGCCGATGGCTCGGACCACATCTGGCGCTTTCAGGAGCAGTACCTCCCGCTCGCTGAGACCTGCATCGATTGGTTTCACGTCATCGAGAAGATGTGGGACGCCGGGCAGGCCTTCCACCGTCCTGGCTCGCAGGGCATTCGACTCTGGGTCGGTCGCATCAAGAAGCTGCTTCGGAACGGCCGCGTCCGCACCATCATCCGCGAGCTGACTGCAGCTCTGCGCGACACTCCAAAGACCGGTCCCGGCAACAAGGGAAAGCGCAAGCGGCTCTCCGACGCCATCAACTACCTCACCGAGCATCGCCACCGCATGCGGTACCACCACCTGCGCGCCAACGACCTCGTCATCGGCACGGGTGCCGCCGAGGGCGCCGTCCGCAACCTCATCGAACTCCGCCTCGACGGGCCCGGAATGCGCTGGGGTCGAGATCGTGCCGAGCGCGTCCTGCATCTCCGCTGCATTCTCGTCAGCGGTCTCTGGGACGAATTCTCGGCTCACGTCGCCAATGCTCCCGCTCTCAAGCTTCGGCCCTCACCAATGCCCGCTGTTCCCCATGACGCCACCTCACGACTGAAGGAGGCCGCGTGAAAATGGGATCTGCACCCTATGCCATCGTAGAAGTTCTTATAGTCGGATGACTCCACAACAGAATGACGCAGCACCTTGTTCTCGGGATCCTCCGGGTGATCGATTTGAAAAAACTTGAAATTGGCCGAGAAAGCGCCTTGAACATTGAGATCGGAGAGGACGGCCACATCAGCGAGAAACAACGCCCCTCTGCACCCATCACCCTCACAGCCCCCCAAAACACCAACACACTCATCACCAATGCAATTTCCGTAGACGCCAGCAGTTCCCGCCCCTGCTCCCTCTCCCCATACTCCATTCGCTGACGACATCCCTCGAACACCCGCTTTGTATTCGTCCGGTGTGCCTACCGATTCACCATAGACGCCGACGCCATTCGTTGTGTTCGCTCGTCCGGCCACGCCGTAGCCCCCCGTTGCCGTGTTCTGTCCGTAGACCCCGCTGACGTACGTCGACGTCGCATCGCCCGTGAGCCCGTTATGGCCTCCCGAATAGCTGTAGATCGCCGGCTGATTTGATGCCGAACTCACCACGTAGATCGCTCCGCCATTGGGGCTTGAGAAGTTGAAAAACGTAGTTGCCCATCCAGCAGACACACAAACATTGCCGGTGATGCTACCACCGCAAGTCTGGCCAAAAGCTGGCTGTGATAAGGCGGCGGCAAAAAACGCAACAACAAGAACGACTTTGTTTCGGCTCATTCGTCCCCCGGCTATGTGCATTCCCGAATTGACAACATGGAAGCACGCCAAGATGGCACAGTTCAACGCCAGTCTCAACAATCACATTTCTGGATACCCGAACTACTCAATAATCTGGCTGGACGCCGCGAGAAGTTTCGCGTCGCGCACGTACTCGCCGCCGTCGCAATGTAGCAATCAAGCCAAAGATGACGGGAAGCTCCGATCCGCCTTCTGAAGAGCAGGCGCAGCCCCCCGAATCGGTGAAGCCTCCGCCGTTGCCGCCCGCGGTGCCGCCGCTACCTCCCGCCACACCGCTCCCGCCCGCCGTCGGAGGTGCCGGCACCACCACGATCACGCTGCTCGACTTGGTCTCGTTGCCGGCTAGATCTTTCGCAATCGCGACGAGTGGCTGATTTCCACCAGGGAGGAAAGGCATCGTTGCGTAGGTCACGCGCCATGGAGACGACGTCGCCGTGGCGACCGGCACCTCTGCGATCGTGAAACGCACTTCGAGGATTCCAATGTTGTCTGAAGCGATCGCCTCGAAGGCGGCGCCATTCACAAGCGGCAGACCGCTTTGCGGCTCGATTAGAGCTACCGCAGGTGCATCCATATCAGTGGAAGGACCGATGGCTCCGCCACTGCGGACTGTCGATGAGGTCGAGATGGAGCCAGCACGGGCAACGACCGCGTCCGGTCCGCACGGAGAGCTCTGGGCGCGGTACAGCCCATTCATCGCGTTCGGGAAGGTCCCGCAACCCGCCGCTACCGAGTAGGTCACCGCTGGCTGCGGGTCGATGGGCGCTTCGAACTGATCGACTGCGACAGCGGTGAACTGCTGCATCCCGCCGAGGGGCACGGCGACCGCGAAAGGCGTCATCTTCAGCGCCGTGTAGTTCGCCTCGACCACGAGCGAGAACGACGACGTCACCGTCTGGTTCAAGCTGTCGCGCACGGTGCACGTCACCATGTACGTGCCGCCGCGCGAGAACGTCGCGCGCGAGGTCGCCGCTGCGTTCGTCGAGTTCGGCGAGAAGACGACGGCGCCGGGGCCGGTGGCGCTCCAGATGTACGTGAGGTTCGTCGGCCCACCGTCGTCGGCCGCCGTCACGGTCACGTCGGTGGCCTTCGTGCGCAGCGGCGACTGCATCGCCGCGGCCGGAGTCTGAATCACCGGCATCGCCGCGCCCGACCCCATCTGAATCGTCACGACCTTGGTCGCGTTCGCCGAGCGGTCACCGCTGGTCGCGCCGTTGTTGTCGACCGCGTTGCCCGTCGCGAAGATCGTCATCGGCCCCGCGAACGGCGGCGCCGTCAGCGTGAAGTTGAACGTGGCCGGGCTGGTCTGCGGCGACGCCTGGTACAGCTCGCGAAACGCGAGGCCCAGGTTCGCGCTCGTCGGGTTGAGCGCCGCGAGGTTGTTCGCGATGTCGAGCGCGATGTTCACGCCGACGCGCGCGCCGCCGCTCACCGTCACCGAGTACGTGCCGGTCGCGCCGGCGGCGAGCATGTCGGGGCCGTTGATCGTCACCGTCGGCGCCGTGCCGCCCGTGTGGCAGTCGTTGCACGACCCCGTCATCGGAGCGCCCGAGTAGCCGATGGCGCCCGACGCGTTGGCGAAGGCGAGAGACGACAGCAGCGACGCGGCGACGAAAACCGTGCGGAGCATGGGCGATCAGTCTGCAAGCCCACCCCGCCCGTTTCAATTGTGAACCGGAGTGCTCAGGCGCGGGGCGTCATTTCTTCACTTCCGAGACGTCCCACTCGATGGTCTTCATCAGCTCTTTGCGGCGCTTCTTCACGTCTTCGTCGAGGTAGTCGAGCGCCTCGTCGAGCTTGTCGATGAGCCTGAAGGGTTTGCGGCGCGAGTTCTTGAGCGACAGCAGCGCGTGCGTCAGCCAGGGGAAGACGGCCGTCACGTCGGTGTGCACGTAGACGCTGCCGGTCTCGACGGCGTCGACCGAGACCTTGCCCCAGGTGTGGCCCTCGCCGGCGGGGCAGCTCGAGAGCGCGCCGTTGTCGACGGGGTCGACGCAGAACTGCACGTCGATGTCGAAGCCCTGGGTGGGCACGGTGAGAATCTGATCGAGCAGCGGCTCGCCCTGCAGCGTGTAGTTCTTGGGCACGCCGCCCCCCAAGATCCAGATCGCGAGCTTCTCGTCGAAGTGGTGCCGGCAGTAGTGCTGTACGGCGGCCATCGCGTAGACGTCTTCGTTGATGTCGATCTCGAGCTTGAAGTCGCCGCCGAGCAGCCGGCGCAGCTTCACGATGTTCAGGAAGATCGACCCGTCTTGCACGGCGCCGACGAAGATGGGCACGCCGTTGCGGTAGCAGGTCGAGAGCAGCGACGGCTGCTTCACGCCGAGCTTTCGCTCGATCGCGTCGATGTCGCGGCCGAGCAGCCAGTGCAGCTCGGGGGTCGTCATCTTGCGCTGGTACTCGCTCTTGCGCATGAGCGCCGAGAACAGGCGGTCGGTGTCGAGCAGCGCCTCTTCCCAGAAGCCGAGGTCGTAGATGCGAATGATGCGGGCGAGGCGGTACTGCAGGTCGCCGGCGTTCGGGTTCACCTCACGAATCGCGTGGCCGATGATGCGGTGCGCGTCGTGGTACAGGTTCGCGCCGGTCGTCGTGATGCACGAGATGACGCCCGCCTCGACGAGCGGTATCAGGCAGCTCTGGTGCAGGCCCGCCGGCGTCATCGCGCCCGAGAGCGTGAGGAAGACGGCGGCATTCTCATCGAGGCTGCGGCGCATGAGCTCGAAGGCCGTACGCTCTTGCCGGCCGACGTAGGCGCCGAACGCGTGCTCGAGCAGATCGACGGCCGATTCTTTGCCGGTGATGGGCTTGGGCGCGACGCGCCGGGCACCTGCGTAACCTTTGCGAAGTTTTTCCTGTGTCTTTGTCGCCATGGGGGGCCACGGGGTATACCTCGCCCGATTTCGGCCGCCTCCAAGGAAAGTAAGACTGTGACCATCGCTCGACTCAGCCTCGCCGTTCTCGCCCTCGCCGCCGTCGGCTGCCGGTGCCAACCGCCCGTGAACCAGGGCCGCCCCGACTACGTGGCGATGCCGACCGCGCTCGACTTCTCGGCCTGCCCCACCAAAGACGAGCTCGGCAACATCGTCGACGGGGGCGTCTTCCCCGACCAGAAGACCGTCGTCATCTCGAACCGCAGCAACTCGCCCGGCACGTTCGTGCCCACGTTCTCGGGCACCGGCGCCGACCGCTTCTCGCTGGCGAGCATGCCGATGGGCGTCGGGTCGAACGAAGACATCGAGGTGCCGGTGCAGTTCAGCCCCGACCGCCGCGGCGACGTGCAGGCGACGCTGACCATCGACGACGGTGACCCCGAGACAAAGCCGATCACGGTCGATCTCACCGGCACCGGCAAAAACCTGCCGGCCCAGCCGACGCTCGAGGTGTCGTTCGAGCAGGCCGACGGCGGCTTCGCGCCGTGCATCGCGGGCGTGCTGTGCCAGCAAGAGTACCCCGCGACGCTGCTGGGTGAGACGAAGACGCTGCGCGTGCGCCTGCGCAACCTCGGGTGCCCGGCGCTCAACGTCACGGGCCTGAGCCTCGAGAAGACGAACGCAGGCGGCGACCAGATGGCGTACACGCTCGAGCAGCCGGTGCAGGTGCCGTCGAGCAGCAACCCGCTCGTCATGTCGACCGCCGACGGCACCGACGAGAAGACGCTGGTCATTCGCTTCGCGCCCGAAGAAGACGGGTCGAACGACACGCAGCGCTTCGCGGTGCTGAGCATCACGAGCAACGACTTCGTGAACCCGCTCTTCACCATCTCGCTCAGCGGCGAAGGCGTGACGCCTGCGCTCGGCGCGCTGCCGACGAGCTGCCGGTACAACGAGGCGCTCGACATCTGTAAGCGCACCGGCACGAAAGAGGCCAACTTCGCCGAGTTCACGCTCGTGAACGACGGCACGTCGGACCTGAAGATCGACTCGGCGCTGTTCCGCAGCACGGGCATGAACAACTCGGGCAGCGGCGGCCGCTTCACCGTGATGAACCCGGTCGACGGCCAGACGCTGACCGTGGGGCAGAGCACGGTGCTGAGGGTGCAGCACACCGACCTGCCGCTGTTCGTCGTCGACGTGATCACGGTGTCGGCGTCGATTCCCGGGCAGCCGGCAGGCTCGCTGGCGCGCATCCCGCTGACGGTGTCGGGCGGCACGAAGCCGTGCCTCGCGACCGAGCCCGACGACAAGCTGACGTTCGCAGACGCAGGCACGGAGCTCACCACGAAGACGGTCACGGTGAAGGCGCTCGCGATGAGGCCCGGCACGATGACCCCGTGCGGCACGCTGGTGGTCGAGGGCGTCGAAATTCCGCCCGAGTACACGCAGTTCAGCGTCGTGGCCCCGCTGCTGACGGCGAACCAGGAGATCCTGGCGGGCAGCCAGGCCGACATCACGGTTCAGTTCAAGAAGCCGATCACGGGTGGCCGTCAGGCAGGCGAGCTCATCATCAAGACGAACGACACCGACTTCGCGGCGCCGTCGTACAAGAAGCTGCTGCTCGAGTCCGACAACCCGCTGAACCCGATTCCCGAGTGTGACCTGCGCGTGTGCCCGGGCTCGATGGCGACGTGCACGACGCCCGGCAACGTGATGGTGCGGCTGTCGCAGCTGGGCATGCCGAAGACCCTCACGCTGTGGGGCGGCGAGAGCGTCGACCCGATGAACGAGACGCTGCCGAACAAGGGCATCGCCGAGTGGAAGTTCAGGGCGTCGGCTCCGAGCGGCAACGTGCCGAACTGGAGCCTCACGGGCGGCAACGTCTTCACCACGCAGAACTACCAGACGCTGACGCTGAACCCGACGGTGACGGGCGACTACCTCGCGTTCCTCTGGGTGAAAGACGTGAGCGGCCAGGAGACTGAAATTCAGTGCCAGGTCCGCATCAGCGTCTACCCGTGAGGTGAGGTGACTTTCGGTCAGTGCCGCGAGCCGAGCTGAACGAGCTCGGCAGCGGCGCTGGCGTGCGAGCTGGCGTTCGAAGCCGCCTGCTTCAGGCCGCGCATGGCGAGGCGATCGAGCTTCGCGTGGCGAAAGACCTCGAGCATGCGCTGCTGACCGAGCTGCCAGACCTCGGTCATGGTGCAGTCGCCGGCGAGGCTGCAGGCGTTCGAGTGCTGGGCGCACAGGTTCACCTGCACCTTGCCCTCCATGGCCTCGATGACGTCGAGGAAGCTGACCTCTGCGGCGGGGCGAGCGATGGCGTAGCCCCCCTGGGCGCCGCGGGTCGAGACGGCGAGCTTCTCTTTGCAGAGCTTCTTGAGAATTTTGGCCATGAACTCGGTGGGCACGTTCATGCGCTCGGCGATCTCGCGAAACGGCACGAGGGCCCCCTGCGGCTGGGCGGCGAGGTACAGCATCGCGCGCAGGCCGTATTCGATCTTTCGGGAGATCTGCAGGGGGTGAGACATCGCTGATAGCTTTAGCAGGGCGATGATCGATCTGCACTCTCACACGACGGCGAGCGACGGCGAGCACGCACCGGCCGAGCTGATGCGGCTCGCGCACGCGGCGAAGGTCACGACCCTGGCGGTCACCGACCACGACACGGTTGCGGGGCTCGCGGCGTGTCGTGAGGCGGCCGGCACGCTCGGCATGACGCTGGTGAACGGCATCGAGATCACCGCGTTCTTGAACCGGCGCGAGGTGCACGTGCTCGGGCACTTCGTCGACCCGACGGAAGCGCGCCTCGCCAGCTTCGCGGCCAAGCTGAAGGTCGAGCGCGAGAACCGCATGGTGCAGATGGTCGAGAAGATGAAGGGCTTGGGCTTCCCCGTCACCATGGAGCAGGTGCGGGCGCTCGCCGGCGACGACGCCCACCTCGCGCGACCGCACCTCGCCCGCGTGCTCGTCGAGCTCGGCTTCTGCACCTCGACGAAAGAGGCGTTTCACCGGTTTCTCGCCGACGGGCGGCCGGGCGCCGTGCCGCGGTTCGAGCTCGCCGCCGCCGACGCCGTCGCGATCATTCGTGGGGCGGGCGGTGCTGCGACGCTCGCGCACCCTGGGGTCTCGAAGATCGAGGCGCATGATCTGGCGGCGCTGAAGACTGCCGGGCTCGCCGGCGTCGAGGTCGAGCACAGCGATCACCCTCCGAGCTTGCGTGAGAAGCTGCGCAAGATCGCGGTCGAGCTCGATCTCGTGCCGACCTCGGGCAGCGATTTTCACGGGGCGAAGGTCGCGCCGAACCGGCACCTGGGCTCAGCGTCGATGAAGCTCGTCGACCTCGAGCGGCTTCATGCTCGCGCAGGGTGAAAGCGGCCCTTCACTTCCACAGGTTTTTGTCGATCGTGACGCGGCGCACATGCGTATCCAGCTCGATCTGATGCGCTGAAGAAGCGTTCACCCCACCGACCCCGACCGCCTTCACGTCGATCTCCTGCTTCCCCTCATCGAGCTTCACGGTCGTACTGAATCGCCCGGTCGCATCGGTCTCGATCATGCGACCTCCAATCTGAACGCGAGCCCCCGGCTCGGTCTGCCCGACGACGGTGAGCTTCGTCTTGTTCACCAGCGAGACCGGCGGCAACGAGACCTTCAAGAGCAGAGACGAGGGCACCGCCACCGGGTCGGTCGGAGCCTGCCCCGGCAGCACCACAGACCTCTGGCCCGCCCGAACGATGACGACCCGCCCCTTGCCCTCGAGCTCGGTCTCACCGTCTTCGGTCGACACCGCAACGGTGCCCTCGCCGTTGCCCGCAATCGTGAACGCGCCGCCGGCAGACCGCGCAGCCGCATCACCCTTCTTCGCCTTCACCTCGAACGTGTGCTTGTTGCCCTTGCGCACCGTCGCGTGCGCCATGCCGCTGCCGAGCAACAGCCGCGAGATCGACTCCGACAGCTCGCCGACCTCGACCTCGGTGCCGGGCTCCATCTTCACTTCCCAATATTCGCCGCCCACGATCACGGCGTACGCGCCGTCTTGCGTGCGCACCCCGTCAGACGGCTTCAGCACGTCGCCCGCCTTCGCAGCCCGCCACGTGCCGTCAGCGCCCTTCACCTCGACCGCGCCCGACAGCTGCGACAGCGTCAGCTGCTGCGGCTTCGGCGCCGCCACCACCGCAGGCCTCACGTTCGCAGGTCGCGGCGCCGGCGGAGGCTCAGACAAGAACATGAGGTACGTCGCCGTCGCCCCGAAGAGGACGATGCCGGCAATTCCCAGGAGGAACGGGCCCCGGCTGCGGCGGGGAGCTGCAGGACTCAAAACGCCCCGGACATTAGCATCACCGCACGATCCCCACGCCCTGCCCACCCACGTCGAGCCGGCCCGGTGACGCCAGAAGCTGCCGCTCTCGCTGCCGCGCCACGTCGAACGGCGGCAGCTTCACCGTGAACATCGCCCCCTGCCCCGGCGCGCTCACCACCTCGATGCGCCCCTCGTGCTCCTTCACCATGCGGTACGCCACCGAGAGCCCCAGCCCGATGTTCGACCACACGTCTTTCGTCGTGAAGAACGGGTCGAAGATGCGGCTCAGGTTCTCGGGCGCAATGCCCTTGCCCGTGTCTTGAACCTCGAGCTCGACCCCCGCCGGCGTCACCCGCGTTCGCACCACCACCGCCTTGCGCGCCGTCTTCGCCACCGCCGTGCGCGCGTTCGACAGCAGCGCCGACAGCACCTGCGACAGCTGCTCGGGGTCGCCCAGCACCTGCAAGGGCCCCTTCGTCAGCTCGTCTTTCACCAGCACGCCACTCTCGGCGAACCGCACCTGCTCGAAGTCGAGCGTGCTGCGCACCACCGCGTTCAGGTCGGTGCTGCGCAGGCTCCCCTCGGCCTGCGACTGCGAGAACCGCAGCAGGTTCTGCGTGATGTCGCGGCACCGCTTCGCGCTCTCTTCGATCTTCTTCAGCAGCTCGAAGTCGGCGTCGCCCGGCTGATGATCCAGCATCAAGAGCTGCGCGTTGCCCAGAATGCCGCACAGCGGGTTGTTGATCTCGTGCGCCACGCCCGCACCGAGCGAGCCGATCGCCGCGAGCTTCTGCGCTTCGATCAGCTGCGCCTGCGCCGCCCGCAGGTCTGCCGTCGCCTCGTCGACCCGGGCTTTGAGCTCGTCGTTCCACCGCGTCAGCTTCGCGCGCGCCGCCTCGAGCTCGACCCCCATCTGGTTGAACGTCGTCGCCAGGTCGGTCAGCTCGTCAGACCCGCCCACCTGAATGCGCGTCGACAGCTGACCTTGCGCGTACGCCTCGGCCGCCGCGCTCACCTTCGACAGCCGCGCGTTCAGCCGCCGCGCGAACAGCGACGCCACCACCGCCAGCAGCACCAGCGTGCCCAGCGTGCCCGCCAGAATCGTTCGCCGCAGCGAATACACCGGCGCCAGCGCCACCTCGTCGGCGAGGCTCACCGTCGCCGTCAGCCCCAGCTTGCCCGGCACCCCCGCCACCGCGACCCGCTCGCTCTCAGACGTGCGCCCCGCCCCTTCTTCGCTGCCCCACACCTCTTGCCGCCCCGCCCTCAACGGCACGCCCGTCTCGCCGAAGCTCGTCGCCACCACCTTCGCCTCGGAGTCGACCAGCTCCAGCTCACCCACCGACGGGCTCGCCCGCGCCTTCAAGAGCTCGCTCAAAGGCCCCAGCGCGATCTCGGCCACCGCGAACGGCGCCTTCAGCGACCTCGGCCCCACCTGAATCGCCACTTTCAGCGACGCGTGCTCGCCGTGAAACGCGACCGGCAGCACCGCGACCTGCCCTCGATCGCCCCGCGCCCCCAGCGACTCGAGGGGGAAAGAAGAGACCAGCGGCGACGACATGTCGGGCGCCGGGTGCCCCGGCACGTTCTCGAGCGCCGGCAGCGCCGCCTCGCGCGACGGGTCGGCCAGCGCGACGGCCGCGATGAGGTCGCTCTGCGCCATCAAGAGCTTCAGGCCGCCCTGCACCTCGTCGGGCGTCGCCTTCTGCCAGTCGATCACCGCCGCGCTCGAGCTGAGCGCGTTGATCGCCGACATGATCGCGTTGCCCACCTCTTCGGCCGCCGCCGACGCCACTGCGCGCTGCTGGTCGGTGATTCGGCTCGTGAGCTCGCGCTCTGACTGGCGCAGCAGGCCGAACGCGACGAGCGTGAGCGGCACGATCGCCGCGGCGAGCACGAACAGAATCAGCTTCTCTGAGAGCCGCACGGGAGCGCCGCGAAGGCTACCCCAGCCAATGTCTGGTCGCTGCGCTCGCGGTTTTAGCGCCGGGGGCGCGGGCTACCGGGCTACTTCACCTTGCCGGCCTTCGGTGCCCGCTTCGTCGGCGGCGGCAGCGGCGGAGGCTCGGGCTCGGTGGGCGGCGCGTCGGGCGCGTCGGGCACCGGTGCCTCGATCGCGTCGGCCTCGGGCGGCGTCGGCTCGTCGTCGGGCAGCCTCTCGAGCACCGGCAGCTCGCGCCTGCCGTCGATGCGCTCGGGCTCGGGCGTGGGCTCACGCGCGTCGAGCAGCACCTTCACCGAGAGCGCCACGATCAAGCCGAGCCCGCCGATCGCCGCGAACAGGGGCCACCGCCGCGGCGGCAGCTCGGGCGACGTGTCTTGCACCGCCCGAACGTTCACCGCCGTGGGGCCCACCTTCCACGGGTCGGTGTCGCTCGGCGAAGCCGCCGCGGTGATGACGGGGCCCGCCTGCGCCAGCTGCGGCTCGGTGTCGCGCGACGGCGACGGCGGCGTGTTGGGCAGCACCATCGCGATGCCCGGCTGCGTCGGCCGCTCGTTCGTATCGGCCGGCGTCGCCATCGCCGGCAGCGCCAGCTGCGTCGCCGCGGCCTTGAGGTGCAGGCCGGCAGCGTCGAGATCGGCGCGCACCGTCGCCGCGAGTGGCCGCGCCGCAGGGTCTTTCGCCATGAGCCGCATCACGAGCTCGGCCATCGCGGGGGGTATGTTGCCGTCGAGGGCGCGCGGGTTCGGCACGGGGCCCGAGACGTGCTGCTCCATCACGGCGACGGGGTTGTTGCCGACGAACGGCACGCGGCCCGTGAGCAGGTGAAACAGCATGGCGCCGAGCGAGTAGAGGTCGGCGGCTGGGCCGGGCGGTCGGCCGCGCGCGTGCTCGGGCGAGATGTAGTCGGGCGTGCCGGCGACGCGGCTGACCTCGGTGTTGTTGCTGCGGCGCGCGAGGCCGAAGTCGAGCAGCTTCACGTACTCTTTGCCGTGCGTCTCGCGGGCGAGAAAGACGTTCGCGGGCTTGAGGTCTCGATGCACGACGCCGGCGGCGTGCACCGCCTCGAGCGCGGCGAGCACCTCGTCGATGATGGGTATGACCTCAGCCGGGGGCAGCCGGCCCTGACGCTGCAGGCGGGCCTCGAGCGACTCGCCCTCGAGCAGCTCCATGACGAGGTACTTGCGGCCGTCGGGCGTGTCACCGGCGCCGAAGATCGAGACGACGCCGCGGTGCCGCACGTGGTTCACCGCGCGGGCCTCGCCGAGAAACCGCTGCAGGTCGCCCTCTGACGAGATGACGTCGGGGCGCAGCACCTTGATCGCGACCGAGTTGCCGATCAGCGGGTGGTGGGCACGGTAGACGATGCCCATGCCGCCCATGCCGATGCGGTCGCCGACGACGTACTCGCCGAGCTTGCGGCCGCGCAGCAGGTCGGTCGTCTGAGACGTGACGCGCGTCGGCTGGTCGCCGATCTCGGCGCACGCCGCGCAGGTGCCCCCGGTCTCCAAGATGCTGCCGCAGTCGGGGCACAGTACGGCGGTCGTCATGCGCGGCCGCCGATTCAACCACAGGGTGGGCCGTCGGGTTGACCGTGACGAGGGGTTCCGCTTCTCTTAAGGCAGCTCTCGACCCTTGAAGAT
>JAEUJP010000323.1 GCA_016793725.1 Myxococcaceae bacterium | reverse complement strand
CCCGCCGAGTAGTACAGCCTGCCGAACGCCGCCCAGCTCGTCAGCCCGTCTTTGTCCCCCGGCCTGCACGGGGGGTCGCCGCTGCACGCCCCCGACGTCACCGCCAGCTCGACCGCCGAGTCGCCCGGCAGCCGCGAGCCCAGGTAGTCGAACTGCCGCGTCATCACCTGCTTCTTGAACGCGCTCGGGTCGGTCACCCACCGCGACGCCGTCACCTGGAGCCGCGTCGGCGTCACCGACGTGCGGGGCCGCGCGATCGAGAACGTGCCGTTCGCCGTCGCGAACGACAGCCACGCCCAGTTGTAGCCCGGGTCGTTCGTCTGCCAGACCTCGAGGTCCGACCTCATCGCCGTCGCGTCGTGCATGACGTAGCCGATGAACCAGTGGTTCGCCGAAGCGTCGCGAAAGAACGACACATCGGGCTCCGAGAGGCTGCGGCCGCTGGTCGTGCTCAGGTCTCGCACCACCACGTCGGCGCTCTTCGAGGTGCCGTTCTCGTTCACGGTGAAGTGTTTCAGAATCGCGGGAGCGTCGCGGTACGCCACGCCCACCGGCATCAGCGTCGTCGTCGCGACGCAGGTCTGCGTGCTCGCCCAGTCCCACGCGGCCGAGTCGGCGCCCACACCCGGCAGCACCGCCGCGTTCGCCACCAGCGTCGTCGGCTGCGTCGTCGTCGACAGCGCCGCGCCGCCCACCTGCGTGATGCTCCACGTCGTCGACACCAGCGTCGGCTCGACGCGAAAGTGGCGCAGGCCCACGCCCGCCTCGCGCCACACCGCCATCACGCGCCGGCCGTTGCCGCGCACCAGCCGCAGCGAGTCGAGCGTGTTGCCGGTGCTGAAGAGGCTCCACGCGTCGTCGCGCGTCGCGCCGTTCGAATCGACGTAGTAGAAGTCGACCTCGTTGCCGGTGCCGTCGCTCGCCGTGTCGTAGAGCCCGGCCACGATGAAGCCATCGCCCGACTGCACGACGGCGACGTCGGTGTAGCGAAAGCTGCTCTGAATCGTGACCACCGCGCCCGTCGGCGTGCCGCTCGTGTCGAGCCGTTGGAAGTAGAGGCCGTCGGTACCGCCCGCCATCACCAGCGCTCCGCCCAGCAGCGCGTCGGTGCCCGTGCCGTTCACGCCGCCCGCGCACCCCGGCGACGAGTAGTAGTACGGGGTGACCTCGAGGTCCGTCCACGCCACGGGTGACGCGATGTTGTACGTCGACGACAGGTACGGCTCGTCGGTCACGCCGTCGCAGTCGTTGTCGAGGCCGTCACACGCCGGCGCCGTCGGCGAGCCTGCGTCGACGCTGCAGATCGTACTCGCCCCCCCCGGCGCACACTCCCGGGTGCCCGTGCGCAGGCACACGCCCACACCCGCCGAGCAGGCCGCGCCCTTGTCGGTGAACGTCTCGTCGACCGGCCCGTCGCAGTCGTCGTCGAGCCCGTTGCACAGCTCGGCGCTCGCGCTCACCGTGCCGACACACTGGAGCGACCCGCTCACGCAGGTGCGGGTGCCGGGCCCGCAGACGCCCATCAGGCCCGTGGCGCACGCCGCCCCACCGCCCGGGTTGCCTTCGTCGACCCCACCCGCGCAGTTGTCGTCGATGCCGTTGCAGACCTCGGTCGCCGTCGGCCGCACGTTCGCGTTCAGGTCGTTGCAGTCGGTGCCGTTCGCCACCCGCCCGTTCAGCGGGCCACACTGCATCACCGGGCTGCCCGCGCCGAAGCCGTCGCCGTCGCCGTCGGCCCAGTAGCTCTGCGTCGGCAGACCGTTGTCGATGCCGCCCGCACAGTTGTCGTCGATGCCGTTGCAGACCTCGGTGGCGTTCGGCCGAACGTTCGCGTTCGCATCGTTGCAGTCGGTGTTGTTCGTCACGCGGCCCATCACCGGCGCACACGCCGAGACGGCGCTCATGCTCGAGCTGCCGAAGCCGTCACCGTCGCCGTCGGGCCAGTAGCTCAAGAACGTGAGCCCGTTGTCGATGCCTCCGGCGCAGTTGTCGTCGATGCCGTTGCAGACCTCGGTCGCGCCCGGGTGCACGCCGCCGCGCGTGTCGTCGCAGTCGGTGTTGTTCGGCGCGCGACCCGAGATCGGCGCGCACGACATGATCGCCGTCGCCGGAGCGCCCGTGCCGTAGCCGTCGTTGTCGCTGTCGACGTAGTACGCGAGCGTCATGGTGTTGTCGTCGATGGTGCCGTCGCAGTCGTCGTCGACGCCGTTGCACGTCTCGGTCGCGTTCGGCCGCACCGTCGCGAGGCCGTCGTTGCAGTCGGTGTTGTTCGTGACCTTGCCCGGCACCGGCGCGCACGACGACTGCGCCATCGCGCTCGCGCTGCCGTACCCGTCGAGATCGAAGTCGGGGTAGTAGCTCGAGAACGTGAGGCCCTCGTCGACGGGGCCGTCGCAATCGTCGTCCATACCGTTGCAGACCTCGGTCGCGCCCGGCTTCACCGCGAACCGCGTGTCGTCGCAGTCGAGGCTGTTCGCGACCTTGTTCGGCACGGGGTTGCAGCTCGACTGCGGCGGCGCGAGGCGGTTGCCGTACGTGTCGCCGTCGACGTCGGGGTAGTAGCTGAGAAACTGCAGGCCGTTGTCGATGCCGCCGGCGCAGTCGTCGTCCATACCGTTGCAGGTCTCGGTCGCGCCCGGCTTGATGGCCGGGTTCGCGTCGTTGCAGTCGGTGTTGTTGGTGACGCGGCCTGCGATCGGCAGACACGCGACCATCGCGGCGCCGGCACCGAAGCCGTCGTTGTCGCCGTCGGTGTAGTAGCTCAAGAAGTTGAGCCCGTTGTCGGGGCCTCCGACGCAGTCGTCGTCGACGCCGTTGCAGACCTCGGTCGCGCCCGGCTTCACCATCGCGTTGTTGTCGTTGCAGTCGCCGGTCGTCGTGACGCGGCCCGCGATCGGCAGGCACGAGCTCATCGGAGCGACGATCGACCCGACCCCGTCACCGTCGGCGTCGGGGTAGTAGCTCATGAAGGTGAGGCCCTCGTCGACGCCGTTGAGGCAGTTGTCGTCGACGCCGTTGCACATCTCGGGGGCGCCCGGCTTGGTGGTCGGGTTCGCATCGTCGCAGTCGAGCGCGTTGGTCACCTTGCCGGCGACCGGGCCGCAGCTCATCTCGACCGTGCTGCCCGCGGCGCCGAAGCTGTCGCCGTCGACGTCGGGGTAGTAGCCGAGGTAGGTGATGCCGTTGTCGATCTGACCATCGCAGTTGTCGTCGCGGCGGTTGCAGATCTCGGTGGCGCCCGGCTTCACCGTCGGGTCGCGATCGGCGCAGTCGCTCTTGTTCGGCACCTTGCCCATCACCGCCGTGAGGCAGCTCGACTGGGGCGCGCCCATCGCATCGCCGAACCCGTCGCCGTCGACGTCGTCGTGGAAGTCTTGAAACGGCAGCCCGTTGTCTTTCGTGCCGTCGCAGTCGTCGTCGACGTCGTTGCAGGTCTCGGCGACGCCCGGGCGAATCATCGGGTTGGTGTCGTTGCAGTCGCCGGTCTGCGTCACCTGGCCCATGGGCGGAGCGCCGCAGCCCGAGCCGGCGATCTGGGCGCTGCCCACTCCGTCGCCGTCGGCGTCGGCGTACCAGTTGATGTTGGGCAGGCCCTCTTCTTTCACGCCGTCGCAGTCGTCGTCGATGCCGTTGCAGACCTCGGTCGCTTCGGGGTGCACCGCCGAGTCGTCGTCGTTGCAGTCGAGGTACGGCACGTTGCTGCACTTGCCGGTGCCGGCGAAGCCGTCGCCGTCGTTGTCGAGGCAGGTCTCCATCGGCAACGGGTTGCCGGCGTCGTGGGGCACGACCTTCTCGCCCTTGCCGCAGGCGGCGAGGGTCGACGACAGAATGATCAGACCGGGTACGAGGAGGCGCACGACGAACGGGGAGCCCTCTACGTCACCGCGCGGGCGAGAAGCAAACCGGGCCCTCTCACTATCTGGGACCGAACGATGACAGTGCGAAGAACGCGCGAATCTTGTCGTTCGTCTCGCGCAGGCGGGCCGAGAGGGTTCGCACGAAGGTCCACAGGAGCACGTAGGCGAGCTCCTTGTCGGTGAACATGACCTCGTCGAGCTTTTCCCGCTGCAATTCGTAGAGCTTGCACCCGATGTGCGCGATGGCGTCGGCCGACCGGGGGCCGTCTTCGATGAGCGACATCTCGCCGAAGTACTGGCCGCGCTCGAGAATGGCGAGGGCCTCTTCGCCGATGCCCGGCACCATCTTCGAGATGCGCACCTTGCCCTCGCCGATGATGAACATCGAGGTGCCCGGGTCGCCCTCTTTGAAGATGTGCGCGTTGGCCTTGTGGTCGACCTGCTTGAGCACGCCGCCGAGCTTGCGCAGCTGGGCGTTGGTGAGGCCTTCGAAAAGCGCTACCTTGCGGAGGATTTCGACGTCCACGTTATAGAGCAGTCTCCAGCAACTGAAGGGTGCGTCAAGTGTCCGACATCAACAAAGTCACGATCATTGGCTCCGGCCCTGCCGGCTACACGGCCGCCATCTATACGGCGCGCTCGAACTTGAAGCCCGTCATGTTCGCGGGCGGCCCCACCGAGCACGACGCGACCCGGGTCCCGGGCGGGCAGCTGATGATCACGAACGACGTCGAGAACTACCCGGGCTTCCCCGAGTCGGTGACGGGCCCCGACCTGATGGAGAAGTTCCAGAAGCAGGCCGAGCGGTTCGGCACGAAGGTGCACCTCGAGAACGCCGTGAAGGTCGACTTCTCGAAGCGGCCGTTCACGATCGTGGGCGAGAGCGTGACGTACCAGAGCGAGGCGGTGATCATCGCGACGGGTGCGACGGCGAAGTACCTCGGGCTGCCGAGCGAGGGGAAGTTCAAGAATCGCGGCGTGTCGGCGTGCGCGACGTGCGACGGCTTCTTGTACCGCGGCAAAGAGGTGATCGTGGTGGGCGGCGGCGACACCGCGATGGAAGAGGCGACCCACCTCGGCAAGATGTGCACGAAGGTGACGGTGATTCACCGGCGCGACACGCTGCGCGCGTCGAAGATCATGCAGGAGCGCGCGCTGAAGCACCCGAAGCTGAACTTCGTGTGGAACTCGGCGATCGAAGAGATCGTGGGTGACGACAAAGGCGTGACGGGCGCGATCGTGAAGAACGTGAAGTCGGGCGACACGCACAAGATCGACGCGGCGGCGGTGTTCGTGGCGATCGGCCACGTACCGAACACCGAGCTGTTCAAGGGCGTGCTCGATCTGCACCCGAACGGGTACTTGAAGGTGGCGCCGGGCACGACGCGCACGAACATCGAGGGCGTGTTCGCGTGCGGCGACGTCGCCGACAGCTACTACCGCCAGGCGGTCACTGCCGCCGGCACCGGCTGCATGGCCGCGATCGAAGTCGAGCGGTGGATGATCGAGAACAACATCGGCTGACGGTCAGCGGGCGAAATGCCGGCGACTGAGCGGCGTCGGCTGACGGTACGTGAGGCCGTCAACGTCAACGTGAACGTACGTGGACGTGAACGGTGAACCGTTGACGTCGACGGCGAACGGCAACCCAGGTCGTCAGTAGCGCGAAGCGACAACCGTGACCTCATCGCGGTCATGGTACAGCTGGCGCATCTTCACGTTGCGCCAGCCGCCCTCTTCGAGCGTGGCGCGCACGCGGTCGAGCGTCGGCCACTTGTCGTTCATCGGCAGCTTGATGTTCGCGACGAGCCGAATCGCCCATTGCTTTCGGCCCCACTTCGCGAGCAGCTGGGCGACCTCGAGCGGGCGCCACGCCATGTCGCAGAACAGCCAGTCGGCGGGCTCGTCGGGCTCGAAGCGAAACGCACTGTCTTGCACGTGAACCAGCTTCTTGCTCGGCGGCACCTTCAGCTTCGCGGGGTCGACCGCGATGACGCGTGCGCCTCGCGCGAGGAGCCGCTGGGTCCACCCTCCGGGCGCTGCGCCGAGATCGACACACGTCTCTCTCGGGCCGGGAGCGTCGCCCGCCCAGTCGAGGGCTTCGTCGAGCTTGAGGGCAGCACGAGACAGCGTGTCGGCGTCGCGCTTCATGCGCTTCGGCGCGGGCGTCGGTCGATCGCCGAAGACGACGAGCCCGGGCGCGAGCGTGCAGGCGACGAAGCGCGCGGGGCCCGGCTCGAGCGCCGGCAACCCGTCGGGCAGCTTCTGACCATCGACGGCCCACACCTCGAGCGTGCCGCTCGGCCCGGGAGCATCGACGACGCGGAAGCCGGCGCGGGCAAAGACCGGAGTGAAGTCGTTCGGCGCGCACTCGACGGCGCCAGGGCAGACGGCCTCGGGGTCGAGCTTCGCGCGACGGAGCTCCTGCACGAGAAAGCGCTCGAACCCGGCACGGCAGAGAAAGAGGTATCGGTGGGAGCGGGGCTTGCGCACGTGGGGGGGCGTTCTTAGCTTGCGGCGGCTGCTATTTCCCTTGGCTTTCGGAACCGGCCGCTACAGAAGGGCACGAAATGATTGAGTGGACGCTCCGGAAGATCATCGGCACGAAGAATGACCGGGAGCTCAAGAAGGCGTGGCCGAAGGTGGCGCGCATCAATGAGCTCGAGTCCAAGTACCGTGCGCTCGCCGACGCCGAGCTGCCGGCGACGACGCTCAAGCTGAAGGAGCAGGTGCAGAACGGCAAGCCGCTCGACGACGTCTTGTACGACGCGTTCGCGCTGTGCCGCGAGGGCGCGCGCCGAGAGATCGGGCAGCGCCACTTCGACGTGCAGCTGATCGGCGGCATGTTCCTGCACCAGGGCTGCATCGCCGAGATGAGAACCGGCGAGGGCAAGACGCTGACGGCGACCGCTCCGTCGTTCTTGAACGCGCTGACGGGTCGCGGCGTTCACATCGTGACGGTGAACGACTACCTGGCCCGCCGCGACGCGGAGTGGATGGGCAGAATCCACAAGCGGCTCGGTCTGACCGTCGGCTGCATTCTGCACGATCTCTCTGACCGTGAGCGGCAGGTCGCGTACCGCGCCGACATCACCTACGGGCAGAACAACGAGTTCGGTTTCGACTACCTGCGCGACAACATGAAGTTCCGCCTGCAAGACTACGTGCAGCGCGAGCTGAACTTCGCGATCGTCGACGAGGTCGACTCGATTCTCATCGACGAGGCGCGCACGCCGCTGATCATCAGCGGCCCGACCGAAGACACGACCGACAAGTACTACAAGGTCGACCAGGTGATCCCCGGGCTGATCCCCGATCAAGACTACGTGCTCGACGAGAAGAACCGCTCGGTCTCGTTGACCGACGACGGCATCGAGAAGCTGCAAGAGCGCCTCAAGATCCCCAACCTGTACGCTCCCGACGAGATCGAGACGCTGCACCACGTCGAGCAGGGGCTGCGCGCGCACACGCTCTACAAGCGCGACCGTGAGTACGTGGTGAAAGACGGCGAGGTCGTCATCGTCGACGAGTTCACCGGCCGGCAGATGCCGGGCCGCCGCTGGTCAGACGGCCTGCACCAGGCGATCGAAGCCAAAGAGGGCGTGAAGATCGAGAACGAGAACCAGACGCTCGCGACGATCTCGTTTCAGAACTACTTCCGCATGTACTCGAAGCTGTCGGGCATGACGGGCACTGCCGACACCGAGGCCGAAGAGTTCGCGAAGATCTACAACCTCGACGTTCGCGTCGTGCCGACGAACCGCAAGATGGTTCGCATCGACGTCGAAGACGTCGTCTACAAGACCGAGCGCGAGAAGTACCAGGCGGCGGTCGAAGAGCTGGCCGAGCTGCACGCGAAGGGGCAGCCGGTGCTGGTCGGCACGGTGTCGGTGGCGAAGAGCGAGGTGTTCTCGCAGTTCCTGAAGAAGAAGGGCGTGCCGCACAACATCCTCAACGCGAAGCAGCACCTGCGCGAGGCCGACATCATCGCGCAGGCGGGTCGCAAGGGCGCGGTGACCATCTCGACGAACATGGCCGGCCGCGGCACCGACATTCTGCTCGGCGGCAACCCCGAGGTGATGGCGAAGAACGAGGTCGGGCCCGAGCCGACGGTGCCCGAGGCGCCCGAAGGCACGCAGCCCGATCTGACCGCGCACAACGCGGCGGTGGCCGAGCACAAGGCGAAGTTCGAGGCGGCGCTGGCGCGGTTCAAAGAGCAGACGCAGCGCGAGCGTGAAGAGGTGGTGGGCCTCGGCGGCCTGTTCATTCTGGGCACCGAGCGGCACGAGTCGCGCCGCATCGACAACCAGCTGCGCGGCCGTGCGGGTCGCCAGGGCGATGCGGGCGTGTCGAAGTTCTACATGTCGCTCGAAGACGACCTGATGCGCATCTTCGGCTCCGAGCGCATTCAAGGGCTGATGGAGCGCCTCGGCATGGAAGAGGGCGAGGTCATCGAGCACAAGTGGCTCTCGCGTGCGATCGAGAACGCGCAGAAGCGGGTCGAAGGGCACAACTTCGACATTCGCAAGAACCTGCTCGAGTACGACGACGTGATGAACCAGCAGCGCAAGACGATCTACCGTCTGCGCCGTCAGGTGCTCGCGGCGGGCGCCGGCGTTTCGCTGGTCGAGTTCGAAGAAGACAAGAAGACGAAGGCGAAGATCCGCTCTGAGCGCACGATCACGTTCGCAGACTTCAAAGAGATGGTGCTCGATGCGCTCGAAGACGTGATCTTCGGGCTGACCGACACGTACGCGGCGTCGAGAAACCCGAACACGTGGGACCTCGAGGCCCTGCAGCGCGGCGTGAAAGAGACGTTCAACGTCGAAATGAAGTTTCAGCCGACGGGGAAGCCTGAAGACATTCAGGAGCAGATCTACCGGGTGGCCGAGAAGACCTACCTCGATCGCGAAAAAGACTACGGCGACGAGTGGCACCGGTTCTGTCAGCTGCGCTACCTCGCGACCATCGATCAGATGTGGAAGGACCATCTGCTCGCGATGGATCACCTGCGCCAGGGCATCGGCCTGCGCGGGTACGGCCAGAAAGACCCGAAGCTCGAGTACAAGCGCGAGGGCTACGACGGGTTCATCAAGATGCTCGCGGCCATCAAGGTGCAGTTCGTCTCGCAGGTGATGCGGGCGCAGCCGCGCGACGCGCAAGAAGACAGCGAGCGCCTGCAGCGCCAGATGGAGCAGCGCCGCCGCGCCGCCGTCGAGGGCCGCGCCGGTGAAGACGGCAAGGCGCTGCCTGCCGCCGCCAAGCAGGTCGTGCGCGAAGGCCCGAAGGTGGGCCGCAACGATCCGTGCCCGTGCGGCAGCGGCAAGAAGTACAAGAAGTGCCACGGGGCCGCCGAAGCCGCCTGAAGCCCCTTGTCGCCGCGCCCTTCCCCCCGGTGACCGGGTCACCGCCCCGCGCAGGCTCCCCCCTACGATCCCCTCGTCGCCGCGCCCCTCCCCCCTGGTGACCGGGTCACCCGGTCACCCCCCCCTCGAAAGCTCCCCGCCCGACGGTCCCCTCGTCGGCGCGCCCCTTCTGCCCC
>JAEUJP010000198.1 GCA_016793725.1 Myxococcaceae bacterium | reverse complement strand
CCGTTATCGGGCCTCGACCACCTTCGCGACCGTCTCGACGAGCACCTTCGGGTCGGCGACGCCCGAGAACGCGAGCACCAGCGACCCGTCGCGGCCGAACAAGAACCGCGTGGGCAGCTCGTGAATGCGCCCGAACACCGTCTCGCCGTTGCGCAGCTCGTCGCTGCCCCACACGAGCGGGTACGGCAGCGCGTACTGCTCGGCGAACGGCCGCAACATCTTGGGGCCGTCGACGTCCATGCCGACCGCGATCGTCGTGTAGCCCTGCCCGGCGTACTGCTCTTGCAGCTTCTGCATCACGGGCAGATCGGCGACGCAGGGAAAACACCACGTGGCGATGAAGCTCACCATCACCACGCGGCCGCGGTAGTCGCTCTTGGGGATCTCGCCGAAGTTCACCGACCGATCGGGCAGCGCCGCGAGCGCGAGGTCGAGGGTCGGCACCACCCGTGGCGGCGGGTCGGGCACCGTGAGGCAGCCCGACAGCGCGACTACGACGAGAGCCGCTGGCAGTCGCGACACAGGCCGTACAGCTCCATCTTGTGCGAGGTGACGCGAAAGCCGTGCTTCTTCGCGACCGCGTCTTGCAGCGCTTCGATGCGATCGTTCTCGAACTCGATGATCTTGTTGCAGCTCGTGCAGATGAGGTGATCGTGGTGGTGCTTGCCGATCGCCGCCTCGTAGCGCGTCTGGCCGTCGCCGAAGTTTCGCGCGTGCGCGAGCCCGCTCTCTGAGAGCAGCTTCATCGTGCGGTACACCGTCGCCACCGACACCCGCGCGTCGTTCTTGCGCACGCGAGCCCACACCTCTTCGACCGACTGGTGGCCGTCAGACTCGAAGAACGTGTCGATGATCAGCGCGCGCTGACGGGTCGACTTGAGGCCACGCTCGGCCATGTACTTGTCGAGCGTCGCCTGCCGATCTCTGTCGTCTTTGTGGTGCTCGTGCTCGTGGCTCACGGAAACCGTTCACCCCATACCTTCGGGTCGTTGCCCAGATCTTGCCCCGAGTTGAACTGCACGAGGCTGTCGTGTGCAACCGTCTTTACCGCGGCGTCGGGGTCGACGAGCAGTGGAATCAGCGCCCGCGGCACTTCGGGGCCGCCGCCGCGGTAGCGCGAAAGTTCGGCCGCCAGCGCCCGAACCTGGGGGTCGGGGTCTCTGAACAGCACCGTCAGGTCGTTCGAGACCGACTTCACCGTCTGCCCCCCGCCCGTCGCCTCCCCGCGTCGCGGGGCACCGAATGTCGCTCCGCTGCGCTCCGCGCTCGGCGCCGGCTGAAACAGCAGCAGCAGAAACACCGCGACCGCGACGAAGATCTGGAAGAACGCCTTGAACGCCCCGTACCGCCGCGACGCCACGAGCGCGAACCGGTATGCGGCGAACCCCACCGCGAAGACCAGAAACACCCACGGCGCGCCCCGCGCGACGAACGGGGGCACCTCGGCCGGGTTCGCCTGCGCCCACAGCGCCGCCCCGAACGAGAGCGCCAGGAGCGCATAGAGCCCCAGGGTGAGACCCGGCCTGACCTTGACCCCGCCGACGCTGATCTCATCGCCGGGCTTTGCAGCGTCCGTTGACATGGTTCGACGTAGGTTTATACGCGCCTTCCCTTGATGCGGCAGCGAAAGCGCCACCCGCTCGATGTTCCCACCCCGGTCGCAGTGGCCCTGGCCGATTTCTGCCGCCGCGCCGGCGCGACCGTCGACCCGCGAACCGTGCGAGATGCCCTGAGCCTGCTCGACGCCGGGCAAGACGCGCGCGTGATCGAGCTCGCGGCGATCGAGCCCCGCGCGAAGCCGCTCGGCCCGTTCGCCGTGGTCGAGATCGTCGAGAGCCGCGCGAGCGACCGCGACGCCGCGAAGGCGCAAGAGCGCGGCGACTTCGACGCCCTCGACCTCGCCGACTTCAGCGAGGCGGTCGCAGCCGAGCCCCCGCCGACCTCGCCCCCCATCGCCGAGAGCGTGGCCGAGCCGCCGAAGAAGCGCCGGAGCAAGCGAGCCGAGACGGCCGACCGGGTGGCTCCGAAGGTGCGGCGTGCGGGCGAGCCGAAGGGGGTGGCCGAGCCGAAGGCGCCGAAGCCGCCGCGGTGGGCCCCGTTTCACAAGCGCGACCTGCCGAAGCCGCGGGGCCGGTTCACGCGCGTCGACGTCACGAAGCTGAAGCTGCACAAGCTGCTCGAGCCGCAGATGAAAGAAGAGCTCGAGCTGCTCATCAACCAGCACGGGCACCGCGTGGCGGTTCGGCGGGCGCTCGACCCGCTGTACTTCGGGGCGAAGGGCGAGGCGCTGACGGTGAGCGAGGTCGAGGGGGCGCTGTTGCACCACGACCTCAGGCGCACGATCGAAGAGCGCGAGCGCACGCTGGTGATCGCGGCGGTGACCGAGGTGCGGGGCGACCTGGGCCGGGCGGCGCTGCTCTTGGGCATGCGGCTCGACGAGCTCGATCACGTGGTGCTGAACTGCGGGGCGGCCGCCGAGATCGCGAAGGTTCGCGAGCACCACGCGCGCGAGGCCCTGGCGCACGGCAACGTGCGACACAAGCTCGACCTGCTCGACCGGCAGAAGTACCTCGCCGATCTCGGGGTCGAGAAGCGGTTCAAAGAGGCGCTGGCGCTCGAGCTGAGCGAGCTGCTCGATAAAGCGGTCGAAGGGGCGACCGACCTCGAGGGGCTCATTCGTGAGGTGTCGAAGCGCGAGGCGTTGCCGTATGAGAAGCTCAACACCGCCGTCGAGCAGACTGGACTTGCGACGGCCTACCGACGACGACTGGTTTCCTGAAGATGCCCATCTACGAATACGCGTGTGAGAAGTGCGGCAACGAGGTCGATGTGCTGCAGAAGATCGGCGAGGCCCCGCCGCCCAAGTGCGAGAAGTGCGGCGCGAAGGGCAAGATGAAGCGGCGCGTGAGCAAGAGCTCGTTCGTGCTGAAGGGCGGAGGCTGGGGCGCCGACCTCTACGGCAGCAAGAAGTCGTCGTCCTCCTCCGAGAGCAGCTCGTCGTCGTCTTCGTCGAGCACCACGTCGACGTCTTCGACGTCTTCGACGTCAGCAGCGCCGACGACGACCTCGACGCCGACCCCGACGAAGCCCTCGCCGGACAAAAAATAGCTACAGGCCTGAATCACCCTGATGATCTGGGGCGTGCCCTTTCCGCCCCGATCTCGCCGCCGTCGTCGCTGCGTGCTGTGCGGTGCCACCGAGCTGGCCGAGCTGCCGCACGGCGGCAAGTTTCTGCTGGTGCCAGACCCGAAGGGCCGCGGCCCCGTGTGCCCTGCGGCGCGAGGCTGTGAAGATCGCCAGCGGCAGCTCGCGCTGCCCGGCGTCGCAACCTGAAGAGGTAGAAGACCGTCATGATTCGCAACAGGCTCATCACGCTCGTGCTGGCCTTCACGGCCTGCGCGACGAACCAGACCATCGTGCCGCCCGAGCAGCGGGCTTCGCTGAAGCGCAACCTCGAAGGGCAAGATCGGTACCTGAAGCTCTCGTATTACGTGACGCCGTTCTTCGGCGACGCGACGAAGCGGCTGCTCACGCCGGTGCCGCCCGATCAGGTTCGGCTGCTCGAAGAGACCGATGGCACACCGATCAACCCGGGCACGGTCGAGGCGACCTTCCCTGCGGGCACCGAGGTGCGAATTCGGCTGCTCGAGTTTCCGACGGCGCTGGCGCAGACCGAGCGGGTGCTCGTGACGCCGCGCACGCAGCCGTGGTTGTACGTCGACGTGGCGGGCACACCGAGAGATGCGCCGCCGTACGTGCTGGTCTTGAGGCCGCAGATCAAAGACGACCGCGAGCTGCACGCCGAGGTCGATCGCTGGCTGTCGCGTGAGAACCCGAAGACGAAGTTGTCGTCGTTCAGCGACGTGGTTCAGAACGCGGTGGCCTCGAAGCGCGTCGTGATCGACATGCCTGCTGAAGCGCTCGAGATGGCGTGGGGCTACCCTGACCGGCGCGTGCTGGCGCTCGAGGGGGAGCGAAAAAAAGAGACGTGGATCTGGCCGGGGCCGAGGCAGGTGGTGCTGCTCGATGGAAAGGTCTCTGAGCTGCCGGCTGAGCGCTGACGCGCTGGGCATGGGTACCGCCCCCTGGCTCGAGCGCCCCTCGCCCCAGCCAGCCGTCTAGTGCCGCCAGCGGCTGCGCCGCTTCTGCTTCTTCGCCTTCGCCTCGGCCGTCTTCGCCTCACCCGGCCGCTGGAGCCGGGGCAGCTCGCCCATCTGCACGGGCCAGAAAGCACCGCCCAGAATCGCCTTCACCAGCTCACCCTGTGAACCAACGGGCGTCTTGAACAGCGTGGCGGCGTACCCCAGCTCGTCGAGCGAATCGCGCGCATCGCTGCCGCCGACCCCGGGCAGCTTGAGCGCAGTGGCCGCCTCGAGCGCGAGCTCGTTGGCGCCGGCGCGCACCTTGGGGTTGTAGACCTCTACGGCCGACAGCAGCTTCAACGTGCGCACGTAGTCGCCCGCCGGGTTGCCCGCCTCACGATCGAACGGCCGCGCCGCGACGATCGCCGCGCCGAGCCCCTTGAGCTTCGGCAGACACTCGTCGGCGTTCCACGGCTTCTCGCGGTTGCTGCCCCACATCTGCACCGGCTCGGGGGCCTTCATCGGGTCGGGGAAGAAGCACAGGTACTGCCCGCGATCGGTCGCGAGCTCGAGCCCGATGAACACCTTCACCTTCGACTTCACCGCGATGTCGAGCAGCTCGTCGCAGCCGTCTTGCGTGTTGGTCTCGGTGAACGCGACGCCGTCGAGGCCGTGCGTCTCTGCGCGTGCGAGCACTGACTTCGGGTCCAGGCTGCAGCCCCGAGACAGATACGAGTGCACGTGCAGATCGATGAGCATGGCGACGCAAATACCACAGTGGTAGAAGCCGCACGCATGTTCACGGGCGTGAAGGTCTTTTCGGCAACGAAGGCAAAAGAGCGCGAAGAGCTGAGCGAAAACGTGACGAGGTGGATCCGCAGCAACGCGGATCTCGAGATCGTCGACAAGGTGGTCTCACAGTCGAGCGACAACGAGTTTCACTGTTACTCGCTCGTCATCTTCTACAAGCAGAAGGCGCCGTGAAGCGCGTCGCCGCGGCCCTCGTGTTCGGCCTCGTGCTCGCCGGCTGTGGCGGCGAGTGCATCGACAAGTACGACTGCAAGAAGTTCGAGCGCGACGGCCAGGAGTTCACCTGCGTCGACAACAAGTGCACCGTCGGTAACCCCGGCGGCAACGCGGGCGGCATGGCCGGCACGGCCGGTGGTGGCGCCACCGCGGGTGGTGGTGCGACGGCCGGCGGCGGCACCGCAGGCGGCATGACGGCCGGCGGCGGCGTCGCAGGCGGCATGACCGCGGGCGGCGGCACCGCAGGCGGCATGACCGCGGGCGGCGGCACCGCAGGC
>JAEUJP010000041.1 GCA_016793725.1 Myxococcaceae bacterium | reverse complement strand
CACGACCGGCGCGACGACGGCGACGGTCGCGCTCGGCGAGGCGGCGCGGGTGCAGCTGCTGCCCGGCACGCGCGCGCGCATCGTGTCGGGGTCGCAGCTCGGTCTCACCGAGGGCCGGGTGCGACTGTCGGTCGCGCGTGGGCCGTTCACCGTGCGCGCCGGCGCGGTGACGCTCGAGGTGGTGGGCACCGTCTTCGAGGTCGCGAGCGATGCGACCGGGGTGCGGCTGATGGTGAGCGAAGGTGTCGTGCGCGCGACGCGCGGCGGGCAGACGTGGGAGGTCAAGGCTGGCGAGACCTGGCCTGCGCCCGAGGTCGTGCAGGTGCCCGAGCCCGAGCTGCCGGTCGTGGCGCCGCCGCCGGCGCCGTCGCCCGAGCAGCAGGCGGTGCACCAGTCGAGGCTCGAGCAGGCGCAGGCGCTGACGCGCGCCGGCAAGCTCGACGCGGCGCGCGCGCTGTACGTGCAGCTCGCGAAAGAGAACGCGCCGATCGCCGAGCTCGCGCTGTACCACCTGGCGCACCTCGAGGCGGTGCGTGCGCGGCGGCCGAAGCTGGCGCTCGAGGCGCTCGACGAGCAGCTGCGCCGGTTCCCGAACGGGGCCCTGGCGCCCGAGGCGAAGCTGTCGCGCATCGAAGCGCTGCGCGCGCTCGGGTTTGACTCTGGCAGCCCGTGAGATGGCTCGTGCCGGCGGTGGTGTTGTGCGGCTGCCTTCGCACCGTGAGCCTCGGCAGCAACGACGCCGGGTGGGACGGTGGGGAAGCCGACGACGCGGGCTTCGACGCGCGGGCCTGCTCGCTCGACGCCTGCCCCGCGTGCAGCCTCGCGTGCGCGCGCACGCTCACGTGCCTCGCCGACGGCGGCATGGCGTGCGGCTGCGTCTGCACACGCACCGTCGCGCTGCCGGGCGGCACGTTCACGATGGGCTGCGAGCCGTCGAGCCCGGGCTGCGAGCCCGACGAGCAGCCGGCGCGCGAGGTGACGGTCTTTGGCTTCGAGATGCACCGCACCGAGGTGACGCAGGCCGACTACCAGCGCTGCATCACCGACGCGCTCGTGCCGTGCTCTCAGCCATCGGGCGAGTTCGACCCGGCGATGCGCGCGAACGAGCCGGTGACGAACGTGACGTACGTGCAGGCGTCGATCTACTGCGCCTCCGAGGGCATGCAGCTGCCGACCGAAAGCCAGTGGGAGTATGCCGCGCGGCTCGACGCAGGCGTCTACCCGTGGGGCGACGCACCGCCCGACTGTGACCGCGCCCACTTCGCCGACTGTGGCGCCACGAAGCCCGAGCCAGCCGGCGCCCACCAGCTCGGCGCTTCGCCGGCGGGCATTCTCGGGCTCGCCGACAACGTGCGCGAGTGGACGAGCGACGAATATTCGCCTGGCAACGCGAGCGTTCGCGGCGGCGCGTACGACTCGATGTCTGCGGGCCTGCGGTCGGTGAGCCGCGCGCCGTACCTGAAGATTCGAGGGGCGCCGAATATCGGCTTCCGCTGCGTGAAGTGATGCTCTAAGCCGCGCTCAGCGAGCGAAGCGTGGCACGGCCCTTCAGCGACAAAGTCCTCGTCGTCGACGACGACCCGGCGTTTCACAAGCTCGTCGAAGCCGTGCTCACCCCTGCGGGCCTGCCGTTCGAGAGCCTGCACACCGGTGAAGAGGCCCTGCGCGCCGTCGTGCGCGGCCCGCCGAAGGCGCTGATCATCGACGGCCTTCTGCCGGGCATGCGCGGCGACGACGTGGCGCTGCGCATGCGCGAGAAGTGGACTCCGGCACAGCTGCCGATCATCTTCGTCTCGGCGTTCTTTCGTGACCTGCGCAGCCGGCAGCGCCTCGTGCGCGAGTGCCAGGTCGACGCGATTCTGCACAAGCCGATCACGCCCGAAGAGCTGAAGCGCGCGCTCGCGCGAATTCCCCAGCTCGCTGCCGCGAGCGAAGGGCAGGGCGACGAGCTGCCCGACACGTTCGAGCTCGACATCTCGACCGCCGCCGAGCTGCTCACCGACTATCTCGTCATCTCGCAAGAGCGCATGAGCAGCCTGCGCACCGGCATTCTCGGCCTCGCCGGCAACCACGCGAAGACCGCGCTCAAGCAGGTGCGCGCCGACGCCCACAAGTTCCGCGGCACCGGCACGAGCTTCGGGCTGCCCGAGGTGACGCGCCTCGGCGCGCAGATCGAAGACTTCATCGACGGCAACGGCGACAAGGCGCTCACGCCTTCGAACCGCGCGAAGCTCTCGGGCTGGGTCGAGGCGCTGGGCCTCAAGCTGATGCGCGCGGGCGCGTCGATACCGTCGCCCGGCATGCTGGGCGCTGCGCGGCCGCTGCGCGTGCTGCTGCTCGATGGGCCCGGTGAGCTCGCCGTCTCGTGCGCCGAGGCGGCGAAGCGGGGCCTGCCGGTGCGGCTGTTCGCCGACGCCGAAGAGGCCATGATCTCGGCCACCGAAGAGGCCGCCGACGTCATCTTCATCGCCGCAGATCGGCCCGGCTACGACGGGCTGCAGCTGTCGGCCGCGTTTTACAAAGAGGGTCTCGGGCCCGTCGTGCTGATGGCGGCCGACTCGGGGTTCGCCGCGCGGCTGAAGGCGCAGGCGTCGCACGCGCGCGGGTACGTGCACCGCATGCCCGACGCCGCCTCGCTTTTGCGCGTGGCGCCCGACTTCGCGGCGCCGCCGCGCGGCGTGACGGCGCTCGTCGTGTCGGGCGACCACGGCGAGCTCGACGAGATCGCCGTGGTGCTGTCGGCCGACGGCCTCGCCGCCGTGCCGTGCCTCGACCCACGAACCCTGTTTCCCACGCTCGACCAGACCGAGCCCGCGCTCGTGCTCATCTCGAGCGAGCTGCCCGGGGTGAACGGGCTCGCCCTGCTGCGGGCGCTGCGCGCCGATGCCCGTCACGGGTGGGTGCCCGTGGTCGTGCTGTCGAAGTCGAAAGACCGGCGCGAGTGGCTCGAGGCGCTCGACGCGGGGGCCGACGACGTGCTCGCTCCGAACGTCGAAGACGTCGAGCTGTTCGCGCGGCTGCGCGTGCAGATTCGGCGCTGGGCCCACGAGCAGCGCACCAGGCCGGTGCGGGGGCTGCCGGGCTTCATCGGGCCCGAAGATCTGCTCGAAGAGATCGACCGCGCCCTCACGCTCGCGCGCCGCGGCCGCGCCCTCGCGGTGATGGTGTTCGACGCCGAGCTGCCGGCGCTGCTGCGCGGCAAGGGCCGGCTCGAGGCCGATGCCGCGGTCGCCTCGCTCGGCGCGCGCCTGAAGACCGTGTTTCGTCAGAGCGACATCGTCGCGTCGCTGGGCGGCGGCCGCTTCGGCGTGCTGCTCCACGACCTGGTGCGCAGCGACGCCGAGCGCCTGCTGCAGACGCACCTCGAGTCGTTCAACATGGGTGGGCCGCTGAGCGACGGCCTGCAGGTGCTCGTGCGCGGCGGCCTCGCCACGTTTCCCGAGGTGCAGGGCGGCGCGATGATCATGCTCGACACCGCGGCCCGTTCGCTACGAACGCCGTAGCCGCCGTCTGCAGAACAGCAGCAGCCCGAGCGCGGGCAGAAGGCCCACACCCGACGAGCACGCCGCCGCGGTGTTCTCGACCGTGCCGACCGCGGCGAGCACGATGGGCGGCCGCGGCACGTGGCAGTACAGCCCGTCGATGCCCTGCTGGCACGTCGCGCCGGGTTGGCAGTCTGCCGTCGTCGTGCAGCGCCAGGTGCACGTGAGATCGGCGGCCGACGGCCCCGTGCAGGCGCTGAACTGATCGCAGAACGTCTGGCCCTTGACGCACGCGGCGCCGAACGGCGTCACGGGCAGCTGCGTGTACTCGCACTGGCCGAGCGCGGTGTTGCACGCCGTGCCGGTGAAGCACTCGGCGCTCGTGGTGCACGCGACCGAGCAGTACGGGTCGTGCTGCGGGTCGCTGATGCACTTGCCTCCGCCGCACTGGCCGGGGTTCGCGCAGCTCTCGCCCTCGGGGGTGCAGTCGGGGTCTTTCACCGGGCAGCCCTGCGTGCACGTGCCTTCGGCGCCACAGGTCGCCGGGCAGTCGGGGTCGCGCGCGAGCTCGGGGCACGCGGCGGTGCACTGGCCGTCGCCGCCGCACACGCAGTCGAGGTCGACCTGCGGGCAGTTCATCGCGCACCGCCCGTCGTCGCCGCAGCTGGGCGCTTCTTTTTCGGTGAGCCACTGGCGAATGAACGTCTGGTAGGCGTCGACGCGGGTGTCGGCGCCGGTGAGGCACGCCTGGTCGGTCGTGAAGCTGTGTACGCCGACGACGCGCTCGACGCCGTCGCTGAAGGTGTGAAACGAGGGCCCGCCCGAGTCGCCGTGGCACACGCCCTTCGCCACGCCGTCGCCGAGAAA
>JAEUJP010000023.1 GCA_016793725.1 Myxococcaceae bacterium | reverse complement strand
GCCCTTCGTCTTTCTGCATGATGGCGTCGGCGCCATCGGCGAGGTGCCAGCCGCTGGCGATCATGGTGTAGCGGCTGCGCAAGAGAATCGACTGCAGGTTGCTGCCGCCCCACTGGTCGGCCTTGAAGAAGCTGCGGTCGTCGTTCAAGAAGTCGCGCGGCAAGATGCGGTTGTCGAGGCGCACGGTGACGTCGGCCTGCACCCTGCCCGTCTGGTTGAAGCCGAAGAGCCGGTGCACCTCGCTGGCGGTGCCGCCGAGCGTGCGCGGAGGCAGGGGCATGTCGCGCCCCTGAACGGTCGAGAACGTGCCCGTCAGCTCGACGCGGTTGTTCTCGAGGCGGGCGTCGAAGCCCGAGAAGCCGGCGATGAGGCCGGTGTTGCCCCGGTCGGCGACCGAGTCGAGGTCGCGAAACTTCGTGCGGCTGTCGCTCAGCGTGTGCCCGCGCGCTTCGTTGAACGCGGCGCCGTGCTGGGCGTTGCCGTAGTCGTCGAGCACGTAGCTCGTCATTTCCCACACGGCGAAGCGTGAGGCCTCGAGCAGCTTGAGCTTCGCGCGCACGAGCTCCGAGAAGAACATGCCGAACAGCGTCATGGTGATGAGCAGCGGCACGATGAGGGCGAGCTCGAGAGTTGCCGCACCGCGTTTCCAGGCTCGGCCGGAGCGCGAGCGTGCGAGAACCGGCGCTCTGGAAGCCGTGCCTCGCATCAGTGGGTCAGCGCCTTCTGCGGCAGCTGCCGCAACGGGGCCGGCAGCTCGGAGGTGAAGTCGAGCACGCGCGGGTTCGCGTAGCGCCCCTGCAGCACCGAGGCGAGGCGCGGGCGCCAGTAGGGGTTGAAGAAGTTCGGCTGCTCGTGCCAGTTGCCGGGCCGGTGGTAGTAGGTCTGGCCGCGCGAGATGACGTGCAGGCCGGGCATGCCGAGGAACCGCGAGCGCGCGTTCTCGAGCACGAGGCGGCCGCCGGCGCGCGAGAACGCGAACTCGAGCTTGCCCTGCTCGAGCTGGGCGGGCCGCGAGTTGCCGGCGCCGGTGGTGTCGCCCGCGTTCTGCATGCGCGCGGCGTCTTTCGTGAGCATCGCGAACGTCGAGGGCTGATTGAACTCGCTGTCGCGCTGCGCGGCGGTCTGCACCGACGGCGTGCCGGTGGCGTTGGGGTCATTCGTGCACTCGCGCTCGTACTGGCCGGGCTCGAAGTGCGGGAAGGGGGCGATGCCGTACCAGCGGTGGTTGCCGTCGACGACGCCGCGCACGTTCGCGACGAACTTGTGCACCGTGAAGTCGGCGACGAGAAAGCGCAGGCGAATCTGAACGTCCGACAGGCCGAACTCGGACCATTCTTGGCCGGGGCGCCAGTTGAGCGGCGGCCGCGCGCCGGGGGCGTTGGGGAACATCGAGCCGCCGTTCGCCATGTGCACGAGACGGTAGTGAATCGACGGCAAAAACGCGTCGCGGTGAATGGCCCAGATGCTGGTCTTGAGCATGCGCTGCGTGGGCAGGTTGCGGCCGTTGCCGGGGCTGTAGCGGGCGTCGCCCCAGCACTCTTCGGGCGGGTCTGACGGGCGGCAGGCGAACCAGTGGCGGTTGTTGACGCCGACGGGGCCGACCTCCATGCGCTGGTTCCACTCGCCGATGTTGATTCGGTAGAGATCGTCGGCGCCGAGATCGTCACCCTGCGCCATGGCGCCGTAGGGCGAGTTGGGCGGGTCTTCCCAATCGCGAATGCGGTTGCCGCCCGAGAGCGGCGAGTTGCGGCCCTGCAGCATCGCGTGCGTGAGCAGCTTCGTCTGGCCCCACTTGCCGAGGTGCACGGGGCCGGGGGCGTCGGGGTCATCGACGTAGCGCACGAGCAGCTCGTGCAGCTGCCGGTACTCGGGAGGGAAGTCGACGAGATCGGCGAGCTTGCGGCTCGTCACCCAGCCCGGGCCGGCGATACCCGTGGGGCCGTTGTTGATGCGATCGAGCGCGAAGCGGGCGGCGTTGCTGGTGGCTCCCATCGAGCGCTTGGCGCGCGAGACCTTCTCGTTGTCGCGGCGGGCGTCGGGGGCGAGCGGCCGAAAGTGGTTCTGCCCGTACGGCGTGGGGCCGTTCACGGTGTGCCACGACTCGCGCATGTGGCTGCGCGACATGATGCAGGCCGAGAGCAGGCCCATGGCGAAGCGCGAGTCGGTGAGGTCGGCGCGGCGATCGTTCTCGAAGACGATGTTGCTCGAGCTCGACTGCACCTGCTGCAGCGCGGCCTGCATCGTGGCCTCGGCGGCGCCGGTGAGCAGGCCGTTCATCACGTAGTACGTGGGTATGATGCGCACCCCGATCTGATGGTCGGGGTCGTTCTGTCTCAGGTACGCGAGCAGGCCGCGCACGAGCTGCTTGTAGCCCTCGAAGACGTTGCCGATGAAGCTGATGACGCGGCCGAGCTCGGAGTTGAAGATCGGTATGACGGTGCAGGCCGCGGAGACGCGCCAGTCGGGGTCATCGCGACAGTCGATGGTCATCATGACGCCGAGCACGTCGACCACCATCGCCTCGACGAAGTAGACGAACGACAAGATCGACTGCCACACCATGGCGGTGACGTAGTGCGAGACGTGGGTGCGGTTGACGAACGCGTAGAAGTTGAAGGCGCGGGCCTCGAGGGCGGCCATCGAGTAGGCGGCGGCGTCGGCGGTGTTCTGCAGGCGCTGGCGCTCATAGATGCCGTGGCCGAGGTTCACGGTCGAGAGCACGGCGATCGAGAGCACGAGCACCATGAGACAGGCGAGCACGAGGGCCTGGCCCTCTTCGCGCTTGCTGGCCTGGCGAAGGGCGCGCGTGATCACTCGTGCACCAGCCACTTTCGATAGAAGCTCGACTGCATGCGCATCGACTGCGTGGCGTGCAGGGGTATGAAGAAGCGGCGGTCGGCGCCGAGAATCGGGTAGACGCCGGTCGCGATGTCCCACAGCACGCCCATCTCGCGCGCGGTGACGGGCGGGTAGCCCTTGCCCGAAGGGTCCCAGATGCCCTTGGCGCGGGGGCGTAAGCCGCGGGAGTCGCCGCTGCGACCGAGCATGTTCTGCTTCTCGGTGGTCGAGCGATCGATGGCGCCGTAGAGGGCGACGTCGGCGTTCGCGGCGTACCAGGCGAGAAAGATGATCTGGTTCGCGAAGGGGATCTTCATCTCGTACCAGTAGCGCAGCCGAATCTGCAGCAGCGTGTTGCGGCGGAAGTCTTCTTCGTCGCGGTCAGAGAGGGCGAGGTTGAAGAACTTTCGAATGTGAGCCTCGAGCTGAGGCGTCTCGCGGTACGCGTCGACGCCGTCGAAGTCGAGCTCCTGCCAGCTGGT
>JAEUJP010000004.1 GCA_016793725.1 Myxococcaceae bacterium | reverse complement strand
CCCTTCGAGACGAGCTTGAGCTCGAAGACACCGCCGACGGGCAGCTCGGCGGCGGCGGGCAGCTCGAGGCCGCGCTCGAGCTTCCACCCGCCGAGCTCGGCGCCCGAGCCGACGACGAGCGCGCCGGCCGAGCCGGTGAAGTCGACGCGGCGCTTCTTCTCGCCGGTGAGCCACTGCTTCTTCGCGGTCTCGACCTGCGCGGCGAAGTCGCCCGCCTCGAACGCCATGCGCACCTGACGACCCTCGACGATGAGCGTCGCGGCCTCGTGGGCGGCGATGCGGCGCAACGTGAGAGACGTCTCGGTGGCGCCGACGATCACGGGCACGCCTTCGCGCAGCGACGGGTGGCGGCGGCGCAGCTCGGCGGCTCCGGCGATGACGGCGCGCATCGGCGCCGCCTCGTCGAACTTCATCGGTGCGCGGTTCTCGGGGTCTCGCTCGCCGGTGAAGCCGGCCTCGGTGCCCCAGATGATCGAGGGCACGCCGCGCATGGCGTAGAGCAGCTGCACGGCGGCCTCGGGCGCTCCGTCGCGGCACTCGGTGGCGAGGCGCGGCAGGTCGTGGTTGTCGAGCAGCGTCACGAGCGCTGCGGGGTCGGGGTAGCGACGGTCTTCGGTGAGCACCGCGCCGAGGCGCGCGGGGCTCTGGCCCTTGCAGAAGACGTCGACCATCGCGAACCGCAGGGGGAAGTCGAACATCGACGTGAAGCCGCCGTCTCGCCAGGCCTTCGAGACGACCGACGGGTCGCCGTCGAGCATCTCGCCGAGCAGCTGAAAGTCGGCGCCCCCCTCACGCTTCATCTCGCCGTTGAAGCGCGACCAGAACGACGACGGCAGGTGCTTCACCGCGTCGAGGCGAAAGCCCTTGGGGTGAACGAGCCGCACCCACTTCACGGCGGCGTCGCGCAGCCACTCGTAGACGTCGTCGCGCTCGTCGGCGAGGTCGGGCAGGCCCTGCACGTCGTTCATGACGAGCTGGGTGGGGTCGGCCCAGCTCTGAATGTTGCCGCGGCCGTGAAACCAGGCGGGCCTGGTGCGGGTGAGCTCGGTGCCCGGGCCGACGTGGTTGAGAACGAGGTCGAGGTACAGCCCCATGCCGCGGGCGGCGAGGGCGTTGCGCAGGCCGCGCAGCTCGCCCTCGCTGCCGAAGCGGGGCTCGACCTGATCGAGGCGCTCGACCCAGTAGCCGTGCCACGCGGGGTAGCCGCTGAACGGCGCCGTGCGCATCGAGAAGACCGGCGAGAGCCAGACGTCGCCGACGCCGAGCTGCTCGAGCCAGTCGAGGCGGCTCTTCACGCCGGCGAGGTCGCCTCCGTGGAAGCTGCCGCCCCCGTTGAAGCCGGGCCCGTCGTTCGAGCGGTCGCCGTTCTCGAAGCGGTCGACCATGACGAAGTAGAGGGCGTCGTTGGGCGCGACCGACGAGGTGATGGTGCCGGCGTCGACCACGCCGGGGTGCCCCTGCAAGAGGCCGTCGACGAGCGGAGCGAGCCGCGACGCGACGAACTCGGCGACCTCGTTGATGGCGTCGACGTGCTTCTGGTGCTCGAACAGCAGCACCGCGGGAAAGTCGGCGGCGTCTGACGTCGAGGGGTCGCCGGCGCGCGCGGCGGTGAACTTGACCGCGACCGTCCACCGGAAGCGGCCCTCCATCTGGGTGAAGAACTGGGCGCGCACCTCGACGAGCAGCAGAAACGGCGCGTCGCCGGCCGCGGCGCGCAGGGCCTCGAAGCGCTGCGAGGTGAGCCGCTGCGCGGTGACGACCGACGACGGCACCTCACGCGGCAAGAGGTTGCGCTTGTCGAGCACCTCGTAGAGGCGGGCCTTGAAGGGCTCGGGCGCAGCTTCCAGATCGTCAACCGCGAACGCGATGGCGATCGGCGCCTGCTGCGCGAGCTGCTGCGGCGGCACCTTGGTGAGGCAGCCCGCCAGAACGACGCCGATGATTGCCAGCCTCAGAACCATCCTTCGGCCTCCAGGCTGATGAGGTGGTGCCAGTGCCGCTCGACCCCGGGAAACTCGTTGAACTCGGCGAGCGACTCAGAGAAGCCGTTGCCGAAGGCGGCCTGCTGGCTCGAGTACTGAACGCCGTAGAGCAGGCGCAGCGAGGGGCGCGAGTAGATGCCGATGCCGGTCGGGTTCAGCACGACGCCGGCCTTCAGCTGCCAGGTGTTGCGCACGTTCGAGTCGCCGAGCTCGAGGCCGCGGGTGTCGCTGATGCCGCCGGTGCTCGCGAAGACCGAGTCGACGTGCTCTCTGAAGAGGTTGCCGTTCTTGCTGCGCTCTTGAGCGATCGACGACTCGACGAGAATGTGAAAGCTGCGCGTGACGTAGGCCTGCAGGCGCAGCACGGTCGACATGTACGTGCGGTTTCGTTCACTCGCGGCGAGCTTGTCGGCGAGATCGGTGTCGTCGCCGTAGAGCACGGCCCAGACGGCGTCGAGCCGGCCGGGGATGATGCGCAGCTGCAGCTCGTTGCCGATCTGAAACTGATAACGGTCGCGGGTGAGGTCGGCGACGTAGATGTTGTAGTCGCGGCCCTGAAACGTCTCGGTGTAGCTCTGCTGGGGCGCGAGGCGGCGCCACGAGACGAACAGGTTGTTCCACTGCACGGGGCCGAAGTTGCCGAAGCCGAGATAACCGACCACGCGGTACGGCAGCGACGACTGCGAGGCGCCCACGGGCCGGGGAAAGAGGAGCTCTTGCCCGGGGTTCTCTTCGACGTAGCGCTGCGCCACCTCGCGGCGAACGAAGTCTTCGTAGCGAACGTTCGGGGTCTGGTGCGGCGAGAAGCGCGCGCCTTCGATGGTGGGCTCGAAGGCGACCTGGCCGCCGCCGCCCACCTCGAAGTGATTGCCGAGGTGCAGCCGCAGCACGCCGCCGGCGGTCAACATCGGGCTGTACTGCAGGCCGCGGTTCGCGAAGCCGCTGTCGCCGAAGCCGATGGTGAGGTCGACGACGTCGCCCTTGTAGCGGGCCGACACCCCCATGGTGTCGTCGAACACGGTGGCCGGGCGCAGGTCGTAGAGCCCGAGGTTGCCGAAAAAATAGACGAGCGTGCCGATCTGCCAGATGACCTTGTCGAGCAGGAGGTTGCCGGCGCGCACGTACAGCTGCGAGAGGCGAAAGTTGATGAGGTTGCCGTTGCCGGTGTCGCCCGAAAAGACGCTGCCGCCCTCGACGCGGGCGTGCACGCTGGCCCACAGGTCGTTCGAGCCGGGCGCCGCCTGCAGCAGGTCGAGCTTGAGCTCGAGTGCTGCGTACGAGCCCTCGTTCATCAGCCGGCCATGCAGGTTCCAGAAGCCGAGGCGGCCGTTGCCGCCCTGCCAGTCGGGGCGCGCGGCGAGGCGAAAGTAACCGCTCGCGCTGACGCGGTCGGGCATCGCCTGCGCGAGCGCCAGCGAGGGTACGAAGGTCAGGAGCAGCAGCGAGAGGCGCATCGAGCGCGGGCTGCATACCAGACTTCAAACGGCCGTCGCGTCTCTCTCGAGGCGATCGACGAAGTCGGTGAGCCGGGGCTCGTCGCCGTGAAACTGCACGCCCATCGCGCTGCCGTTCGACCAGACGACGTGGCCCTTCACCTCGAGCGGTACGTCGTGGTGCGGCAGGTGCAGCGCGAACACGGCCTCGGTGCCGGGGGCGAGCGGAGCGCCGGTGAGCACGTGGGCGCCGCCGAGCGAGATGTCTTTGACGGGGTCGGGAAACGGCGACGGGCCGCTCCGCGTGAAGATGCGAATCGACGCGGGAAGCCTGCGATGTCTTCTTTGCTCCATGAGTACCCCCGGAAGAATGACGGGTACCTTGAACCAGCACCATCGCCCGAATGCAAGCCGGCCTGTGCTAATCGAGCGCTGCGCGTGTCAGCCGTCGAGCTCAAAGCCCTGAAAAAATCGTTCGGGTCGAACCTGATCGTGAAGGGCGTCGACCTGAACGTGGTGAAGGGCGAGTTTCTGGTGATGGTGGGGCCGTCGGGCTGCGGCAAGTCGACGCTGCTGCGGCTGATCGCGGGGCTCGAGCACGCCGACGCGGGCGACATCGTGTTCGACGGGCGGCGGGTGAACGAGCTGCCGCCGCGCGACCGCGACGTGGGCATGGTGTTTCAGAGCTACGCGCTGTACCCGCATATGACGGTGCGCGAGAACCTGGCGTTCGGGCTCACGCTGCGGGGCATGCCGCGCGCCGAGATCGAAGGCCGCGTGAAAGAGGCGGCGCAGATGCTCGAGCTGCAGCCGCTGCTCGAGCGAAAGCCGAAGGAGCTCAGCGGCGGGCAGCGCCAGCGCGTCGCGATGGGTCGGGCCATCTGCCGGCGGCCTGCGCTGTTTCTGTTCGACGAGCCGCTGTCGAACCTCGACACGGCCCTGCGGGTGCAGATGCGGGGCGAGCTGGCGACGCTGCACCGGCGGCTGGGCACGACGATGATCTACGTGACCCACGACCAGGTCGAGGCGATGACGCTGGCGACGCGGGTGGCGGTGTTCAACGGCGGCGTGCTGCAGCAGCTGGGGCCGCCGCTCGAGCTGTACCACCGGCCGGCGAACCGGTTCGTGGCGACGTTCATCGGGTCGCCGTCGATGAACGTGCTGCCGGCGACGCGCGACGCCGAAGGGTTTCGGGGCGCGGGCTTCAGCCTGCCGGTGCCGGCGGGGCTCGACGCGTCGGGCGACGTGCTGCTGGGGCTGCGGCCACAAGATCTGCTCATCGCCGGCGACGGCCCGCTGAAGGGCACGGTCACGAGCGTCGAGCGGCTGGGGTTCGACGGCTACGCGTACCTGTCGAGCGAGGCGGGGCCGCTGGCGGCGCGCTTCGAGGGCAACATCGAGGTGGGCCAGGCGGTGGCGGTGAAGCCGGTGACAGACGCGCTGCACGTGTTCAGCGCCGACGGGGCGAAGGCGCTGCGTCACCCGACGTTCTGAAAAGCCGCCTCGACCGAGACCGCCTTGACGTCGGGAGCGAGCGTGGCGCGCTCGGGGCGGTCTCTTGCGCCCCGACAGATGACGGTGCCGAAGCCCCGCCCTTTGAGCTTCTCGAGCAGCACGCCGATCGGCTTCGCCATCGGCGGGGTCGGCGTCTTCGTCCACTTCGCCTCGATGAGCTCGACTTGACCCGAGTCGCGCGGCACCACGAAGTCGACCTCCAGCCCCTGCTCGTCGCGAAAATAGTAGATGGCGCGCTCGAGCCCGTTCGAGAGCTGCTGCTTCACGAGCTCTGACGCGACGAACGTCTCGAAGACCTGCCCGATCAGCGTCGTCTTCTCGAGAGCCTTCAGCGAGTCGAAGCCAAGCAGATGGCAGAGGAGCCCCGCGTCGTTGAAGTAGAGCTTGGGCGTCTTGAGCAGCCGCTTCTCGAAGTTCTCGAAGTACGGGTGCACCAGCTGGACGACGCCGGTCGTCTGAAGAACGTCGACCCACTGGCCGATGGTGGGCACGCTCACGCCGAGCGGCTGGGCGAGCTCGCTCTTGTTGAGAAGGTGGCCCGAGCGCATCGCTGCGAGGCTCAAAAAACGGCGAAAGACTCCGAGGTCTTTCACGTGGGTGACGTCGCGCACGTCACGCTCGAGGTAGCTCTGCACGTAGGAGCGGAACCAGTCGGCGGCGAGCTTTGGCCGCTGCCAGACCTCGGGGTAGCCACCGCGCAGCAGGTCCCACCGGTCGAGCTCGTGTGCCGACAAGGGCAACATCTGGAAGATGGCGGCTCGCCCCGCCATCGATTCGGTTACCCCCTTCATCAGCGCAAAGTCTTGCGAGCCGGTGATGAACCACTGCCCGTTCTTCGCCGGCGCGCGGTCGATGCGCGCGCGGATCCACTGGAGCAGCTCGGGCGCGTGCTGAACCTCGTCGATGATGACCGGCAACTTCAGCTCGTCGAGCCAGGCCCGCGGGTCGCTGCGCACCCGCGCGATGGTCTCGGGGTCTTCGAGCAGTTGGTACGACGCCGAAGGAAACGCGTGGCGCAGGCAGAACGTCTTGCCGGCTCGGCGGGGGCCGGTGAGCACGATGGCGCCGAAGCCCTTGGCGGCGCGAACCAGCCTGGGCTCGAGGTCACGAACGAGGGTCTTCACCTCTGAGTAACTTAAAGTGCCACTTTAATTTACTCAACAGTCCGGTCGCGTCCCGGCCACAACGCGGTCGCCTCCAGGGCGGGGCGCAGCGACGAGCCCAGCGCCCACTTCGGTGGCCGAGGTTGCTCGCAGTGCCTAGAACGGCTCGACGACGACGATCGACCGCGCGGCGACGCCATACTCGGCGGCCGGCAGCTCGACGGGGGCCTCGAGCGAGGCGTTCTGCGACCTGCGCAGCGGCAGCGCGTTCATGTTCAGGTAGGCGGCGGTGTCGAAGTAGGCCTGGGTGTCGATGAGGCGGCGCCAGCGGCCCGCGGGCAGCGTGAAGTTCACGTTGCCGCCGGTCATGTTGATGAGCACGGCGAGCTGACCCGGGTACGAGATCGCGAGCGTACGGCCGGGCCAGTCGGGCTGGCCGCCGGTGGGTGACCTCCACTCGACGGGCACCGAGTTGTAGGCGGTCGAGGCGAGCTGGTCGGCGTGGTCTTTGCGGAACTTCGTCAGCTGCGAGACGAAGTCGAACATGCGGGCGCGGTCGTCTTTCGCCTCCCACGCGCCCCAGTCGTGCCACGAGTAGGGGTTGTCGGCCTCGGGCGTGTACGTGTTGTTGTTGCCGAGCTGGGTGCGGAGCCACTCGTCGCCGCCGAAGAGCATCGGGGTGCCCTGCGAGACCATCATGAAGGTGAAGAAGTTGCGCATGATCTGGCGCTTGGTGTCTTCGTCGCCCCAGTTGCGCGAGCGGTTGTCGTCGGTGCCGCTGCGCTTCGACTCGTCGCAGAACGCGCTCAACGGAGCGGTGCAGCAGATGGGGTTGAGCGGCGAGCAGTCGTTGACCTTCTGGTTGTACGAGACGAGGTCGTACATGGTGAAGCCGTCGTGAATCGTGACGAAGTTGACGGCGTGGTACGGCTTTCTGCCGTTGTGCTCGTAGAGGCGTGAGGTGCCGAGCAGAATGTTGCCGCCGTCTTTTTCAGGCAGCACGTTGCCGCCGCCCTCGGGCTTCGAGACGCCCCAGTCGTCGTAGTTGACGAACGAGCGGGCCCAGTCGCGGAACCAGGCGTTCCACTCGCCCCAGCCGTTCGTCGTGCTGACGTTCGAGTTGGGGAACTGGCCGACCGCGTAGGCGCCGCCGCCCCAGGGCTCGGCGATGATGCGGGTGTTGTGCGCGTTGAGCACGGGGTCGTCGATGATCTCGCGCAGCACCGAGTTGTCGGGGTCCCACCAGATGCCGCTCTTGTTCGCCTTGTCCTGGCTGGTGGGGCAGTTGTTCCACTCGAGATCTTTCGCGCCGAGCGCGGGCGCGAGATCGAAGCGGTAGCCGTCGACGTGCAGGTCTCTGACCCAGTAGCGCAGCGAGTCGATGATGAGGCGCCGCATCACGGTGCCGTTGCAGCGCATCGTGTTGCCGACCGAGGTGTAGTCGCAGTACTCGCGGCCGTTGTTCGGCGGCAGCGCGTAGTACGACGCGTTGTCGATGCCGCGGTAGCTGAACAGCGACGCGATCTCTTGGGGGTCGAGGTTCCATGGGGCGGTCTGCGACTGCTGGTAGATCTTCTCGCGCCACAGGCCCCCTTCGCCGCTGTGGTTGAAGACGACGTCGAGAATGACCTCGATGCCGCGCTTGTGAAGCTCCTCGACCATCCACTTGAACTCGTCGATGACCTCTTCGCGCTGCCGCCGCCACGAGTACGACAGCTCGGGCGCGAAGAACGACAGCGTGTTGTAGCCCCAGTAGCCGCCGTCGAGCGGCTTCTCGTAGGGCGGCAAGAGCTCGACGGCGGTGATGCCGAGCGCCTTGAGGTAGTCGGCCTTCTCGCCGAAGCCGCGGTACGTGCCGGGGTGCAGCACCTTCGAGGCCGAGTTCGCGGTGAAGCCCTTGGGGTGCACCTCGTAGAGAATGAGATCGTTCCACCGGTGGCCGACCCAGTTCTGGTCTTTGCGATTCTCGCGAAACGTCTTTTCTGCGTCGCTCCAGGTGTGCTTCGACTTCACGATGACGCACTTCATGGCGGCGCCGTAGGTCGACTGGGTGCGGAAGGGGCCCGTGCCGGCCGAGCCCTTCGACCAGTCGTGGTCGCGCGTGAACGCCTTGCAGTACGGGTCGAACAGCAGCTTGTTGGGGTTGAAGCGGTTGCCGGCGAAGTCGACGTCGCTGACGAAGCCCTCGGGCGACCCGGGAAACCACTTGTCGTTGAAGACCCAGTTCGGGCCCCACGCGACGTAGCCGAACATCTGGCCGAGGCCGACGCCCTCGACGAACACGTTCCACACGTCGCCGGTGCGGGTCATCTCGAACGTGCGCGTGGCCTGGTCGGCGTCTTGGTGGTCGAACAAGAGCAGGCGCACCTTCTCGGCGCGCTGCGAGTAGAGCGCGAAGTTGACCCCCTTCGGCCTGCCCTCGGCGTCGACGACGATGGTGGGCCCGAGAAACTGCAGGCTGCGAATGCCGTCGGCGGTGATCGGCACCATGCGGGGCGCGTCGATGGCCGGGTCGTAGAGCGCGGGTGGAGCTTCGACGAGCGCACCTTCAGGGGGCAGCTCGCTGGCGAAGTAGAGGCGCGGCCGTTCGTCGGAGGCGCAGGCCACCGCGACGATCACGAGGACGATCGAGAGAGATCTCATCTTCATTTGAGGCTCAGAATGACGGCACCGCGCGCCGGCACGTCGACGGTGACCGTTGAGTTGGTGAACGCGATGTCGCGCCCGGCGAGCTCTTCGCGCAGCGTGCCCGACGACCACTGCAGCGCCGGGGGGAAGGTGACGCTGACGCCCGACCACACGTTCGTGGTGAGGTTCAGCACGATGACGGCGGAGTGCTTCGGGTCTGCGTCGGTGCGCGCGTAGGCGTAGAGGTTGCCCTGCCCCGAGCCCCACGGCTCGTTGTTGCACCACAGGTCGACGAGCGGGCCGCGGCGCAGGCCGCGCAGCTTCGCGCGCGCGGCGAGCAGCTTCTTCATGCGGTCGATCTGCGCGCGCTGCTCGGGGAAGTAGGTGGCTTCGCGATTCAAGAAGTGGCGGTTGTCGGGGTCTGCCCCGCCCCACTCGCCGTACTCGTCGCCGTAATAGATGAGCGGCACCGAGGGGGTGGTCATGAGGTGGGCGAACGCGAGGTAGAGGCGGTCGTAGGGCAGCTGCCCGACCGGCGCGCCCGGCAGGTTCGACCAGCCGTTGCCCTGACGGTCGCGGTTCATGGGGTCGGCCTTGGTGATGAAGCGGGCGACGTCGTGGTTGCCGACGAAGTCGACCATGGTGGCGCCGGCGAAGCTCGACAGCGAGCCGGCGGTGGCCGAGCGCACCTGCTGCATGCCCTGATCGTCGCGGCCGAAGACGGTCTCGGGCATCTGCATGAACAGGGGGAAGTTGAGCTGGCCGTCGAGCTTGTTCTTGCCGATGTAGCGCTTGATGGTGCCGACGTCGCCGGTGAAGGTCTCGCCGAACATGTAGTAGTCGGTGCCGGCGGTCTCGAAGCGCTCGCGCACGCGGTTGGTGAGGTTGATGATGGCGGCGTCTTCGACGTGCTTCACGGCGTCGATGCGAATGCCGTCGAGGTCGAATTCCTCCATCCACCAGACCATGTCGCTGACGAACTGATCGCTGGCGGCGTTCTGGGTCCAGTCGATGTCGGGCATGTACTCGCGAAAGAGGCAGGTGAGGGCCGCGTTGTCCCACCCGCAGGCCGCCGAGCTGCCGCAGTTGCAGCCGGTGCGGAACCACGAACGCTTCGCCGGGTCGACGAAGTACTCGTGATCTTCGTGCACGTGGTTGAGTACGGCGTCCATCACGATTCGGATTCCGTGACGGTGCGCCTCTTGAACCATGGTCTTCAAGGCGCCGTTGCCGCCGAACCTGGGGTCGACCTCGCGCGCCTTGACCGGCCAGTAGCCGTGGTAGCCCGAGACCGTGTTCGACCCGTCGGGGAACACGCGCGTCGGCTGCGTCTGCCACGGTGAGACCCAGATGGCCTTCACGTGCAGCGCGTCGAAGTACCCCTCACGAATGGCGGCCTCGAGGCCGACGAGGTCGCCGCCCTCGAAGCGGGCGGTGCCGGGGCCGGGGTTGTCGTTCGCGGTGTCGCCGTTGCGAAACCGATCGAGCATCAACATGTAGAGAGGCGAGTCGGTGTAGCGAAACGGCTCGGCCTCGACCCAGAACGGCAACAGCACGGTCTCGCCGCGCTGGCCCGCCTTCGTCGGCGTGAGCCTCGCGGTGTACTTGCCGGGCTGAAGACCGGTCGCCGAGTACGTGAGCGCGCCGCCGCTGATCGCCATCTGGCTGCTCGACGCGGGGCCACCCGGGCCCGAGAGCGAGATCTCGACGGCGTCGGCCTCGAAGGCGGCGAGATCGATCGAGAAGCTGCCGCTCGCGTTCACGACCGACCCGGGCTGCGGCACGAGCAGCGGCTTCGTGCAGTCGGCGACGCGCAGGGCCGACCAGGCGCGCCCTTCGACGTAGCGAATCGCCGAGCCCTCGTCGTCGGCCACCTCTTGCCCGTTCTCGAGGTACACGTACGACCACGTGCCGGGCGGGAGCTTGAAGGTGCCCGACCAGGTGTTGGTGGCGCCAGGGTCTTTGAGCGGGTGCTTCTGGCGGTCGAACTGGTTCCACTCGCCCACCACGTAGACCGTCGAGGCGGTCGAGCGGGCGCGGTGGGTGAACGAGACGCTGCAGCCTTCGGGCTCGTTCATGCCCGAGTCGGGCGGGTCGATGGGGCCCGGCTTGCAGGCGGTGACGGCGACGACGAGAGCGACGAGAGCGAGCAGCGACCGCATGCGGAACAGACGGTTAGCGCACGGCGCGAGGCGTTTACAAGACGGCCCGACACCTGGCCCCTGCGGGCATGGCCAGGGCTTCAAGGGGTTCGAGGTCTGGTCTTGCGTCGCTTCGGGCTCAGCAGCGCGAGCACGATGGCACCGGCGAGGGGCGACGACGAGCAGCCGCAGCCCTTCGGCGCCGTCGGGGTCGGCGGCATCGACGTGCCCGCGTCGACCGGCTCGCTCCCTGCGTCGACTCCACCCTCGTCGTAGTACGCGCCGCACGCCGGGGCTTCGGGGGCGGCGAGCGCGAGCAGGTAGGCTCCGGCGCCGAAGCCGATCATGGGGGCGTTGAACTTCCACGCTCCGGTGTTCTCGTCGTAGGTCTCGGGAATCAGCCCCACGTTCGCGGCGGCCTGCGCGGTGGTGTGGGCGCGGGTGGCGGGCTTCAGCCGCGAGCCGCGCAGATCGGTGATGACCCACTCGGCGCTGTCGTACTCGCTGCCCCACGGCGACAGGTTGTTCGTGTCGGTGCGATCGTCGTTGCGAGACCAGCCGGGGCCCGAGGCGGTCTTCAGCTGCGCGTCGAGCAGCGCCAGCGTCGCGCGCGCGATGCGGCCGTCGCTGCGAAACAGCCCGAGCTCGAACGCGTCGAGCACGGCGGCGTCGGCGTAGCCGCGCCCGGCCTGCAGCTCTTCGCGGTTCGAGGCGAGCGCGCCGCTCGGGTCGGTGAGCTTCGCGGCGATGTTCGCGCGCAGGGCGAGCGCGGCGTCGCGGTACCTCGTCTCGCCGGTCATCGCCCAGGCGTCGCACAGCCCGCGCACGGCGGTGATGTTCGTGTACGTCCACGTCCGTTCGCGGCCCATGACGTGGGTTTCCCAGATCGACGAGTCTTTTTTCATCAGACCCGTGGCGGGCTCGATGAGCCGCACGATCTCGTCGGCGATGAGGCGCGCCTTCACGTCGTCGTCGACGCCGGCCTTCGCCATCGCCCAGAGCGTGAGGCCGTAGCCGTCGTACTCAACGTTGGGGCCGAAGTCGTTGTAGTCCTGCTCGGGCAGGCCGAAGCCGAGGTAGCGCGTGAGGCTCGGCAGCGTGTCGGCGTCGAGCAGAAAGCGGGTGGCGTCGCGGGCCTCGGCCGTCATGCCGACGCTCGCCATGCCGGCGATCGCGTACGCGCCGTCGCGCACCCACGCGTACGTCCACTCGCCCGGCGGCAGGCTCGCCAGCACCGCGCCGCGCCCGCGGTGGTTCACGGTGACCGGCAGCGTCGTCGAGAAGCGCGAGCGGCGAACCTCACCGTCGCGCGTCAGGTGCTCGCGCAGGTACGCCGAGCCCTCGCGCACCTGCGCCATCGCCAGCATCACGGCCGACTGCCGGGCGACCTTCAGCTCGTCTGCGCCGAGACCCGCGGGCAGGTTCAGGCCCGCCTGAAACGCCGCCCAGTGCGCGCGCTCGTCTGCGAGCAGCTGCTGCGGCGTCTTGGTGCCGACGTAGGCGTCGAGCCAGCCCTGCACCGTCGCGCCCGCGAACGGGTCGCCGTGGTGCGCGACGGCGACGCCGAGCCACACGTCAGCCCCGCTCACGCCGAACTGGTACGCGCTGGCCCAGTCGTCGGCGACGCCGAGGTCGCCGCTCGAGTCGGGGTAGTCGCCGCTGCCGGTCTGCACGAGCTGGTAGCCGTTGTTGCCGGCGGGCGACGAAGGGTTCCACGCGAGCGCGTGCTGCACGGCGCCGAGCGGGCGGGTGACGACCACGCCGGCGAACGCGCGCTCGAGCACGTCGCGGTTCGCGGCCACCACGACGGTCTCGCCGTTGACGCCGGGCGTGGGCCGCCCGAAGCCGAGGTGAAAGTTGTGGAGCGCGAAGGCGCTCGTCGCCCCCGCGCCCTCGACGTGCAGCAGCGCCACGTAACCCGCGTGCTCGAGCGCGCGCGGCGCGAAGAGGTAGGTGGTGAGCGTGAGGCCGCTGAAGGTCTGCACCCAGGTGATGACGCCGCCCTCGTAGCCCGACGACGTCGGCACGAGCTCTCTGAGCCACCGCTGCGCGCCGTTCACGCGCACGCCGAAGTACGCGTCGAAGAGCAGGTTGCGCGTGCGAATGACCTTCGGCTGGCCGTTCTCGAAGACGACGTTGCCGGCGCCGTCGAGCTCGAACTCTTCGGTGGCCGGCGGGCGCTCGCGAAACGTGTTCACCGTCGCGCTGCGCGTGTCGGCGAGAACGGTGGTGTGGCCGTTCGACGCCGGCAGCGTGAAGAAGGTGCGGGTCTGGGCGGCGACGAGGGCGACCAACAGGGCGGCGGCGGGCATCTGACCCCGCCCCGTATCAGCTCGAGACGAGCCGCGTCAGGGCAGGCACACGCTGCCGTGATAGATGCCCTCACCGCCGGCGGCGAAGTCGTACTTGCCGGTGAGAAACAGGTTGCCGGTCGCGCCCGCGAAGTCGCCGGTGCCCGAGGTGATCGCGAACAGCTCGGCGAACTCACCCTCGCCCGCCGTGTTGAACGCGCCGCTGTCTTTGAAGTGAAGCGTGCCGGTGCGGTGGCCGAGGCGCGCGACGAGATCGGTGTCGCCCGTGATGAGCACCGCGCTCGTGAGCGGCGTGTCGGGCGTCGGGGTCAGGCTCGTGAGCAGCGAGACGTACGGCCCGCGCAGGAGCCCCTTGAACGTGCCCTTGCCGCAGACGCCGACGGGCGACGCGCACGCACCGGTCTCGGGAATCAGGTCGAACGTGCCGACCACCGGCCGGCAGTGCGGGTCGGCTTCGACCGTAGACGACGACATCAACAGCACCAGCGCCGCGACGACGACAGCCCCTTTGGTTTTCATGCGGCAAATTCTGCCAAACCGCGAAAAGCTGCCGCAACGCCGACACCGGCTACAAGCTGACCACCTTCAGCTTGAGCTGGGTGAACGCTTCGGCGAGGGCGTCAGACACGCGGCGCCGGGTGCGCACACCCGAGGTGTCGATGCCGAGCGAGGCCATGGTCTGGGCGACAGCCGAGCTGATGCCGGTGAGGTAGCACTCGGCGCCGAGCAGGCGCACGGCCTTGGCCATACGAATGAAGTGGTCGGCGGTGCGGGTGTCGAGCACCTGAACGCCGGTGATGTCGATGATGACGTGGGTGGCCTGGTCGGCGACGACGCGGGCGAGCAGGGCCTCCATCATGTCGGTGCTGCGCTCGGTGTCGACGGTGCCGATGACGGGGAGCGTGAGAATGCCCTGCCAGACGGCGATGATGGGGTTCGAGAGCTCGCGCAGCGCCATGGTGGCGCGCTCGGCGATCTCGCGGTTCTTGTCGGCGATCTCGAGCAGGGCGGCCTCGTTGCGCTTGCGGGCGAGGCTCAGGTCTTCGAGCAA
>JAEUJP010000905.1 GCA_016793725.1 Myxococcaceae bacterium | reverse complement strand
CCTGCTTCTCGACGAGCTCGAGGGCCGACACCATCATCTCTTTCGGCTTCACGCGCCGAGGGTCGACGTAGTTGTCCTTCACGTAGATGATGACCTTCGAGAAGACCCGCATGGCCGACAGGTCGTGCTGGGCCTTGCCGCCCTTCTCGTCGAGGTCGTCGCCGCCGCGCGACGGTGCCGCCATCGCGTCAGAGATGGTCAACGGGAGCGGTGCGCGGTCGGAGCCGACCAGCGCCCAGGTGACCAGCAACGCGGTGACGAGGAGTGCGCGCTTAAGGAAGTACATGTTGTTCTTTCGGGGAGATGTAGCGAAGCCTAACCAGGGCTTACCGGCCCTTCAAGGAAGGTGGGCGAGGTGTGCAACGCACGGAAGAGCAATGTTCCTCCCACCACGGCCACCGGCACCAGAAAGAAGTTCAACACCGGCACCCACAGCACGACGTAGAGGGCGAGCCCGAAGCCCAGACTGACCATCGGGCGCGCGCGCATGGCGGCGGTCACGCGCTTGAAGGGCATGAGGTGGCGGGCCATGGGGCCCGAGAGGTACTCGGCGGTGAGCCACCAGGCCGCCCAGGCGGTGCTGGCGGCGAAGTAGACGGCGCTGCCGAGCACGGGCACGAAGTGGAGCGGGAAGAGCACGATGAAGCCGAGCACGATGATCGCCAGACGTGACGCCGTGTGGGCGAGAGACGTTCCAATCGACTTGATGAAGAGCGGCAGCGAGAACCTCGGGGCCGTGAAGTTGCCGCAGCGCTCTTCGGTCGCCTCAGAGATGGGGTCTTGCAGCGGGGCGAGCACGAGGTTCGGCACGGTGAGCGCCGCGGGAATGAAGATGGCGGCGAAGATGGGAAGACCGACGAGCCAGCTGAGCGCACCTTCACTGACGATGGCGCGGGTGATGCGCCACGCGAAGTCCCACATGAGGCCGACGAGGCCGACGAGGGTGAGGCCGGTGACCACGAACGACACGACGCTCAGGGTGCGGAGCTTGCCGCCCTTGAAGATGAGGCCGAGGCTGCGAAACGGCAGACCGAGGCCGACGAAGAAGTCGCTGAGCCCACCGCTCAACGTGGGCACGGGGCTGTCGCTGGGCATGATCAGAATGACGTTATAAGTGTGAAACCACTGCCGTCTGTGGGCATCTGAACCTTTCGAAATGTCGCTGGATGCGAAGCAGAGCGAAGCGCGGGCGGTCACGACGGTCGACGACCTGGTCGGCTACTTTCGCGCAGCCGAGAAGAAGGCCGGCGACCGGCTCATCGGGCTCGAGCACGAGAAGCTGATCTACCCGAAGGGTGGGGCGGTGCCTCCGGCGTACACCTCGGGCATCGAGCGGGTGCTGGCGGGCTTCGCGGCGCACGGGTGGAAAGAGCACCGCGAGGCCGAAGGGCTGCCGGTGATCGCGATGACGCGCGGCAACGCGACGCTGTCGCTCGAGCCGGGCGGGCAGTTCGAGCTGTCGGGCAGCGCGGTGAAGACGGCGCGCGCGGCGCAAGACGAGAACCTGAAGCACGCGGCCGAGCTGAAGGCGGTGCTCCAGCCGCTGGGCCTGCGGGCGGTGACGCTGGGGTACCGGCCGTTCGAGCGCATCGCCGACATGCCGTGGATGCCGAAGACCCGCTACCGCGTGATGCGCGAGACGCTGGGCGCGCGCGGCACGCTGGCGCACGACATGATGTTGATGACGGCGACGGGGCAGGTGTCGCTCGACTGGGCCGACGAGGCCGAGTGCGCCGAGATGATGTCGCTCTCGGCGCGGGTGTCGCCGCTGCTCGTGGCGCTCTACGCAAACAGCCCGCTCAAGGTCGGGCGCGAGACCGGGTTCCTCTCGTACCGCTCACACGTGTGGGGCGACGTCGACCCGGCGCGCTGCGGCTACCTGCCGTCGATGTTCGACGGCTCGTTTTCGTACCGCGCGTACGTCGAGTGGGCGCTCGATGCGCCGTTGCTCTTCTTGAGGCGGCGCGGCGAGTACCTCGGGCCGCGCATGACGTTTCGGCAGCTGCTGGCCGACGGCTTCGAGGGCAAGCCGGCGCTGTACGACGACTGGGTCGATCACCTGTCGACGCTGTTCCCCGAGGTGCGCATCAAGCGCGTGATGGAAATTCGTTCGGCCGACTGTTGTTCGGTGGCGATGACGGGGGCGCTGGTCGCGTTGTTGCGCGGGCTGCTCTACGACCGCGGGGCCCGTGACGAGCTGTCGAAGCTGGT
>JAEUJP010000838.1 GCA_016793725.1 Myxococcaceae bacterium | reverse complement strand
CCCTTGGAGCGACGACGCACCGATTCTCAGCGCCCGCTACTTTCCGATGCAGAAGCGGCGAAAGATCGCGTCGAGCAACTCGGTCTTCGCGTCCTCACCCGTGATGTCGTCGAGCGCGTGGAGCGCGGCAGCGGTCTCGCCGGCCACGACCTCGAGCGTGGCGACCTCGACGGCGGCCCGAGCGCGCTGCAGGGCTTCGACCGCGCGGCCCAGCGCCTCGCGGTGCCGCTCGCTCGCCAGCGCCACCGCCTCGCTGCGTTCGGCGCCGAGGCGGCCCGCGACGAGCGCCTTCAGCTCGGCGACGCCGGCGCCGGTCAGGCCGCTCACGGCGTGCCCATCGGCGGTCGTGCCGAGGTCGGCCTTCGCGGCCACCACCACCACCTCGCTGGTCGCCTCGCGCCGCCAGGCGTCGACGTCGGCCGCGCCGGGCGGCACCACGAGCAGCGCCAGGTCTGCGCCCTTCAGCGCTGCGCGGGTCTTCTCGATGCCGAGCGCCTCGACGCGACCCGCACCTTCGCGCAGGCCCGCGGTGTCGACGAACGTCACGGCGAGGCCGCCGAGCTCGACCGTGGCCTCGAGCACGTCGCGGGTGGTGCCGGGCTCCGCGTCGACGAGGGCGCGGCTCGAGCCGAGCAGGGCGTTGAACAAGGTCGACTTGCCGGCGTTGACGGGCCCGTACAGCACGACGTGGGCGCCGCGGCGGGCGAGGGCGCCTCGCGCTCCTTGAGCCGCGAGAGCGCGCAGTTCGAAGAGCACCGCGTCGAGTCGCGCGCCGGCGCCATCGTCGGCGCCCTCGGCCTCGTCGGGGAAGTCGAGCGAGGCCTCGAGGTCGGCGTGCAGGGGCACGAGGCGCTCCTTCACGGCGGCGATGCGGCGGCTGAGCTCGCCCGAGAGCTGGGCTGCGGCAGAGCGCACGGCGGCCTCAGAGGTGGCGACCACGAGGTCGGCGACGGCTTCGGCGCGGGCGAGATCGATGCGCCCGTTCACGAACGCGCGACGGGTGAACTCGCCCGGCTCGGCGAGGCGAAGGGCAGGGTGCTCGAGCAGCCGCCGCAGCACCATCGAAAGCAGCTTCGGGCTGCCGTGCGGCATGAGCTCGACGACGTCTTCGCCGGTGTACGAGTTGGGTGCCGGAAAGCAGAGGGCGAGCCCGTCATCGAGCCCGGCGATGTTCACGAAGTAGGCGTGGCGTGGCTCGGGAAAGAGCGGCAGGGCAGGGACGACCCGCCGCGCGGCCTCGAGCGCAGCCGGGCCCGAGATGCGAATGACACCGACGCCGCCCGCGGCCGGGCCCGTCGCAATCGCAGCAATGGTCGAGTGCTGAGCCACGCCTCACCGTTACGGCAAAGCCCCACCTGACTCAATGGATGTTCCACGTGGAACGTCGGGAGTCGTGATTCGCGCCGTGCCATTCGTGACGGCCGGGGCCGGGGCCGTGGAGGGCACGCCTGGTCTCGAGCCGGCGAGCACAGCGACCGGCTCCGCGAGAGTGTCGAACGACCCCAGCCCCGAGACGTCGTCGGCCCCGGCCGTCCCGAGCGAGCGCGCGCGAACCCAGAGCCCCATCGCCACGAGCCAAGCCCGACGTCATCAAGTCGTCCCCGGCCCCGGCCGTCACGAACGAGCGCGACGCGAAACCCTAAGACCCTCGCCACACGGGCAAGCCCGACGCACGAACGGCCAACGTTCCACGTGGAACACCCGCCTACTCGGCGCTCGGCTCCCCGCCCGAAGAGCCCCGGGCCGCCTTCTCGACGGCCTCCCGGTTCTCGGCGATGTACTTCTCGACCTCGGCGTCATCGACGCCCAGGTCTCGCAGCACGCCAGGGTAGATGGCCCGATACGCGGGCGAGTCTTCCGAGTCTTTCAGCCTGAACGACATTTTGAGCACGGCCGCGCCCCACAGCTTGTCTTTGAGGCTCTTCGGTTTGCCCACGGCTCACCCCTCGTCGTCACCGTCGTCGTCGTCGGGAAACTGCATCTTTCGCGGCATCGGCACCACCTTCTCGGGCGTGAACGCCACCCGAGTGAAGTGCCCTTCACCCTCGACCTTCACCTTCACGCCCGGCGCCACGCTGGCCTTCGCGAGCTGCGCACGCTCGGCGTGACTCAACCCCATCACCGCATAGTGCCGCCCATGCTTTACGGCCTTGCCCGAGAGCGAAGCGCCGAGGGCGGCCCACTCGGGCGAGACCGCCACCTCGGCCACGGGCGCCTCGGCCTTCGGCGCGGGCGGGGGCGGCGCAGCCCGAGCCGGCTTCTGCGCCTTCGGGGCGCTCGCCTGGGGTGCCGTCGCCACGGGCGGAGGCGCCGAGGCCTTCGGCTCGGGGAAACCACCGACCCCCAGCGTCACCCAGCGCTTCTCGACGCCCGGCCGGTTCACGGCCTTGTTCACCAGAAACTGCAGCGAGTCGACGACGTAGCTCTTCTTGCCCGGCGTCACGCCCGGCACCTCACCGGCGAAGTGCACCGCCACCGCGATGCCGCCGTCGGGGTCGTCGCGCAGCTCGAGCCGCGCGGGCCACTCGGCGAGCCGGAAGATTTCGCCGAGCAGCTGCTCGACCTGCGCCCGCTTCACCTCGGGCGCCACCGGCGTGGGCGGCACGACCGCGACGGCAGGAGCACTCACGAAGCCGACTCCTTCAGCCGCTTGTCACCGGGACCCGGTGGGCTGCCCCCGCCCTTCGAGCGCGGGGCCGCGATTCCCTTTTTTTCCAGATATTTTCTCAAAAGGAACTGCTGAAGAATCGACAGGAGGTTGTTGGTGAAGATGTAGAGCGAGAGACCGGCGGGGTAGTTCATCATCAGCGCGGTGAAGAACACCGGCATGATCCACGTGAAGATGAACGCCTGCTGCTTGTCCATCATCTGCGGCTGCAGGCGCTGGGTGATGATCATGGTGATGCCGAGCGCGAACGGCAGCAGGTACGTCGGGTCTTTGTAGGTCAGGTCCGTCCACACCGGGCCGTAGAACGGCTCACCGTACAGGTCGTACGACGTTCGCAGCGTCGTGAAGAGCGCCGCCCAGATGGGCAGCTGCAGCAACAGCGGCAGGCACCCTCCGAGCGGGTTCACCTTCGCCTCCTGGTACAACTTCATCACCTCGACGTTCTGCCGCTCACGGTCGTCGGGGAACTTCTTCTTGATCTCCTCCATCTTCGGCTGGAGCTTCTTCATCGCCTCCGCCGACACCATCGCCTTGTGCGTCAGCGGCAGGAGCAGCACCTTCACGCTCACCGTCAGCAGAATGATGGCGAGGCCCCAGTTGCCCACCAGGCGGAAGAAGAACTGCAGCACCGCCAGCAGCACCTTGCAGATGACCGCCCACCACCCGAAGTCGACCGTCTTCTCGAGCCCGTGACCCGTCGCCTTCAAGAGCTCGAAGTCTTTCGGCCCCATGAACGCCGCCAGCTCGATCGTCTTCGACTCACCCGCCTGCAGCGCAATCGGCGTCGACACCGACGCCACCCGCACCGTCGGCGACGTCAGCACGCTGCACGCCCCGTCGATCGACTCGCCCTTCGGGTACACCGCCGCCAAGAAGTACTGCTGGTCGATCGCCGCCAGCTTCACCGCGCCCTTCGCGTCTTCGATCGGGTCTTCGCTCGGCGCGTGCGTGCCCAGGTCATCACCCACCAGGCAGTGCACCTTCGCCTCGTTGCCGATGCCGCCGAACAGCGACGACTTCTCTTCACTCTTCGGGTCGATGCGCCGCGGCAGCACCACCGACAGCGTGCCGCTCGTCGCCGCGCTCGACAGGTTCTTCACCGTCACCGCGAGGTTCAGCGCGAAGCCGTCGGGCTCCCACGTGTAGCGCTTGTCGACCTGCCACGCCGCGTTCGAAGCCCTGAACGCGATCGCCTGGTCGGTCTCTTCGACGACCTCGTAGCGCGTGTTCGGCCCGAACGGCACCCCGCCCACGATGCCCACCGAGAGCGGGTTCGGCTGGCCGTCAGACGGCACCGCCATGTTCATCTGCTCGGGCGGAGGTAACTTCTTGCCGAACAGCTTCTGAAACCCCTCGGCGATGCTCACCTGCTGCTGCTCGCGCTCGCGCGGGCCCGTCAGCACCGCGCTCGTCAAAGAGCCACCCTCGGTCGAGAACCTCAGGTTCATCTGCCGGCGCACCCGGTCGAGCTCACGCATCGGCAGCACCTTCGCCACCTCGGCGGGAGTGCCGCCGGCCGCCATCACCGCCGCGACGCCGCCGTCGGCGTCGACCACCGCCGGCGCCGCCGCCACTTCGGCGCCGCCATCAGAGGTCGCGGCAGCCACCACCACACCCGCATCAGCGCCGGCCGTCGCCACAGCGTTCGGGTCGGGCTTCTCGCCGAACACCACCTGCAACAACGTGATGAACCCGAACGACAGGGCGATGACGAGGAGCAGCCGCTGTCGTTGATCGAACTTTTCCACGGTGAGCTTTCAGCTTCGAGACGGGGGAACCGGGTCGAGGCCACCCGGGTGAAAAGGGTGACACTTCGAGAGCCGCCGCGCCGCGAGCCACAGCCCCTTCAACGGGCCGTGCGCCTCGAGCGCCTGCATCGCGTACACGCTGCACGACGGGTGAAACCGGCACATGCGCGGCAGCAGCGGCGAGAGCAGGGCGCGATAGAGACGAATCGGCACGAGGAGCACCAGAACCAGCCCCCTCGCGACGGGCCCGCTCACGCGCCGACCTTCTTCTTCAGGAGCGACGCGGCGCGCGCAAAGGCCGACCCGAGCTCTTCACCCGAGGCTGCGGCTGCCGAGCTGCGCGCGATGATGACCACGTCGTGTCCCTTCGGAAGCTCTTCTATGTGGGTGCGGAACCACTCGCGCAAGTGCCTGCGGATGCGATTGCGCGTCACCGCGTTGCCCACTTTGCTCGAGACCGTCAACCCCAGTCTCGCCGTCTCTCTTCCATTCGGCAGCGCCAGCGCGAGCAGGCACGCCGCCGAGACCTGCACGCTCTGCTTCCCCTCTTGCAGCTTCAAGAACTCTGCGCGACGGCGCAGCCGCACGCTCTTGGGAAAGCGAGCCGCGGCCGCCATCGCGTCTGAGCTACTTCGAGTACGCGCGAACGACGAGGCGCTTGCGGCCCTTGTTGCGGCGGCGCTTCAACACCGCCCGGCCGGCCTTCGTCGCGTTGCGCTTGCGAAAGCCATGCGCCCGGTTGCGCTTCACTTTCGACGGTTGATACGTGGGTACACGCTTGGCCACGGCAGAATGCTCCTGAAAAAGTAGGCGGCGCTCGTACCCGTCGAGCACATCGAAGTCAAACGATCCACACCACGAGTGCTGTGGAAAAGCCCTGTGGGAAACGCTGTGGAAACTGTGGAGAACCACCCGCCGACCCCCTGTGGGAACTGTGAAATGAAAGCTGTGGAGAAGCGCCAGTACGATTTTCATTCACACGTACTCGAAGCAAACCCAGGGGACGGGCTCCGCGCGAAACGAGGCCGATTTTCCGGGCTGTGTTTATGCACAGGCCCGGGGCTGAAACATCACCGTTTCGTTACGCGCATTTGACAATCAGGCTTGAGGGCCGGGCTCACGAGACGGTAATTCTGACCGTCCAAGTGCTCTCGAAGAGTGCCGACAACGTGTGGGCCGACGCGCTGTCGAGCTTGCGCTCGAAGGGTGCGGCGTACGCCGTCTCGCAGCTCGAGCGGCTGACCCCGCTGAACTACGAGTCGGGGCGGTTCAAGCTCGGAGTGAACGACCGCTTCTTCCGCGACTGGGTTGACGAGCACTACCGCGGCCTGCTGGAAGAGGCGCTCGCCTCGACGACGGGTGCACCGTCGCAGGTCGAGTTCGAAATCGTGGACACGCCGCCTCCTCTGCCCTCGCCGGTGCCTGCACCCAAGGTCTCTGAGGTGCGCGCGCTCGCGAAGCTGAACGACAAGTTCACGTTCGCCACCTACGTGGTCGCAGACTCGAACCAGCTGCCGGCCGCGGCCGCGCACGCCGTCGCCGAGAACCCGGGCCGCGCCTACAACCCGCTGTTCATCTACGGGGGCACGGGGCTGGGCAAGACGCACCTCTTGCACGCCGTCGGCAACCGGGTGCTGCAGCGCAACCCGGCGGCGCGAATCATCTACCTGTCGAGCGAAGAGTTCACGAACCAGTTCATCGAGAGCGTTCGTGACGGGCGCATGACCGACTTTCGCCGCAAGTTCCGCGACGAGTGCGACGTGCTGCTGATCGACGACATCCAGTTCCTCGGCAAGAAGCAAGAGACGCAGAACGAGTTCTTCTACACGTTCAACGCGCTCCACCAGACGTCGAAGGCGGTGGTGCTGACGTCAGACACGGTGCCGGCCGAAATTCCCGGGCTCGAAGACCGGCTGCGCAGCCGCTTCGCGATGGGGCTCATCACCGACGTTCAAGAGCCCGACTTCGAGATGCGCGTCGCCATCTTGAAGAAGAAGGCCGACGCCGATCAGGTCGAGCTGCCCGACCCCGTCGCCCACTTCATCGCGCGCCACGTGCAGAAGAACGTGCGCGAGCTCGAGGGCGCGCTCATCAAGCTCGCAGCGGTGCATTCGCTCACGAAGCAGCCCATCACCGAAGAGCTCGCCGCGCAGGTGCTGAAAGACATCTTGCCAGCGCGCCGGGCCGTCGACGTCGACGCGATTCAGCGTGAGGTCGCGCGCTACTACAAGGTCGCGGTCGAAGAGCTGAAGGGCGAGCGGCGCACGAAACACGTGAGCCAGGCGCGGCAGGTGGCGATGTACCTGTGCCGCACGCTCACCGACGCTTCGTTTCCCGTCATCGGCGAGAAGTTCGGCGGCAAGCACCACACGACGGTGCTGACGAGCGTTCGCAACATCGAGACGCAGAAAGAGACCGACGCACAGCTCAAACGCGAGCTGGCGGAGCTCATCGAGAAGCTCGGCGCGAGCTGATGAGCGAGAAGCCTGACCACTCGGGCCGCTACACGCTCATCTTCACGGTCGGCCTCACCGCGGTCGCGATGGGCGCGGGCTTCACGTACGCCCACTTTCGCGGCCCCGACGGCGCGACCGGCGCCTGGCTCTCGGGCGATACGCTCGTCGTCGACGAGTACCGTGAAGACGAAGACAGCAGCACGTCACGCATCGCGGTGCTCGAGCTGCGCACGGGCAAGCGGCTGAACCAGCGCTCACCGGGAGCGCTCTCGGTGTTCGCGTTCGCAGGCAACCGGCTGTGGCTGCACGCGCCGCGCGCGCCGTACGTCATCGAGGGCTGGGGGCTGCCGTCGCTCGAGACCGAGGTGACGGCGAACCTGAGCGCCGCCGACGGCAACGTCTGCGACGACGGCGCGTTCGTGCGGGTGAAGCTGACCGACGGCACGTACACGGTGCTCGACCTGCAGAGCGGCAAGGCGGTGTCTGACCGAAAGGTCACCTGCACGTCGAGCAAGGGCGTGCTGCGGGTCAGCGCCGAGACGGGCCGTGGGTGGCTGACGAGCGAGCGCGACGGCACGACCGAGCGCAAGCAGCTGACGCTCGACAAGCGGCGGCTCGGCGGTGAACGAACGTTTCTCGAGCCGCAGTACCTGTGCGGCGAGGCGCAGCCGCTCGAGCTCGACGGCGACTTCTTCGTGATGCACCGGCAGGCGCTGGGCACCGAGACGGGGCAGCTGGTGAGCCGCGTGGGTGAGAGCGTGAGGTGGTCGACGCCGATTCCCGACCCGGGCACGGTGCACGACGCGTTTCTGGTGAAGGGTGAGCTGCTGGTGCTGGTGGGCCACCACGGGGTGACGACATTCGACGTGCAGAGCGGCAAGGTGTTGTGGCGTACGGGCAGCTGACCGGCTATCTCGCCCGTCACCATGATCAACGTCGGCGACAAGCTGCCCGAGGCCACGCTGTACGAGTCCACCGAGTTCGGCGAAGCGTGCCCGCTCGCTCCGAAGCCGGTGAACGCCGCCGCCGAGGCGAAGGGCAAACGCGTCGTCATCTTCGCGCTCCCTGGCGCGTACACCCCGACCTGCTCGGCGAAGCATGTGCCCGGCTACCTCGCGAACCTCGACGCCTTGAAGGCCAAGCGCGTCGACGAGGTGTGGTGCCTCTCGGTCAACGACGGCTACGTCATGGCCGCCTGGGGTAGAGAGCAGAACGCCATCGGCAAGATTCGCATGCTCGGCGACGGCAACGCAGAGCTCACGAAGAAGCTCGGCCTCGAGAACGACATCTCGAAGGGCGGCATGGGCGTGCGCAGCAAGCGCTACGCGATGCTCGTCGAAGACGGCGTCGTGAAGAAGGTCAAGGTCGAAGAGCCCGGCAAGTTCGAGGTCTCGAGCGCCGAAGCGATGCTCAAAGAGCTGTAAGCGAAGGGCCATGCTCGAAGAGCATTGGGAAGCAGCGATGCTCAAAGAGCTGTGAGCTGTGTTGAAGCTGCCCGCTCACCCTGAGCGGAGCGGCCGCGCAGCGGACGCGAAGTCGAAGGGCGGCGTGAGTCGCCACCTCGACACGCTTCGACTGCGGCCTTCGGCCTCCGCTCCACCCTGAGCGGAGCGAACTACCGCGTCGGCAGGTCGTTCAGCTGCACCTTCATCGCCGCGTTTTTGCCCTCGGCGACCCTGACCGAGAGCACGCGCTTCACGCCGTCGTCGCCGACGACCGTGAGCAGGTGGGTGCCGAGCGGCAGGTCGATGTTGAAGAGCGGCGACTTCCCGAGCTCGACTTTGCCCCGATAAATCGTCGCGGCCGGCAGCACGACGAGCGTCACCTGGCCGGTGCGCACCGGCACCGGCTTCGGCTTGTCGGGCGGCGGGTCGGGCTTCTTCGGCGGCTCGACGCCGTCGTCTTGATGCGGAATCGGTACGGCCGGGTTGTAGAGCACGGGCTCGGGCCCGCCGCCGCCACCGTCGCTGTCGTGAAACGCGACCTTGTAGAGGGCGCCGCCGAGCATCGCCATGCCGATGAGCAGCGCGCCGAGAATCAGCGTCACGTTCGACTTCGGCGCCTCGGGGTTGGTCGGGGGGGCTGCGACCGCCGTCGCGGGGGGTGGAATCTTCCACGACGCCTGCGGTGCGGGGCCAGGGCCACCGGTGCCGAGCGCCTCGGCCTGTGCTTTCACCAGCGCGAGCTGCAGGTCGGTGTCGTCGACGGGCGTGTCGCGCTTCTTCGGCTTCGCCTTCGCAGCCTTGGCCTCGTCTTTCGACATCGGCTTCGCGTTCGACATCGCGCCGCCGTCGCCGCGAATCGCCTTCACGGCCTTGGCGACGACCAGCTGCTTGGCCGACGAGTCGGAAATCGACCCCATCAGGGCCGCCGTCGCCTTCATCTGATCATCGAAGTGCTCGCGCATGAACATCGCGCGCTGCTCCTGATCGAACAGCAGGTTCCCGCACTGCGTCGACAGCGCCTTCGCGAAGTCTTTACCGCTCGCCCACCGGTCGGCCTTCTCTCGCGCCAGCGCACGCAGCACGATGTCGGACAGTGGCTCGGGTATCACCGGCACCAGCGATGACGGCCGCGGTATCGGCGCCGTCAAAATCATCTTCATCTCTTCGATTTCGTTCTCAGCCGCGAAGAGCCGCCGCCCCGTAATCATCTCGTAGACCACCACGCCGAGGCCGAACACGTCGCTGCGACCGTCGAGCGGGTCGCCCCGCACCTGCTCGGGGCTCATGTAGCCGGTCGTGCCCTTCACCGTGCCGACGTGCGTGCGCCCGAGCGAGCCCCGCGCTTTCGCGATGCCGAAGTCGAGCAGCTTCACGACACCCTCGTACGTCACCATGATGTTCTTCTGGGCGACGTCGCGATGAATCACGGGTGACGAGTTGCCATCAGGCGCCCTGAACGTGTGCGCGTAGTGCAGGGCGAGCGCGATGTCGTGCGAGACCGAGACCGAAAAGCCGATCGGCAGCACGGCGCGCTTCTTCGCGCACACGGCGGTGACCTGGTTCAGGTTCTGGCCCGAGATGAACTCCATCGCGAGAAAGAGGTCGGTCTCGTCGGTGCCGAGCTCGAAGACGGTGGCGATGTTGGGGTGCGCGAACGCGGCGGTGACCCGCGCCTCGTCGAGGAACATCTTCACGAACGTGTCGTTGTTCTTGGCGTCGGGAAGAATGCGCTTGATGACGACGTACTTGCGAAAGCCACCCGGGCCCGCGGTGTAGCCGAGAAAGAGCTCGGCCATGCCGCCGGCGGTGAGCTGCGACAGAACCTCGTACCGGCCAATCTTCATGCCCCGGTACGGGTCGTCGCTCAACGCCACCTCCCCGGTCGCTCTGCGCATGGCGCCGTCAGGTTACCAGCGCCGACCTGTTGGCAGGCTGTGGAAACACCTGTGCGTCCACCAGACCGACTGTGTGAACTGAACCTACGCACACCCGGGCTGTGGGTGGCTGTTGAAAACCACTTGAGGTTCCCACAGGTGAATGAGGGGGAAGTGCCGGGCGACTGTGACGTTTTGGAGTTTCCCACAAACTCACAGGCCCTGCTTCTACCGCTTCTGAAGATCAGATCACTTCAAACAAGTCGAAGCAGCAGCCGTTGCCCCGCCCCCCACGCGTTCGCACGAATCTGGCAGTGACTTTCAGACCTACACGAACGGGTGCCACGATGATGACGTTGTTGTGCCGGGAGGGTCGGGTGCGGAGCTTCTCGAAGCTCGCTGTCGTCGCGGGTCTGGCGCTCGTCACCGGGTGCAGAGACCCAGGGCTCAAGAGCTCCACGGGAGCCGTTCGCCTCGACCCCGCCCGCCTCGACTTCGGCCGCACCCTCGCCGGTCAGTCCATCGACGGTCACCTCCGGGTGATGAACGAGGGCCGCTCCTCGGTGCCCCTCGAGTGGCGTGAGGTCTCTGCCCCCTTCGAGCTCGTGCTCGTGCCCCTCGAGGCCCAGAGCGGCGGCAGCGACGTCACCGTTCGTGCCACCCCGCTCACCGCCGGCACCTTCACCGCCACCCTCTCGTTCGTCGCCGAAGGCCAGGTCTACGCGTCAGAGCTCATCGTCACCGGCACCGACGTGCCCGACTGCCCCGTCACCGACGCCTGCAAGCAGTCGTACTTCAACCGCGCCAGCGGCCGCTGCGAAGAGCGCCTCCAGGCCGACGGCACCTCCTGCGACTCCGCCAGCGTCTGCGTCATCGGCGGCGTCTGTCAGGCTGGCCGCTGCGTCGGCACCCCCGTCAGCTGCGACGACGGCAACGCCTGCACCGTCGACGTCTGCAACGCGACGAACGGCTGCGAGCACCTGCCTGCTCCGCCGTGCCCCGGTGACGGCGCATGCATGCGCGGCGTCTGCGACCCGACCAGCGGCTGCGGCTTCGCCCCGATGGACGACGGCGCCGCCTGCGGCCCCGTTCAGACGTGTGACCAGGCTCAGGTCTGCATCTCGGGCGAGTGTGTGATGCGAGACCCGCCCGACGGCTACGTCTGCGCCCAGGCGTCACCCTGCCAGGGCGAGGGCCGCTGCGAGGCCTCGACCTGCGTGCGCGACCCCGCCACCGTGCTCGGTGACAGCTGGAGCTTCGACTCGGCCGCGAGCCACCCCGACGCCGGCGAGTCGCCCACGCAGTACCACGACTTCGTGCTCGAGCCTGATGGCCAGGTCTCGCTGATGGGCTTCTTCTCTTCGCCGCCCAGGCTGCGCGCGAACACGCCGCGCGCCGTCGACGGCGCCGAGGGCTCTTCGCGCCGCTGCATGTTGTGGAACAACCGGCTCATCTGCGCCGACTACCCCGCGGCCGTGAACGGGAAGATTACGGCCATCGACCTCGCCAGCGGCGAATCGGTGTGGACGTTCGACGTGCGTGTCGCCCGGCCTGACTTCTTGAACTTCACGCAGACCATCTTCATGGCGCGCATGGCGGTGCAGGGCTCCGACCGGCTCGCGGCGCTGTTCGAGGCATACCCGAAGAGCACCAACCCCAACGCGACCAGCAACTGCCGCCAGTACTACCTGGTGGTGCTCAACGCGAGCGGCGGGCTCGTCTCGGGCCAGAAGCTCGAAGACCCCGTGCTCGACCTGTGCAACCACCCGCACCCGTACGGCTTCGCGGCCGACTCGGTGGGCAACCTCTTCATCTCGTTCTCGCAGACCATCGGCCACCCCGCGCCGCTCGTGCCCGGCAACAACACGACGGTGATGAGCTTCACGCGCGACGGCGTCTTCCGCTGGAAGTACAACGACCCGCGCCTCGTGGGCGGCGAGCTCGCCGTCGCGACCGGGCTCTTGTACCCCGAGAACAGCGCCATCGCCGTGATGGCCGCGACCGGCGCGAATGTGTACACCCTCGCGGCGCCGTTCGGCCGGCTCGTCGTGACGCGCGAGCGCTCGGTGCCCGCGCCGACCGTCGGGCAGTCGGTGCTGAAGGGCTACGAGGCCGGCACCCCGACCGAGCGGTGGGCGCATACGCTCACCGCGCCCGAGCGGTTCTGGTCAGACCAGCTCCGCCTCGCGAAGTGGGCCGTGCGCGGCGGCGAGCGCACCGTCGCCCTCACGTTCACCGAGGCCCTCGGCAAGCGCTACCTGAAGGCCATCGACACCCGCGACGGCAGCGAGGCCTTCACGTGCCCGCTCGCGCTCGACGGCCGGTCAGAGCCGCAGCTGTTCGAGGTGAGCGAGGGCTCGATGTCGCTGATGGAGGGCTCCGATGCCTGCGGCAAGTGTGACCCGCCGTTCGCGAGCTCTTCGGCCGCGTTTCACTCGTACCCGCTGCCGCTCATCTCGCCGGCCTACGAGCCGTGGCTCGGCACGTTCGGCGGGCCCGGCCACGACCACCGCGAAGAGCCCCTCGGCACCACGGTGCCGCCCCTCGGCAACCAGTGACGGCTACCTGCCGAGTGACTCGAAGTCGTGCCGGCTCGAGTTCGCGCCCGGCTTGATGTCGATGGCCAGCGTGCGCGCCTCGCCGCTCGGCGCAAAAATCTTGAACACCTGACGGCCGACCGGCACCGGCTTCGTGAAGAGCGGCGTCTGGCCGAGCTCGGTGCCGTTGAGCGTCACGAGCAGGCCGGCCTCCATCACGAGCGTGAGCGTCGCGTTGCCGGTCACCGCAGGAGCCGCCTTCGCAGCCGCCTCGGCGGGCTCGGGCTCGTCCTCTTCGGGCTCCTTCGACGCGACGCGTTTGCCCGGCGGCCGGCGCTTGTTCGTGCGCTCGGTCTTCTGGGCCTTGGGCTTCGTTTCGGGCGCGGGCGCGGGCGCGGGCGGCGGCTCGACGACCGCCGCGACGGCAGGCTCTCTCGTGGGCGCCGGAGCCGGCTCGGGCGCCGGCTCTGGCGCAGCAGGGGGCTTCACCGGCTCGACCGGCGCGGGTGGCGGGTCGACCTTCTTCACGGCGACCGGCTCCTTCTTCGGAGTCGGAGTTGGAGCCGGCGCCGGCTCGGGCTGCGCTTCGGCGGTGGGGAACTTCACCGGCGGCTGGGGGCCCCGCGGCTGCGCGAACGGGCCGAGCTCGAGCACGAACATCAGCGCGCCGAGCGCGCCCAGGCCCACGAAGAGGCCGCCGGCGACGTAGCCGCCGAGCTTGCGCTTGCGCCCGCGCGGCGTCGTCGACGTGCGCTCGTCGTCGAACGGGCGTGCGATGGTCGTCTTGATGCCGGGGTCGTCGTCTTCGTCGCCGCCGTCGTCGTACGTTTCCCACCCCGAGCCGTTCTTCGGCGCCGGCTTGTCGCCGCCCGTGGTCGTCTCGTCGGTCGAGTGCAGGCTCGCCGGAGCGGGTGGAGCGGGCGGTGGCGTCACCACCGGCGGCGGCAGCGGGTTCGGCCTGCGCGTCTGGGCGGCCAGCACCTCGGCGGGCGGAGCGAACAGCCCGTTCGGCAGCATCGCGGCGGGTATCGTCTTCGCGCCGACGTCGTCGTCGTCGTAGCGCTGTGCGGGCTGCGGCGTCAGCTGCACCGGCAGCGAGGTGAGCGAGCTGCGCGGCTGCGGCAGCGGCGGGTTGCCGACGGCGGCGGGGTCGGTCACCTCGCGCGTCTCGCCGGTGCTCGTCACCTCGGGCACGGGCGGCGGCGGCAGCGGGCGCAGGTTGCCGCGGTTGCCCGACTCTTTCGGGCGCGGAGGCTGGGTCGTCACCTGCACGGGCGTGGGCCGGTTCGCGCTCGGCATGGGCGGAGTCATCGGCTTGTCGCCCGGGTCGGTGCGGGTGCGCTCGCGGTCGACGGGCACGCCGGTCTCGCGCGCGTTCTGGAGCTCTTGCAGCAGCTTGCCCACCTTGAGCTCGCCGGTGTTCTCGCCGGCCTGCGTCGACTCGATGAGCTCGCGCGTCTGCTTCACGCGGTCTTCGAAGTGGCGCATTACGAGCTCGCCGCTCTGCTCGGGGTGCCACATCTGGCCCATCGCGGCCTTCTCGACGGCGCGCGCGAACTCGAGCGACGTGTTGAAGCGCAGGTCGCGCTCGCGGGTGAGGGCCTTGAGCACGACGGCGTCGATGGCGGGCGAGACGTCGGGGTTGAGCCGCGACGGCGGAGGAATCTCTTCGCGCAGCGCCGACAGCATGCCCTCTTCGGGCGTCTTGCCGTGGAACAGGCGCATGCCGGTCAGGCACTCGTGCAGCACGACGCCGAGCGAAAACACGTCGGAGCGCGCGTCGAGCGGCTCGCCGCGAATCTGCTCGGGGCTCATGTAGCCGCTCGTGCCCTTCACCATGCCGACGGTGGTGCGGCCGTTCGCCTTGCCGAGCGCCTTCGCGATGCCGAAGTCGAGCAGCTTCGTGGTGCCGTCGTACGTCACCATGATGTTCTTCTCGGCGACGTCGCGGTGAATCACGACCTGCTTGCGGCCGCGCGGGTCGGTGAACGTGTGGGCGTAGTGAAGGGCGAGGGCGGTGTCGCGCACCGACAGCAGCGTGAACCCGATGGGTATGGGCTCTTTCGCCTGGCGGCAGGCGCGGGCCATCTCGACGAGGGTGCAGCCCTGCACGAACTCCATGGCAAGGAAGAGCGTGTCCGTGTCGACGTCGAGGTCGAACACCTGCGCGATGTGGGGGTGGTTGAAGAGGGCGGTGGTCTTGGCCTCGTCCAAGAACATGCGCACGAACTCTTCTTCGCCGCGAATGTCGGGCAGAATGCTCTTCAGCACGACAATCTTGCGGAAGCCGGCGAGGCCCTTCTGGTACGCGAGAAAAATCTCCGACATGCCGCCGGTCGAGAGGCGACACAAGACGTCGTACTTCCCCATCGTCCGCCGATCGAGCGCGGAGGTGGGCCGCAAGTAGGGCTGTGCGGACATTCAGTTCAGGAGCCGGGTTCTACGGCCGGCGAGCCTACCACGCGGCGCGTCAGCGACATCAGAACGCCCGCGATGCACAGCCCTGTTCCCACCAGGGTCAGCGTTGCGGGCCTGTCACCGAGAAAGAGCACCGCAAACACGAACGAAAACACCGGCGTCAGCTGGTTCGCGACCCCCGCCTTCACCGTCTCGGTGAAGCCCATCGCGTACGTGTAGACGAGCTGCCCCACGAGGCTGACCACCGACATGGCGACGACGAGCAGCCAGGCGCGCGTGTCGAGCACCACCCACTCGGTCGCCGCGAGCGGCGCGGCGAACAAGAGGCCGAAGCCGCAGAACGCGAAGTACACGGTGAACGCGCTGGTGCTCTGGCGCAGCCCGCGCACGGTCGTCGTCGCGGCGCCGCTCAAGATGCCGCTGAGCACGCCCGAGCCCACGCCGGCGAGCGTGAGCGACTTGCCGCCGGTGCCCGAGCCCAGCGCGACGAGCACGGCGCCCCCGGTCGCGACGGCGAGACCGACGAGCAGGCGGGGGCTCGAGCGCTCGTTCAAGAAGTACGGCGCGAAGAACGCAGCGAAGACGGGCGAGAGGAAGTTCAGCATCGTCGCCGGGCCGGGCCCGATCTGACCGATGGCGACGAAGTAGAAGTACACGCCGCCGCTGCCGAGCAGGGCGCGCGCGACGAGCAGCGGCCACCGCTCGAGCTCGGGGGGCTTGCGCCGCGCCGCGAAGTACAGCGCCATCGCCATGGCGCCCACGGCGAAGCGCAGCGCGACGACCTGCGAGACGGGCACGGCGCCGTGCAGCGCCCCGATGCAGGTGGCCATCAGCGCGAAGAAGAAGCTCGAGATGCCGAGCAGCGCGGGGCCGGGGAGCGGAGGCCGGTTCACTTCAGTGAAAGAACGACAGGCCGGCTTCGCGGAGCAGGCGCGTGAGCAGCGGCATGGGCAGGCCCTGCACGTTGGTGCGGTCGCCGTCGACGGCCGAGAACAGCGCCTGGCCGCGGCCCTCGATGCGGTAGGCGCCGGCGCACCCCTCCCACTCGCCGAGGCGCACGTACCGGTCGAGCTCGTCGTTCGAGAGGGGAAAGAGCGTGAGCCGGGCGACGTCGACGTCGCAGGCGAAGTAGCCGGGGCCGACGACGCAGACGCCGGTGAGAATCTCGTGGGTGCGGCCGCTGAGCGACTCGAGCTGCTTCTTGGCGGCCTTCGCGTCGAGCGGTTTGCCGAGCGCCCTGCCGTCGAGGTCGACGAGCTGATCAGCCCCGATGACGAGCGCGGTGGGCCAGCGACCCAGCACGGCGCGCGCCTTTCGTTCGGCGAGCATGGTGACGGCCGCGCGCGTGGTGGTGCCGGCGGGGACGACCTCTTCGACGCCCGGCGTCTCGGCGCGAAAGGGCAGGCCGAGGCCGGTGAGCAGGTCGCGGCGGCTGGGCGACGTGGAGGCGAGCACGAGCTCCGAGTAGAGGCCCTTCAGGTGCATCGTGGTCACGGGTGTCTGCTTCTTAGTCAGGGTGGCTGATCCAGGCTACAGGCGGTGGTGCCTGGGCACTCCAGTTGCGCTGAAGGCGCAGGCCCAACCGACTGAAACCACGCGGCTCGCTGCGCGCATGCGTCTTGCGTAGAATCGTAAACGAGATGCGCCTCGTTCTGTCGGCAGGTGTCGCAGCATTCGGGCTCTTCGCCTGTGCGCACACCGTCACGAACGAAGAGCGGCTCGAGGGCATGACCGACGTGACCGTGAGCTCGGTCGAAGAAGCGACCGAGATGCGCTGCCGCGAGACCTCGCCCGAAATTCAGCTCGCGCGAGACCGGTCGCACCAGAAGGCCCAGCGGCTCGCGAGCTACAAAGACGCGCTCGCCGACGCGACCCAGACCCAGGCGCGCTTCGACGACGTGTTCAAAAAAGAGCCCGACCTCGTCTACGGGCCGCAGGCCGCCGAGTGGAAGCGCAAGGTCACGGCGTGCAGCGACTTGATTGCGACGCTGACGAAAGAGCAGAAAGACGTCGAGCGTGAGGTCGAGGCGGCGCCGGTCGTGGCTCCCGCGGCTGCGCCTGCTCCAGCTGCACCGGCGGCGGTCGCCGACAGTGCGGCCGACGAGGCGTTCTCTGAAGACGACGACGCCGACTCGCTGCGCAGCACGTACAAGAAGTCGAAGTCGAAGGCGGCGAAGGCGAAGATTGCGAAGGCCAAGAAGGCCGCCGCGAAGAAGAAGAAGGCGAAGGCCGGGCTCGCGCTGCGCTGAGCCGGTCGTCTGCCGATGAAGGCGGCTCCTCGATCTGCGGTCACCCAAATCGAGTTTCGCGACCTGCTCTACTTTCGCGGCCGCCGGCTCGTGGTGACCGGCCCATTTCGCTGCGATCAGCCCTCGTCTTCCGACGCCGACGGGCCGATGAGCTTGTAGAAGGTCTTGCGGTCGACATCGAGCAGCCGCGCGGCCTCGCTCTTGTTGCCGCTGGTGTGCTGCAGCACGTGCGCGGCGTAGCGGCGCGACAGCTCGGCCAGCGTCGGCAGGTCGGCGGCGAAGTTCGTCGGCTTCACGGTGGCGTCGCCGATGGGCGCGGGAATGTCGGCCGGAGCGACCACCCCGCTCGACGACAGCGCCATCGCGCGCGCGACGACGTTCTCGAGCTGGCGCACGTTGCCGGGCCAGTCGTAGGCGACGAGGCGCTCCATCGCTTCTTTCGTGACGACGGGGGCCGCGCCGCCGCGCGCGTTGTTCTGGGCGAAGTGGTCGACGAGGGCGGGTATGTCTTCGCGCCGCTCGCGCAGCGGCGGCAGGTGCAGGTGCACGACGTCGAGGCGGTAGAGCAGGTCTTCGCGAAAGCGCTCTTCTTTGACGAGGGCCTTCAGGTCTTTGTTGGTGGCGGCGACGACGCGAACGTCGACCTTCACCGGGTTGCTCTCGCCGACGCGGCGAATTTCGCCTTCCTGCAGGGCGCGCAGCAGCTGTGACTGCACGCGCAGGCCGACGTCGCCGATTTCGTCGAGAAACAGCGTGCCGCCGCTCGCCTCTTCGAACAGGCCGCGCCGGGCACCTTGCGCGCCGGTGAAGCTGCCCTTGGCATGGCCGAAGAGCTCGCTCTCCATCAGGGACTCGGCGATGGCGCCGCAGTCGACGGGTATGAACGGGCCGGTCGCGCGCATCGAGCGCTGGTGCAGCGAGCGGGCGACCATCTCTTTGCCGGTGCCGGTCTCGCCGGTGATGAGCACGGGCACGGTGCTCTGCGCGGCGCGGGCGACCTGCTTGTAGACCTCGAGCAGGGCCGGGCTGCGGCCGACGAGCGCCGTCTGCTTCACCTGCTGGCGCAGGTGTTTGTTCTCTTCGACGAGCCGCTTCTGGTCGAGGGCGCGGCGGGCGAGGCGCACGATGCCGTCGACGTCGAACGGCTTCGGCACGTAGTCGAAGGCGCCCTTCTGAATGGTGTCGAGCGCGTGCTCGATGTTGCCGTACGCGGTCAGCACGATGACCGGCGTGTCGGGGTGCAGCTCTTTGCTGGCGTTCAGCACCTTGAGCCCGTCGCTCGGGTCGGGCATCGCCATGTCGGTGAAGACCAGGTCGAGGCCGGCGCCGGCCTGCAGCTTCGCGAGCGCGTCGGCCGGGTCTTTCGCTTCTTCGACCTCGCCGAACTGCTGGAGCAGGCGGCGCAAGAGGTCTCGCGCGTGCGGGTCATCGTCGACGACGAGGAGACGGGCTTTCACCGGGACGCGACCTTAAGGTGACGGGGTCTGCGTGGCGAGCGCGGCAGCGACAGAGCAGCAGAGCGAGACGCGCGGAGGTCAGCGGCGAAGCGTCACAGCCGCGGCTCTGGCGCGGGCCGGGGCGCGGTGGCAGTGTGGCCCGGGCTTCGAGTGAAACGGCGCCTCGCGATGGTGGTGGGTGTGCTGGCTGCCGCCGGGCTCTACCTCTTCGGCGCCTGGTGGCGGGGGCAGGTCGCGGTCGTGACGGGGCGACAGTGGGAGCGGCACATCTACCTCGAGGAGCGCCGGCACGTCGAAGAGTGGGAGACCTGCTCGAGGCTGCAGGCCGGCGTCACCGTCGTCGAGCGCAAGGCCCTCACGACGACACGTCGCGTCCCGGACGGCCAAACGTGCACCAGCGTGAAGGGCATCAGCACCTGCAGAACGAGGTACCGCGACGTCACCGAGACCGAAGCGCGCTGTTTCTACGTGGGCGACGTGTGGAAGCAAGGGCGAGCGCTGCGCGCCGGCGGCTCTGGCGACGAGCCGCCCGCGTGGCCCGAGGTGAACCTGAAAGAAGGTGACTGCCTCGGCTGCGAGCGCGAGCGCTACCGCGACGAGCGCTACGCGGTGCAGGTCGACTGGGGCGGCAACTCGACCGAGTGTGTCGCCGCCGACCGCAGCCAGTGGGAGACGCAATCGGTCGGCCACCAGGTCTCGCTGCGGTCGCAGTCGCCCTTCTCTCGCCTCGTCGACTGCGATGCCCTGTGGCGGGAACACTGACGAGCTCTGGGGGCTCTCATGAGCGACGCGGAAGGCGTATCGTGGCCGCATGGAGGCGCTGCGCACCCTCGCGCTCGAGACGACCCGCGGCGACGTCGCGGCCGCCGAGGCCCTGCTTGCAGACCCCGACGCGCTGCGCGAGCTCGAGCGAAAGCTGCAGGCGGCCGAGGCTGCCAACCGCGTCGAGGCGTGGAAGGCGCTCAAGCCCAAAGCGCAGTGGGCGCTCGTGCCTCTCATCGTCGCGTTCGCGGTCGGGCTTTCGGCCGGCGGCGGGCTGGGCCTCGTGCGCTTCACCGAGCCTCCGCCCACCACGCTCACCGTCAACGCAGCAGCGCCGACCGGCCCGTACGTCGGTGAACAGGCGCTCGAGCTCTCGTTCACGCTGCCGCAGCGGTCAGCCGTCGTGCTGCGCTTCGAAGCGCTCGAGGCCGAGCTCGAGCTCGACGGCATGATGGACCTCGAGGCCGTGCTCGAGCCCGGCGAGCACCACGTGCGGCTCTTCTCGAAGGGTGGCGAGTGGTCGGTCGGCGGGCTGCAGATCGAAGCGCTGCCGCTCCCCCCGCCCGACGCGCGCGACCTGCGCCATGCGCGTGAGCGCGCTGCTGACGACCGGTCGACTTCCTGCCAGCGGTGGAACGCCGAGCGTGACGCGGCGCTCCTGGGTCTGTCGGCCGGCGAGCTCACCGTGAATCAGCTGCGGCAGCTGCTGGGAGGCCACGGGTGGAGCTCCGTGCCGCTCACGAGCTTCACCACGTCGTGCCCAATCACGCCGTGAGCTGAGGCGCCGCCGTCGGCCGCTGCTGTGCATCGACCGTCTTGTCTGCGAGCGGCAGCCGCACCGTCACCTGCGTGCCCACGCCGAGCTGGCTCTTCACCGTGATGGTGCCCGCGTAAGCCTCGACGAGCCGCTTCGTCGTTGCCATGCCGAGCCCGTGCCCCGGCAGCGACCTCGCCTCGGGCGCGCGGAAGAACGGCTGAAACAGGCTCTTCTGCGACTCTTCGCTCATGCCGCGGCCGTTGTCGGTCACCTCGAGCACGGCCTCGCCCTTCTCGCGGTAGACGCGCACCATCACGCGCGCGTCGGGGCGGCCGGTCGTGTACTTCACGGCGTTCGACAAGAGGTTCTGCGCGATGCTGCCGAGCAGCTGCGACGGGCACTGCACGGCCACGCGCGTGTCGAGGTGCCGCTCGAGTGCGACGTTCGCGGCGGCGGCGACCTGGCTCACCTCGAGCAGAATCATCGTGACGGCGGTGTCGAGCTCGCCCGCCGTGCGGTCGGTCGTCGAGCCGGCGCGGCAGAAGCGCAAGAGCGCCTCGACCAGGTCCGACACGCGCGCGGCCGACGACTCGCAGTTCGCGAGCAGCTCCTTCACGTCGCTCTTCTCGGCCGAGCGGCGGGCGAGCGTGAGGTAGCCGCGCAGCGGCGAGAGCGGGGCGACGAGGTCGTGCGCGACGCGCGAGGCGAACGCGTCGAGCTCTTCGTTGCGGCGGTTCAGCTCGTTCACCTGGTCGAGAATCGTGCGCTGCTGGCTGCGCAACAGCCGCGTCACCTGCCACATCACGATGAGCGAGATGAGGGCGGCGACCGACACGACGACCGCCGACACGACCGTGGTGCGCAGGCGCAGGGCCTCGAGCTCGGCGATTCGAACCCGCGCGTGGTCTTTCGTCTGGCTCGCGAGCGCGTTGGCGAGCTCGTCGAGCTCGAAGTTGATGGGCTTCACCTCTTCGATGAGGTGCTTCTTCGCGAGCTCGGCCTCGCGGCGGTTCGAGTACTTCACCGTCACGGCGACGGTGCGCACGAGCTTGTCGCTGACGGCGACGAGCCGCTTCCACATGTCCTGGTCTGCGCGCGCCGTCGCGAGCTCGAGCGCGCCTTCGGACGTCGAGTGAATTTCGGTGAGAATCACCGCCATCGCGTCGTCGGCGCGCTTGCGGCCCTCGTCGTCGGTTGCGTTGATGTGGTCGTCGGCCGCCTCAGAGAGCAGCTCGGCGTCGAGCCGCATCAGGCCGATGAGCCGCTCGCCCTCGAGCGAGCGCTCGACGCGCTCTTTGATGGGGCCCGACGTGTTGAGCTCGTTGATGAGCGAAAACGCCGCGCTGCCCGTGAGCAGCACCACGACCGCGAGAAACCCCGCGCGCGCGCTGGCGAGTGAGATGCGGGAGTCGGCCACGTGTCGTCACGGTAACCCACTTGCGCTCGACTCGCCGGTTGGAGCATGAAGTCGAACCCAGAAGGGGACAGACGAGCCGGGGTTCTTCGTGCGGCGCTGCTTCTTCTGTCTGATGTTCGTTTCACTGGGCTGTGGCTTTTCCGAAGCCGGGGTGGGCTCCGAGAAGCCCGAGGTGCTCGAAGACCTCGGTGTGCACGAGGGCTCGGCGCGGGTGACGGCGGCGCAGGCGACGCAGGCCGCCGCCATCGTCGACTCGACGCGCGGCTACCTGCCGTACGCGTACACCGAAGACGGCTGCTACGGCCGCGCGCTCTACATGTCGATGGAGCTCGCCGGCCGCCGCATACCCACCAGCGCCCAGTACCTCACCGGCTGGCTGCGCCCGAGCGCGTCGGTCGAGTGGGGCTGGCACGTGGCGCCGATGGTCGAAATCGACGGCACGAGCGGCAAGACGATTCTCGACCCGGCGCTGGCTCCGTCGGGGCCGGTGAGCCTGAACCGGTGGGTTCAGCTGTCGAACCCGCAGGGCAGCTACCAGCTGTTCTGGACGCTGGGTAACGAGTACGTGCTCGACGCGCGCGAGAACTCGCAGAACGCGCCGGTGATTCGGTCGTTCGCCGAGCTCGAGCCGTTTCGCATCGACGACGTCGAGCACGCGTGCGGCGTCATGTACGACTACCTCGCGAACGAGGGCACCGGCATGACGAGCGCGAAGCGCGCGCTGCTGGTGCGGCGCACGCGCACGCTGCTGAACCGGCTGCTCTCGGTGGGCAAAATCAGCGGCTACCAGGCGAGCAGCTCCGTCAGCTGTGGCGCCACCAGCGTGCCCGAGTGCCGCGAGAGCGGCGCGTGCACGCGCAACGAAGACTGCTGCTCGATGGCGTGCAATGGCTCGTGCCAGCCGCGGCCCATCGACGTGGGGGCGACGACGCCCACGACGCCCACGACGCCCACGACGCCCACGACGTCGCCGCCGGCGACCGGGCTGCCGGCGCTCGAGCGCGGCGTGGCGGCAACGTCACTCAGCGCCGCGAAGGGCGCGAAGCGCGAGTGGCAGGTGCAGGTGCCGGCGGGAACGAGCAGCTTGCGCTTCACGATGACGGGCGGCAGCGGCGACGCCGACCTGCACGTGCGCTTCGGCGCGGCGGCGACGACGACGGCGTACGACTACCGGCCGTACGAGGGCGACGCGAACGAGACGGTGAGCGTGGCGTCACCGCAGGCGGGCACGTGGTTCGTGATGGTGAACGCGTACTCGGCGTACAGCGGGGTGTCGTTGACCGCGAGCTGGTGAGCGTGCAGCTACGCCGGGTCGAGCGTGACGCCCGAGTAGATGTCGTCGACCTTGAACTGCACTGCCGGCTCGGAAATCGAGACCACTTCGCCCGAGCGGAAGTCGCGCTCGTTCCACCCGGTGGCGGCGCGCTCGACCACGGTGATGGTCTTCATGCGGTGCGAGACGAACAGCACGCCGCGCAGGCTCGAAATCTGTTTGTAGTTGCTGAGCTTGTCACCGCGGTCGTAGTCCTCGGTCGAGGGGCTCGTGACCTCGACCAACAGCACCGGGTTGCTGACGGAGTTCACGTCGAGCTGCGGCGACTTCAGCTCGCCACAGATGACCGCGGCGTCGGGGAAGGTGCTCAAGCCCGTGGCCTCGACGTGAACCTTGAGGTCCGACTTCGACACGCGGCATCGACCGAGAAGACCCTGGCCGAGGATGCGCACCATCGCTGCGCCCAGAAAGGCGTGCGCCGGAGTGCCGCCGGCCATGGCGTAGATGACGCCGTCGCAGAACTCGAGCTTGAGGTCGCTGTCTTCCAACGCGCGGAGGTACTCGGTGTACGAGTAGTGCAGGCGCTTCGCGGTGCTCATTGGCTCCCCAGTCTAGCCAAAGTCACTCGCGGTCGCGCCGCACCATCGCCTTGCGGCCACGAATCGACGTGGCGCGCATCGCACGAATGATGTCGTCTGCGCGGGCTTCGGGTACGCCGACCAGCGAGAAGCGGTGCTGAATGTCGATGGGCCCGATGTCTTTCGAGGTGAGGCCGGCCTCGTTCGCGATGGCACCGACGAGGTCGCCGGGCCGAATGCCCGCGCCCTTGCCGAGGCTGATGAAGAGCGTGGCCTTGCCCGTCCCTCCGCTCGAGGGGGTCCGCTCCGAGCGCTCCGAGCGCTCCGAGCGCTCGTGTTTCGTCTGCCGCGGCGCCGACCGCCGCGGCACGGGTATGTCGGCGAGCTCGACCTCGGCCGAGCCGAAGTGCTCGCGGTGCAAGAGCATGATGGCGGCGGCGCCCAGCTCGGCGACGTCGATGCCGGCCTCGGCGAGCCAGGTCTTCAGCTCGGCGCCGACGCTGTTGCGCGCCGCCTCCACCACGTGGGCCTTCGTCTTCTCGAGGCGCTGCTTCTCGAGCTCGGCGGCGCTCGGCACCTGCGCGAACGTGATGCCGCGGTCGAGCGACTTCACCAGCCGCTGCTGTGACGGCTCGCACAGCGTGATGGCGACGCCCTCGCGGCCGGCGCGCCCGGTGCGGCCGATGCGGTGCGTGTAGATTTCGGCGTTCGTCGGCACGTCGTGGTTCACGACGAGGTTCAGGTGGTCGATGTCGAGCCCCCGCGCCGCGACGTCGGTCGCGATGAGCAGCCGCACCGCGCCCGACTTGAAGCGCTTCATCACGCGGTCGCGCTGCGTCTGGTCGAGCCCGCCGTGCAGCGCCTCGGCGCTGAGGCCCTTCTCGGGCAGCAGGCCCGCGAGCTCGTCGACGTCGTCGCGCGTGCGGCAGAACACCAGCGCGCTCTTCGCATCTTCGGCCTGCAGCACCCGCACCAGCGCCGGCACCTTGTGCGCCCGCTGCACCACGTACGCGACCTGCCGCACCTTCGGGGCCTCGCCGGCCGCGACCTTCGGCTTCGCGATGGTGAGCCGCGCCGGCGAGCGCAGGTTCTTCTCGGCAATCTTCTGAATGCGCTGGGGCAGCGTCGCCGAGAACAGCGCCGTCTGCCGCTTCTCGGGCAGCGCCCCGAGAATCTTCTCGAGGTCGTCGGCGAAGCCCATGTCGAGCATCTCGTCGGCCTCGTCGAGCACCACCGTCTTCACGTGCCCCAGCTTCAGCGTCTGCCGCTCGAGGTGGTCGAGCGCGCGCCCCGGGGTCGCCACCACCAGGTCGACGCCCCGCTTCAGCGCCTTCAGCTGCACGCCGATGGGCTCGCCGCCGTAGATGGCGACCGCGTGCACGCCGAGCGACGCCCCGTAACGGCGCACCGCCTCGGTCACCTGCAGCGCCAGCTCGCGCGTCGGCACCAGCACCACGCCGAACGTCTCGAACGGCTTGCGCGTGCGGTGCTCGTCGAGGCGCGCCAGCATCGGCAGCACGAACGCGGCGGTCTTGCCGGTGCCGGTCGCCGCCTGCGCGAGCACGTCGCGGCCCTCGAGCAGGGGCGGTATCGCGGCCGCCTGTACGGGCGTCGGCGTCGCGTAGCCGAGCGCAGACAGCGTGGACAACATCGTCTGCGGCAGGCCTAGGGCTTCGAAGGAGTCGTTCAAGAGGGGAACCAGGCCCCTCTCTAACGCATTTGCCGCTCAGCGCTTACCGTCGAGAAGCTCGCGCGCGTCGGGCCACTGCCGAATCATCGTGCGAATGACGCCGGGCGCCACGTTGCTGCCGATGTAGGGCAGCAGGTCGGGGTTCTTCTTCACCACCTCGCCGAGCCCGTGCACCTTCTCGCCCTTCACGCCGGTCGCCTCGGCGACGTCGACGAAGCGCTTCAGGTTCACCGGGTTCTTCAGCAGCTCGGGGTTCTCGCGCATGAAGCGCTGCACCTGCTCGGGCGTCATCTCGGTCTTCTCGGCGAGGCGCTTGAGCTCGCCGTCGGCCAGCTTGTCGGTGAGGCCTTCGAGCTCGGGCTGCTTCTCGAGCAGCCGCTTCATCTCGTCGGTAATCTGCCCCTCGGCCTGCACCATGCTGATGAGGCCGCCGACGCCGGCCGCGATGCTGCCGACCGTCTGCAAGAGCTTGCCGACCGGCACTCCGACGCCGGTCAGCTCGAGCGCGCTGCCCAGCGTGGCCGCCGAGTTGCCGATGAGCGAAACCAGGTCGCCCCAGTTGCCGTTGCGGCTGTTGAGCTTCACCACGTCCATCTGCAGCGAGATGCTGTTCGCCACGAGCGCGAGGCCCGGAGTGAAGCGCTCGACCAGCGAGCCCGCCGACTTCATGCCGTCGACGGCCTTCGCGTTCTTGAACAGCTCGCCCGAGTTTTTCATCGCCTCGGCGAGGACCTCGAGGCCTTCTTTGCCGGCGTTCGCCGTCTCTTTGATGAAGCTGCGGGCGTCGGCGTACGCGGGGTCGTTCGGGTCGCTCGACATGCTGCCGAGCTTCGCGATGCTGAACATCACCCCGAGCGACTTGAACGTCTTGCCGAACTTCTGGTCGCTCGAGATTTCGCGCAGCGCGGCGAGGTTGCCGGCGCTGATGGCGTCGACCGCCTTCTTCAGCGGCTGCAGGTTGCTGAACACGTTTCGGTTCTGCTCGAGAAACTCGAACTGCGCGGCGAAGTTCTTGTTCGCCTCGTCGACGTTGCCGCCGCTCTTGCGCAACAGCTCGGTGTAGACGTTGACCGCCGAGTCTTCGATGGTCTTGTCGAGCTGCGTCTTCATCGCCTCGACGTCTTCGACGAGGCCCGGCTCGGTCTCGAGCCGCTCGCGCAGCTTCACCGCGAAGTTCTTCGCCTCGATGGCGCCGATGGGGCTCTTCGCGAGTTCCTTCGCGACGTCGGCCGCCTTCTGAATCATCGCAGGCGTCGACTCGGGCGACGTGGCCACCTGCTCGATGACCGCCGCGACGTCTTTCGCCGCCTTGTCGAGGGCCTCGACGTCGGCCTTCACCTGCGGCTGGTTGTTGAAGTCTTTGATGTACTGCTGCTTCTGAGCCTCGGTGAGGCTCTTGCCCAGCCGCTTCAGCTCTTCCTGCAGGCGCTGGTTGTTCGCCTCGACGTTCGCCTTCGCGGTCTCGAACTTCGAGGTGCTGAGCATCACCGACGTGCCCTGCGCCGCCTCGTGGCTCTCGCGCAGCCCCTGCGCGACGTCGGTCTTGCCGACCTCGTCGAGCGACTTCACCAGCGACTCGGTGAACGGCAGCGCATCGGCCGGGTTCTGCTGCTGGTTGTCGAAGTTCGCCAGCGCGAGCGGGTTCGAGAGCGTCAGGTCGCGCTTCACCCACGCGGCCGAGTAGGTCGGCCAGCTCTGCGCGACGGCGTCGGTGAGCGACTTCATGCCGTCGGGGCCGGCGAGCTTGCCGGCGGTGGCGAGCTCGCGCAGCAGCTCGGCGTTCTGCTCGCGGCCGCCGCTCGACGACGCGCTCGCAATCATCTGCGTGATGCTCTCTCTCGCGCCGTCGATGAGCGCCTTGCGCGAGACGGGGTCGGGCAGCTGTTCGACGAGCTCGCGCAGCTCCTTCGCGGCGGCGGCGGGGTTCGCCTGGGCCTGGCGCTGCACGTTCGCGAGCAGGGCGGGCTTGAGCGACTCGAGCGCGGCGGCGCGCTGGTCGGCGGGCAGGGCCTCGAGGTAGCGCTTCACCTGCTCCTTGCCCCTTGTGGGGTCATTCTGGAGCTGGTTCTTGAGGTCGTTCTCGACGGCCTCGCGCGACTGCGCGATGAGCGTGCCGGTGTACGAGGCGTCGTCGGGGTTCTTCGCAAGGCCGCTGACGAGCGCCTCGACGCCGTTGCCGTTCTGGGCGGCGGCGGTGACGAACTTCGCTTCGTTGCTCGCGGCGACGGCGCTGGTGTCGACGCACGGCACGAACGCGTCGTTCTGGCCGGTGAGGGTGCGGGTCGACGCCGTCTTGGGGACCTGGGCCTCGCGCTGCACGGCGAGCTTCTCGGCGGCGTCGGCTTTGGCCTGCAGCTTCGTGGCGGCGTCGCGAAGGGTGGCGACCTCTTTCGGGTTCGGCGTGGGCTTCTGGAGCGCGTCTTTGAGCTTCGCCTGGGCTTCTTCGGCGGCGCGCCTGGCGGCTTCGGCGGCACGGCGGGCGGCCTCGGCGAGCTGGCGCAGGCGCTCTTCGCGCTGGGCGGCGAGGGCGGCGGCGTTGTTGGTGCTGCTGGAGTCGACTCGGGTGAGGTTTCCCATGTATTGACCGGGGACGAGCCCTGGCGCCGGAACGTGCGGGGATGAATAATCAAACAACTTCGAGGAGTTGGTCGCTGACCATGGAAGTGCATCGACGACCCAGGGGCTATGTCGGGCAGAACCACGAGACAGTGGGGTCTGACATTCTGGCGGTGCTGAAGGCGCTGCATGTGCCTGAAAACAGTCTGGGAAAGGTGCTGGCAGAGAAGCTGAAGCAGGTGCAGCCGACGAAGTGGTACCCCATCGGCATGTTGCTCGAGTCGTTCGAGGCGCTCGACGCGAAGCTGGGCACGTACGCGCTGCGCAGCGTGGGCTGGCAGATTTTCAAGCTGTCGCACGCCGAGAACATCGGCAAGGTGGCGTCGTCGGCGCGCGACTTCGTCTACGGCATCGACTCGATGTACCACCACGCGAACCGCGGCCAGAACATCGGCGGGTGGGTGGTGACGCGGTTCGACCCGGGGCTGGCCGAGCTCGAGAAGACGACGCCGCACCACTGCGTGGTGGAAGAGGGCATTCTGCAAGAGGCGCTGCGCACCATCGGTGTGAAGGCGGAAATCGAGCAGACGCAGTGTCTGCGCCGCGGCGACCTGGTGTGCCACTTCAGAATCACGTCGCAGGTGGTGGGCGAGCGCTGGAGCGGGAAGAACAGCGGCTGACTCAAGGCAGCTCGTACGTCACGTCGATGACCGCCTCGTCGTCGAGCTCGACCCAGTCGGCCGAGCGCGTGCTCAGCCCTTCGGTGTACGGGTTCCACACCCGCAGCGTGAGCAGGTCGCCGGCGCCGGTGCGCGCGCGCATCGCCTCGCGCACGAGCGACGTCACGTCGAGGCGGCGCTCGACGATGGCGGCGGTGGTGGCGAGCGTGCGGCGGCACGCGGGCAGCGTGCAGGGGCTCGCGCCTTCGAACACCACGTTCGCGTCGTCGTTCGAGAGGGCGTAGGGCAGCCAGTCGAGCTCGAGGGCGCCGCGGCCGAGCGCGAAGGGGGCGCCGGTGACGGCGACCTGACGCACGCGCAACGTGGCCTGCTTCACCTCGAGGGCGGTGCCGGCGACGCCCGTCGCGCTGCACGTGCTGCCGGCCTTGCCGAAGGGGAAGACGAAGAGCCCACGGCTGACGGTGTCACTCGACGCGTCGCTCTCGCGGCCGACGCGCACGCGCGTGCCGGTGGGCTCGTAGAGAAACGAGGTGGAGCGCGAGACGGTGCCGGTGCGGCTCGAGTCGGAGCGCAGCTCGGCGCCGGTGCAGAGCTTGCGCACGGTGAACGTGTGGGTGATGCCGGCGTCGAGCGCCTGGCCAGCGAGGTCGAGGGCGCCGGGGCCGAGGGCCCAGGTGACGGCGTCGCCGTGCTCGAAGGCGGCCGTGGCGGTGACGTGCGTGCCGGCGTCGTCCCACGAATAGACGAGCGGGCGGCCGGGCGGCGAGAGCACGGTGAGCGCGGCCTGGGTGCTGAGCCTGTCCATCGGCTCGTCGAAGCCGACGACGATGGGCGTCGAGCGCGCGAGGCCCGTGCCTGCGTCGGCGGGCGAGCGCGAGAGCACGCGCGGAGCGGTGACGTCGGGCGCCGCAGGCGTCGTGAACGTGAAGCTGAACGGCGCGGCGAGGGGGTTCATGGCGAGGTCGCGCGCGAGCGTCGAGACCGCGACGGTGAAGGTAGTCGACGGGGGCAGGGGGCCCTCGCGGGCGCAGGCGAGGAGCGCTCCGTCGACGCGGGGCGTGCAGCCGGCGTCGGGGCTGACGCTGAGGGCGGCGGCGCTCGAGGGGTGCAGGCTCTTCGAGAACGAGACCGCGGGGTGAACGCCGGGCGACGCGCCGACGACCTGAAGTGGCGTGACGTCGGGCACGGTGAATGACAGCGGGTCGCTCGGGAGCGCGTTGCCGGCGAGGTCGTCGCCGCTGACGGTGAGCTGGTACGCGCCGGCGGCGGGCGGTGCGACGAAGGTGGCGACGGTGTCGCCGGAAGACCAGGTGGGCTCGCCCCACGGCCGGTCGGGCGTGCTGGACAGGAAGACGGAGTCGCTCGCCATGCGCTCGGAGAAGACGAGCGTGAGACCTGCGTCGCCGAGCTCGACGGTGGGCCAGGTGTTCTCGCGGGGCTCGGCGGTGGTGAAGGCGAGGGTCGGGTCGCCCTGGAGCACGCGCAGCTGCGGGTCGCTGCCGGCGATTTTGCCGGTGAACGAGACGCCCGAGCGCAGCGGCTGGGCGGCGGTGAAGGTGACGACGGTGCCGGCGCCGTTCCACGTGCCGAGGTCGAGCTCGACGAGCGGGGTGAGGGTGAGCTTCACGGTCGCTTTGTCCATCACCGTCGAGAACTCGACGATGAACGAGGTGGTGGGCGAGACGTCGGTCGACTGGGCGGCGGGTGTCGTCGAGACGACGCGAGGGCCGCCGCTGGGAATCAACGGTGAGCCGGAGCACGCGGCGAGGAGCAGCAGGGCACCGAGGCGAAGGAGCACTACTCGGTCCACCGAACGATGAACCTCGCGGCCGGCGGCTGCTCGAACGTGAACGTCACGTCGACGGTCTTGGCGCCAGCCCAGCGGACAATCTGCTCGAGCGAGCCCTGCATCACCTCGGGGGCGTCACCGACGTCGTTCACGTCGAGCTGCATGGCGTGCTCTTCGAGTCGAATCACGCTGCCCTCGGCGAAGTTGTTCGCCGACTTCATGTTCTTCGGCACGCGCTCGAGAATGCGCCGCGGCCCGAGCATGCGCACGACCGGCGCCATGGTCTTGCCGAAGAACGTCTCTTCGATGCCCTTCATCATCTGCACCCCGAGCTCGCGCAGGGCGGCGCGCGCGTCGACCGAGGGAAAACAGGCGCGGGCGCTCAGGTCGAGCGCGCGGTACCAGGTCTCGCGCGAGACGGCAGGCGGCAGCTTCTTGCCGAGGTCGATGCCGAGGCCTTTGAGCTCGGTGCGCAGCTCGGGGGTGATTCGACCCGAGAGCGCGCGGTGAAAGAGCCCGTCGAGCGAGGTATCGAAGACGAGCTTCTCAGCCACGGCTCACGGCATAACACCGTCACGCCAGCGCTCGACGAAGTCGTTCACGCCGGGCAGGCCGGCCGCGTCGAAGAACACGTGCTGGTTGCCGTCGACGACGAGCGCCATGCGTGCCGGAGGCGCGTCGAAGCGCGTCGCGACGAGCTCGAGCAGCTTCGCCTCGTACTGCTCGGGCGACAGGCCCACGAAGCTGCTGATGAGCCAGTCGCGGCGAGAGGCGACGAGGCCGAGGCGCGAGCCTTGCGGCAGCGCGCTCTGGTCGGTGGCGCCCCACGTCGCCTTCCACCCCTCGAGCTTGTCGTCGGCGACGAGCGGGGCCGAGTCGGCGAGCACGTGTACCTCGTGCCCTTCGAAGCGCGCGACGAAGCGGGCGGCGTTGAGCTGGGCGCCGTAGCCTCCGGCGCTGGTGCCGACGACGAAGACGCGGCCGCGCGGGGCGTCGAGGCGCGCGAGAACGGCGTCGAGGTTGTTGGCGCCGACGTGGTGCGTCTTGGTGCCGGCGAGGTGTTCGCGCGTGGCGGTGCCGGCGTGCAGGTCGCCGGTGCAGTACGGCACGTAGACGTGGGTGGCGTTCGAGAACGGCTCGAAGATGCCCGCGCTGCGGCGGGCCTCGGCGGCGAAGGTCTCGCGGGTGTAGCCGGTCGAGACGTTCCACGCGGTCTGGAGGCCGTAGCAGGTGGCGGCGTCCCAGCAGGCGCCTCCGCCCATGAGGTAGATGACGAGGTCTTCGCCTTCGCCGGGGCGGAGCCCGAAGCCGGTGGGGCGGCCGTTGGCGCACGCGGTGTCGTCGACGTCGACCCATGCCCAGCCGTCGTCGGGCGCGCAGGCGGAAGAGAGAAGGAGCAGCGCGGCGGCGGTGCGCACCATGCGGCGCAGTGCCCGCGTCGAAGCGCGCGATTCAAGCGCGCGGGTCTGCGTCAGCCGCTGCGCAGCGCTCTGCGAACGTCGCGGCGCTGCTGCATGAGGTCGGTCTTGGGCGACTCGAGCGGCGAGTCGGCGACGCGGGTGTCGTTCTCGTCGTCCATCAGCAGCGTCTGGTCGGGCCTGGGCTCGAGGCCCTTCTCGTCGACGATGACGCTCGGGGTCGGCGGTGGTGGAGCGTCGGCGAGCAGCGGGGCGTCGAGCAGGTCGTTCTGTCTGTTGACGGGCGGGAGCGGAAACGGAGGAGGCAGCGGGCGAGCGCCGAGCTTCTTCTTCGGCTTGGCGGGCTTCGAGGCCTTCGGCGGGGGCACTGCTTTTCGGCGGCCGAACGAGAAGTCGAGCTTCAGGGCAAAGACACCGTCGTTGAACGTGCACGAGACGAAGCTCACGCGCGCGAACGTTCCAAGAGTCGGGCCAAGGGCCGCGCAGGGAAATGCGCTGGGTTGAGCGGGGGGGTGATGCGCGTCGAGCGCAGAGCGCGCGCTCATGCGCAAACTCGAGTGATCAGTTCGCGCGCCAGAGGCGGTTCACGACCCACTTCGACTGCGCGTTCGCTTCGCGCCGCTCAGTGTGAGCGGAGTTGGGTTCGCCGACTCAGCGGCCGATGCGGAACTTCACCTTCTCGGTGCCGAAGGTGTACTCGTCGCCGTCTTTCAGCTTCTTCGGGCGCGTGACCTTCTCTTTGGCAGCGCCGAAGAACGTACCGTTCGACGAGTTCAAATCTTCGAGCACGAAGTCGGCGCCGTCTTTCGAGATGCGCGCATGCTCGCGCGAGACGCGGTTCGACTCGATGACGAAGTCGCAGTGTTTGCCGCGGCCGACGAGCATCGAATCGGCGGCGAGCTTGAACGGCTCGCGCCCGGCCATGACGACGGTGAGCGAGCCACCGCCACCCTTCTTGGGCGGCGGAGGAGGCGGCTCTTCTTCTTCGGGAGGGGCTTCGTCTTCGGGCGGGGCCTCTTCTTCTTCGGGAGGGGCCTCGTCTTCGGGCGGGGCCTCGTCTTCTTGAGGCTGCTCTTCTTCTTGCTGGTCGAAGGGGTTGCCCTGGTCGTCTTCGGGCGGAGCCTCTTCTTCTTGCGGCTCGGGTTCTGGCTCGGGCTCGGGCTCGGGCGCGGGGCGGCCTTTTTTGTCGGCCTTCGCGGCGGGAGGTGGGGGAGCAGACTTTGCGGCGGGGGCGGGCTTGTTCGTCGTCGCGGGGCTGCCGTTGGCGGGCGCGGAGGCGGGTGCGCCGAGAACGACCTTCCCGGGAATCACGTAGCCGTTGAGGCGGGCGAGCGTGAAGACGGCTTGAGAGACGAGGCTGTCGCGAGCGACCCCCATCTCTTTTGCCATGGTGTCGAGCGTGTCCCAGAGCTGCTGGGGGAGGTTGATCTCCCGTGCGTCACTCATTGCGGGGCGCACCATACCGCGCAAAATGCGGCTGTCGACGTTTCTTAGGTGCCTCAGATTCCTGAAGGCCCGACGGATCTCTACCGATCGCGGCACCTGCAACTCATTGTTTTGACGTGGCCACCCCCTGGCCCAGCCCTCGCAGCCGGGCGCCGAGAGAAGCAGTCAAACGGCCGATCGAACGAGGGACCAAAACATGGGCTGGCGAGAGACTCTGTTGCGTTGGCAGAAGTGGGCGGCGGTGGGAGCAGGGGCAGCATCTTTGGCGGTCGCAGGCTGCGGGAACGGTACGAGCCCCGAGACGCCTCCCGCGATTCAAGACCGGGTCAGCCTCACGGCGTTCAGCGGCTCGAACGCGTGCGCCGACCTCGAGACCTACCTCGAAGACAACGCGGTGCGAATGATGCGCACCCAGATTGAAGCCTCGCGCGACGGCGTGCCGTCGTGGGGCTGGTGGGGCGGCTTCCGCGGCGGCGACTTCGCCGAGGCCTCGCCGACGGCGGCGCTGGGTGGCGCGGCCAACGACAAGGCGGCGTCTCCGATGCCGACGAACTACACGACGACGAACACGCAGGTGTCGGGCGTCGACGAAGCCGACTTCGTGAAGAACGACGGCAACCGCATCTTCGTGCTCTCGGGCGACAAGCTGTACGCGTCGCTGTCGTGGCCGGCGACGAACCTGAGCCTGCAGGGCAAGCTGACGATTCAGGGCTGGCCGCAAGAGATGTTCCTCGCGGGCAACGACAAGGTCGTGGTGTTCAGCAGCATCTGGCAGCAGCTGCCGCTGGCGGCGAGCGACGGTGCGAACTGCAAGGGCCTCGACTGCGGCTACACGTACGCGAACTCGGTGAAGATTACGGTCGTCGACGTCAGCGACCTGGGCAACCTGAAGACCGAGAGCGAGTACTTCTTGCCGGGCAGCTACGCGAACAGCCGCCGCATCGGCGACTCGGTGCGCGTGGTGATGAGCGACGACCTGAACTTCCCGCAGAGCATTCGCTGGTGGCCTGAAGGCGACCTCGGCGGCGGCAGCTGCGGCTTCTGGGGCGGCAACTGCACGCCGGTCGACAAGGCGAAGCGCGACGCGGCGTTCAATGAGCTGATCAAGAAGAACGAGCAGATCATCCGCAACACCACGCTCGCGCAGTGGGTGCCCGCGGCGAGCATGGTGAAGAACGGCCAGCGCACGATGTTGCCGGCCGACTGCTCGTCGTTCAGCAAGGTGAACGCGCCGGTGCGCATGGGCCAGCTGTCGGTCGTGACGCTGAACCTGAAGAACCCCGGCACCATCAACCGCACGAACGTGCTCGCCGAGTCGGGCGAGGTCTACGCGTCGGCGAAGAACCTGTACGTGGCGACGCGCCACTGGTGGTGGTGGCCGGCTCCGGGTCAGAAAGACGTGACCTACCTGCACAAGTTCGACATCAGCGACGAGAACGCCGCGAAGTACGTCGCGTCGGGCACGGCCGCCGGCGGCATCGTCGACCAGTTCAGCATGGACGAAGACTCGAACGGCTACTTCCGCATCGCGACCACCACGACGCAGCGCGTGCCCGACACCGAGAACCCGAACAACTGGTTCGGCCGCACCGAGACCGCGAACCAGGTCTCGATTCTGGCCGAAAAAGAAGGCCAGCTGCTCGTCATCGGCGAGAGCAAGCCGATGGCGGTGGGCGAGCGCATCATGTCGAGCCGCTTCTCGGGCTGCACCGGCTACGTCGTCACCTTCCGCCAGGTCGACCCGCTCTTCACGCTCGACCTGTGCGACCCGACGAACCCGCAGGTGGTGGGCGAGCTCAAGGTGCCGGGCTTCTCGAGCTACATTCACCCGCTCGATGAGGGCCACCTGCTGACCATCGGCACCTACGTGCCGGAAGACATGCAGAACTGGCAGGGCCGCCGCATTCAGCTCAGCATCTTCGACGTCACGAACAAGGCGAAGCCCACGCTCGCGCACACCACGACGCTCGGCGACTCGTCGAGCTACAGCGAGGCGCAGCACAACCACAAGGCGTTCAACTACTTCGCGGCGAAGAAGCTGCTCGCGGTGCCGTTCAGCGACTACGGCTGGGGCCAGGACTCGAACGGCGACTACTGGAGCTCGTTCACCTCCGACCTCCGCGTCTTCGGCGTCGACACCCAGACCGGCTTCACCCACAAGGGCGCGGTCGCGATGAAAGACCTGTTCCGCGTGCACAACTACTACGGCTGGTCGTACTACTGGCAGCCGTCGGTTCGCCGCAGCGTGATGGCCGACGACTTCGTCTACGCCATCAGCGACGCCGGCATTCGTGTGGCGAACATCAACGCGCTCGGCACGCCCGTCGCGACCGTCGCGTTCGACCGCTACGTGACGTACTGATTTCAGAGCACAGAACCTCTCTTCACTCGGCCTGAAGAGAGATTCACACGCTGGCCGGTCCCGCGCATGGTGCTCGGGGCCGGCCTTCGTCTTTTGCGCAGTAGGGCCTTGACAGTGGGCGTTCATGGCTACATAGTGTAGCCATGAACGATACGACGACGGGTTCCGTGAAGCTGCAGCTCCGCCTCGAAGGTCTGGCCATCACCGCGGTCTCTGCCGTGCTGTACGCGCGGCTCGGGTTCGGCTGGGGCACGTTCGCAGCGCTGTTCCTGGTGCCCGACGTGTCGTTCGCGGGGTACCTGTTCGGGCCGCGCATCGGGGCCGCCTGCTACAACTTCATGCACGGCATGATTGCGCCGGCGCTGCTCGCGCTGATTCCCGGGATGCTGCCGTATGCGCTCATCTGGTTCGCGCACATCGGCTTCGACCGCGCGCTCGGCTACGGCCTCAAGTACCCCGACGCGTTCGGGCATACGCACCTCGGCATGGTGGGCAAGGCGGCGGTGAATGCCCGCAGCGCCTAAGACGAGCGCCGAAGACATCGTGGCGGCGGCGCTGAAGCTGCTCGAGACGCGCGGGCTCGACGCGGTGAACATGCAGGCGGTGGCCGTGGCGGCGGGCATCAAGGGGCCGTCGCTGTACAAGCGGTACGCGACCCGCGACCTGCTGCTCGACGACGTGGCGCGCGAAGGGCTGCTCGACCTCGAGGCGCGCATGGGCCCGGCGCGAACGGTGGCGGCGAAGGCGCGGGCGTACCGGCAGTTCGCCCTCGAGCGGCCGCAGCTGTACGGGCTGCTCTACGCGGCGCGCGAAGAGGGCGGCGACCTGGTGGCGCGGCGCGGTGAGGTGGCGAAGCCCATCATCGAGGCGCTCGGCTCGCTGGCGGCGGCGCGGCTGCTCACCGCGTGGCTGCACGGCTTCGTCTCGATGGAGCTCGCCGGCGCTTTTCGCCTCGGCGGCGACACCGAGAAGGACTTCGAGTGGGGGCTGAGCCGCCTGCTCGAGTCGTCAGGGGATGCACGCGGGTGAAGACGGGCCGGCGCAACGGCGGCCTCCGTCGCCCGGGTCGGCGCAGAGGGTGCCGAGCGCGCATTCGAAGCCGGTGACGCAGGCTCCATCGCGCTCGACGCGGGGCACGCACTGCCACTGGTCGTTGCAGTACGCGGCGAGCTCGCACTCGCCGGCGTCGCACGAGCTGCCGAGCGGTGCAGGGGATGCGCAGGTGCCGTTCACGCACGGCAGGCCCGAGCCGTACGCACATTGCTGGCTGTTCACACACGCTTCGCCCGAGTACGCGATGGGCCGGCACTGGCCTTCGACGCAGCGCAGGCCCTGAAGGCAGTCGTCACCGTCACACGCTCCGCCGACGTCGAGGCGCGGTCGGCACGTCGAGCCGAGGCACGCGAGCTCGGGGTGGCAGGGCCTCGCGTCGCAGGCCTCGTCTCGGGTGGCACGAGCGGCGCACTCGAAGCCGCCATCGCCGGCTGCGGCGCAGTATGCAGCCACCTCACAGAGGTCACCCGAGAGAATCGGGTTGAAGCACGGCTCGCCCACCGCCCTGCCGCTCGGAGTGTTTGGGGCCGGCGACCGCCGCACGCACGTCGCGCAGCGTGCGGCCGTGTTGCAGTTGAGCCCGGCCTGACAATCGCCGCAGGGCTCGCCTTCCGCCGATGGGCCAGGGAACGCATCGGGGCAGTAGTGGAACCGTGGGAACACCGAGAGGTCGCACGTGCCGCCACGAATCGAGCGCACGCACGCGCCCGCGGCGACGGGGTCGTACTGGACGAGGCCGGCGTCGAGCTTCTGCCGCTGAATGGAAATGCAGTCGGACAAGAACACCTGCTCGAGCCGCGCGCAGTCGACCTGCGACGAGGTGTGGCCGCACGCCTGGCTGCGCTCGCAGTCGGCGCGCGCGAAAGCTCCGCAGAGCGCCTCGAGTGAGACTGGCGACGGCGGTGAAGAGCTGCAGGCGGCGAGCGCTGCGAAGCAGATCGTGCGGTTCATGGTGCGCGCCTTACGGGCCTGGCCGCCGAAAATTCACCGTCTGGCCTCGGCGGGGCCCATGCAGCCGCCGACGCCGTCGCCCTGTCGCTTCAGCTCGACGACGCCCGAGAGCGAGCTCCCGCTCGCTTGCAGTTGATACGTGCGAACGGTCGTCACCGCCGCGTCGACGAAGCCCTCGTCGAGCTTCAGCGTGAGCCCACACCCGCCGTCGGAGCTCAATGTCGTCTTCGCCGGGTGCGAGAGCGGCACCGTGCCCGCGATGCAGAGCGCGCCGCCGCTGCGCGACACCACGAGCGGTGAGTAATCGCTGAGGGCGCCGCACGAGGCACCGGCGTCGGCGAGCGTGCCGAACGACCAGCTCCCGACGGCGTCGTCACACGTGGACGTGGTGCACGACGTTGCGCCCGCGTCCATGGTCATCGGTGACGCCGGGTTGCTGCACGCGGCGAATGACACACCCCCCACCACAATCAGCCAACGCATGATCATTCGACCCCGAAAGCGGCCATCTTGGGACACCTCGCGTCGCCTCTGCCAGCGAGTACACTCCGCCGCCGGGGAGCACGAATGACTCAGGGTCGTACCGCGGCGGCGAAGCTCGCCCTGCTCGCGGCACTCAGCGCGCTGGTCGTCTTCATCGCGTGCAACCCGAACGTCGAAGGCGCCCCGTGCGACTCCGACGCCAACTGCCCCGCCGAGCAGTACTGCAGCGCCGAGCGCAAGTGTGTGTATGGCGCGCGCACCGACGGCGGCCTGCCCTTCACCGACGGCGGCACCGACGCCGGCCTCGCCGACGCGGGTGACGGCGGCGCTCTCGATGGCGGCGACGGCGGCTTCGTCGGCGAAGGTGGCGCCGGCCCCGCGAGCTGCTTCGACGCCCTCGACAACGACGGCGACGGCGTCTCCGACTGCATGGACTCCGACTGCGACGCCGTGCAGTGCCGCGCCAACGCCGGCGGCTGCGACCACGACGAGGTCTGCACCGGCGGCCTGTGCCCGAACGACACGTTCCTCTCTCAAGGCGCGACCTGCCGCGCCGCCGCAGGCGCCTGCGACGTCGAAGAGCGCTGCACCGGCACCACCGCCGTGTGCCCTCCGAACGTGCTCTCGTCGGCCGGCACCGAGTGCCGCGCTTCGGCCGGTGACTGCGACGTCGCCGAGCTCTGCACCGGTGACGATGCCCAGTGCCCTCGAGACGGCATGCGCGGCTCGGGCACCACCTGCCGCGCCTCGACCGGCCCGTGTGACGTGGCCGAGGTCTGCAGCGGCTCGAGCGCGACCTGCCCCGCCAACACGTTCGAGCCTGCGACCCGCGTGTGCCGCCCCTCGGCCGGCGACTGCGACCCCGCCGAGCGCTGCTCGGGCACCGACGCCACGTGCCCCGCCGACGCGCTCGACCCCGCGACTCGAGAATGCCGCGCCGCCAACGGGCCGTGCGACGTCGCCGAGCGCTGCACCGGCTCCGCCACCGCCTGCCCCGCGAACCTCTTCGCCGGCACCTCGACCTCGTGCCGCGCCGCCGTCAGCGCCTGCGACGTCGAAGAGGTCTGCACCGGCACGAGCGCGAGCTGCCCCAACGACGGCTTTCAAGGCTCGGGCACGCTGTGCCGCCCGGCCGCCGGCGTCTGCGACGTCGCCGAGGTCTGCACCGGTACGAGCGCCACGTGCCCCACCGACACGTTCGTCACCGGCACCGTCTGCCGGCCCGCGGCGGGCGCCTGCGACGTCGCCGAGAGCTGCAGCGGCTCGAGCGGCCTGTGCCCCGCCGACGCCGTGCGCCCGAGCACCTTCACCTGTCGCGCCTCGGCCGGCAACTGCGACGCCGCCGAGAGCTGCGATGGCACCGGCGTCTCGTGCCCCGCCGACGTCATCTCGTGCCCCGCGGGCCAGTTCTGCATGGGCAACGCGTGCATCGCGCGCCTGCCGAACGGCACCGCCTGCACCGCCGACGCCATGTGCACGTCGGGCCGCTGCGTCGACGGCTTCTGCTGCAACACGGCGTGCGATGGCGCGTGCGACGCCTGCAACCTCGCCGGCTCGCTCGGCACGTGCACCTTCAGCCCCGCGAGCACCGTGTGCCGCGCGTCGGCCGGAGCCTGTGACGTCGCCGAGCAGTGCACCGGCGCCAGCGCGCAGTGCCCCGCCGATGCGCTCTCGAGCGGCAACGTCTGCCGCGCCGCGACGGGCGCGTGCGACGTGCCCGAGCTGTGCAGCGGCGTGTCGGCGACGTGCCCCGCCGACGTGCTCGCCGGCAGCGGAGTCGTCTGCCGCCCGAGCGCCGGCGCCTGCGACGTCGCCGACACCTGCTCGGGCATCTCGGCGTCGTGCCCCGGCGACACGCTCGCCCCGACCGGCACCGTCTGCCGCCCAGCTGCCGGGGCGTGCGACGTCGCCGAGAGCTGCACCGGCGGGTCGGCGGTGTGCCCGGCAGACGGTTTCGTCGGCGCCGGCGCGATGTGCCGCGCCTCGGCCGGGCCGTGCGACGTCGCCGAGAGCTGCACCGGCGCCTCGGCGGCCTGCCCGTTCGACGCGCTCGCCTCGACCGCCACC
>JAEUJP010000744.1 GCA_016793725.1 Myxococcaceae bacterium | reverse complement strand
TCGGCCAGCGCAGTGCCCACGTCGCGCTTGTTCTTCTTCAGCACCAGGTTCAGGTGCCCGTCGACCGTGCGCATGTAGAGCAGAATCAGCGTCGACTTCGCCCAGTCGCTCACGAAGTACGCCCGCGTCGTGTCGATCGGGTGCTTCGCCACCGCCGTCACCAGCTTCGCCAGCCGCGAGAAGAACGTCTCGCCGTTCACCTGCGGCGCGGCGAGCAGCCGCAGCGCCCCCGACCCTTCCGAGTACCGCACCGGCTCGAGGTGCGAGTGCTCGTCGGTCTCGAGAATCGACCCGATCGCGATGCCCTTCGACAGGTCGAGGTCTTTTTTCTTCGTCGTCACGCCGATCAGCGCCTCGTTGTTCGTGCGCACGAACTGACCGACCTTGTCCGACAGCTTCGGCAGCCCGTCGGCCGCAGCCTTCATGCGCAGCAAGAGCGGCACCGTGCCGAGCACCCCGCCGCTCAGCACCACGTTCTTCGCCGTGAACGTCTTCTTCTCGCGCGCATCGAGCCCCACCTCGGCCTCGACCTCGTAGCCGCCGCCCTCGCGCTCGCGCAGCCACGTCACCTCGGCCTCGGGGATGAGCTGAAGGCCGCCCTGCTCTGCGAACCAGAGGTAGTTCTTGTCGAGCGTGTTCTTCGCGCCGACGGGGCAGCCCAACATGCAGTGCCCGCACGACGTGCAGCCCGTGCGCTCGGGGCCTCTGCCGCCGAAGTACGGGTCGGGCACCGTCTGCCCGGCCTTGCCGAAGTACACCGCCACCGTGTTCGGCTTGTGCGGCCGGCCGATGTCGCCGCCGAGCTCTTTGAGCACCTCGTCGCTGTACGTGCGCGTCGGGTTTTCGGTCGCTCCCAACATCTTCTTCGCGGTCGCGTAGTGCGGCTCGAGCTCGCGCTTGAAGTCGGCGAGGTGGCCCCACGACGACGCCGTGAAGAAGTCGTCTTTCGGCACCGGCAGCGTGTTCGCGTAGACCAGCGAGCCGCCGCCTACACCGACGCCCGACAGCACCGTCACGTGGCGAAAGAACGTCATCTGGAAGAGGCCGCGCATGCCGAGCGCGGGTCGCCACATCCACCGCTTCAGGTCCCAGTTCGTCTTGGGGAAGTCGTCGGGCCCCAGGCGCTTGCCCTTCTCGAGCAGCAGCACCTTGTACCCCTTCTCGACGAGCCGGTGCGCGCTGACCGAGCCTCCGAAGCCCGAGCCGATGATGATGAAGTCCCAGTCGCTCATGCCGCCCTCTGATACGCCGCTTCGACATCGCGCGCGACGTGCTCGGCCGCCCGCAGCGCGAACGCCATGATGGTCAGCTGCGGGTTCACGCCGAGCGAGCCCGGCATCACCGACCCGTCGCACACGTACAGCCCCTCGAGGTCGTGGCACCGGTGGCTCGGCGCCACCACCGACGACCGCGGGTCATCACCCATGCGGCACGTGCCGAGGGGGTGGTACGCCGTCAGGTCGACGTGCCGCGCCTTGAGCGGCGCCCGCTCGAACGCGTGCGCGTCGTCTGCGCTCTTCAGCGGCGCCAGCCCCGCCACCGGCAGGTGCACCTCGCGCGCGCCCGCCGCGAAGAAGACGCGCGACAGAATGCCGAGCCCGCGCCGCACCTTCGCGACGTCGTCGCCGTTCAGCCAGTACGAGATGCCGCCGTTCGCGTGCACGCGCCCGCGCGAGCTGTCTTTCACCATGAAGCCGAAGATGAGCGCGTTCGCCATCTGCTCCAGCAGGTTCGTGAAGCGCGGGCCGTAGCCCGCCACCGAGATCGCCGCGAGCTCGAGCGGCACGTGCGCGCCCTCGAACAACAGGCCTTCGTCTTTGAACTCGTCGATCGCGTAGCCCTGCGGCACCGTGTTCCACGCCGTCACCTTCTCGTCGAACACCCCGAGCAGGCCCGCCGCCGGGTGAATCGAGAGGTTGCGCCCGACCTGGTCAGACCGGTTCGCGAGGCCCTGCTGCAGCAGCAGCTGAGGCGTCGACAGCGAGCCGCACGCGAGCACCGTCGCCTTCGCCCGAATGCGCACGCGCCCCTCGCGCACCGGCCGCTGCACCACACCCTCGAGCCCGACCGCGCGGCCGTTGTCGATGCGCACGCGATCGATCTTCAGCCCCGTCACCAGCTGCGCGCCACGCGACAGCGCTGCCGGCACGTACGACACGTTCGTCGAGCGCTTCGCCTCGGTCGGGCAGCCGAAGCAGCACAGGCCCTGACCGTCGCAGCCCGGCGCGTTGCGCGGCAGCGGGTGGTGCGCGTAGCCGAGGGCGTCGCAGCCCTTCGCGATCAGCTCGGCCGGCCGGCCCAGCGCCGCCTTCGACGACGGCCCGACCTCGAGAAACCGCTCGACGCGCTCGTAGTACGGCGCCAGCACGTCGGAGCTCAGCCCGTCGATGCCCCAGCCGCGCGCGACGTCGGGGGCCACCCGCAGGCACGTGCCCGAGTTGATCAACGTCGTGCCGCCGACCCCGCGCCCGACGGGAATCGGTATCGCCGTGTTGCCGAACGCCACCGTCAGGCCCGCCTTGCGGTACGCCTTCTTCATCATGTCGAGCGGGCGACCCGTCAGGTCTTGCCGGCCGAAGTACGGCCCCTCTTCGACCAGCAGCACCGCGAGGCCGCGCGCCGCGAGCTCGTCGGCGAGCGGAGCGCCACCCGCCCCCGTGCCCACGATGACGACGTCGCACTCGAGCTCTTCGTCGTCGGGCAGCGTCGACCCGTCGATGAGCTGCTCGCGCCACCGCGCGGTCTCGCGCTGCTTCGGCGCCTCGACCCCGAAGCGGCAGCCCAGCGCCTCGTACACCTTGCGGTCGTCGGTGTACGAGAGCTTGAGCAGCACGAGCAGGCCCCGCACGACGAGGCGCGTGGCCTCGGCGACCTCGAGCTTCTCGAGCACGTCGAGCCTTCGCCCGAGCGGCAGCCTCGAGAACCGGCTGCCCGCGAGCGGCACCGACGCCCACTCGAGCGCGTGCAGCAGGCCCTTCACCGTGCTCGTCACGCCCGGCGGCAGCGCCGCGAGCTGACCTTCGGCGCGATCGAGCGTCGACTCGCCGGCGCCCGGCAGCAGGCGGCCGGGTGGTATCGCGGCGCCCGCCAGCGCCTTCAGCGTCGCGCGCTCGGTGGCCGACAGCGCCCAGCTCATCGGCCCACCGGCAGCGCAGAGAACACGAACGCAGGCAGCTCGCGCAGCGCGAACGTCATCTCACCTTCGGCGACCAGCGCGCCGTCGCGGTCGAGCAGCTTCACCGGCATCCACGTCATCGAGCGCACGGGCTGCAACAGCGACGGTGTCTTTTCGGCCTCGAGGCGATAGCCGCCGGGCAGCGCGAGGCGGTAGCGAATGAAGCGGCCGAACCCGACGAGCTTCAGCTGCAGCGAGCCGGTGACGGGGCCTTGCGTGAACGGGTCGGCCTCACACGTGCCGTCGAGCGTGAAGTAGCCGAGCCCCTCGGCGCGGGCGGTGACCGTGAACTCGATCGGGTGGTCGTGACCGTTGCGGCGAACGTGGCCGCGCATCGTCTCAGAGAAAGACAGGCGCATCAGACGACCTCCATGCCGGCTTCAGGCTCGCGCTTGAGCAGCTCGAGCGCGCCGAGGTGAGAGCTCATGCAGCGAAACTCGGGGCCGCGCCTCGGGCGCACCTCGAGGAGCACGTCGGCGAGCTTGCTGTTGAAGCAGTACGACAGCTCGTCGTTCGGGTTCTTGTAGCCGAGGCACACCATGGGGCGGTCGCTCGCATCCATTCGCAGGCGCGCCTCGCCGCCCGAGCCCTTGAGCCGCACCGTCCACCTCCGCGGGGCGAGCGTCACTTCTTGCCGGAAGAAGTCGAACGTGCGGTCGAAGCGCAGCTCTTCACCGCCGCGGCGCACGACCAGCGCCGACATGCGCGGCAGCGTGCGGCCGGCCGCCTTCACGCGCGCCGAGTAGCCCTCGACCATCGTCTCGGGCTCGCTCGCCGTCGCGGGGAACACGCACTGCCCCCACGCGTACTCGAACGTGTGCTCCTTGCCCCAGTTGTGCCCCTGGCTGCCGCGCCAGCCCTCGAGCTTCACGGTCTCGTTCGGCAGCTTCAGCACGCCGTTGAGCTCGATGACCGGGTGCGGCGTCAGCGTCTTCGAGCGGGGAAACGGCGCGGTGAAAAAGAGGTCGGCGGGGAAGAGCTTCAGCGGCGGGGCGAACGACTCGAGCTGCAGGTCGTAGCTCACGGGCCCGTGCTTCGTGTCGAGCTCGCCGGTGAGCCGCCCGGGGTTCGACAGCTCGAACGTGCACCGCGCCACGCGCACCGAGGCGCCGTCGAACGACGCCTGGGCGATCGGCACGGTGTCTTTGTGCGCGAGGGGCGCTCCGCCGGCTTGCCCCCCGCTTCGCGGGGCCCCGAGTGCGGCTCCGCTCCCGGCGGTCGCTGCGCCGGCGAAGAAGATGAACCACGTCTCGGCGACCGCCGGCCCGTTCAGCGGCGCCAGAATCGTCATCTTCAGCCACAGCGCGCGCGGTGACTTCGGGTCGTTCGCGCGAATGAACCACGACTCGACGTGCGGGCCGTTGCCGGTGAAGCGGAGGTCGTTCATTTCTGCTGCTCCTTCTCGTGGGCCTTGAGTGCCGTCGCAGCGTGTGCGCGCATGGCGTCGCCGGCAGCGCGGGCGTTCTTCGAGCGAATCGCGCTCACCGCCTTCTCGTGGTTGCCGACGTCGAAGACGCCGCGCCTGTAGAGGCTGACGAACCGCTCGGGCGTGCGCAGATAGACGTCGCGCACGAGGCTCGAGAACACCGCGAGCAGCCGGTTGCCCGTCAGCGCGACGAGCGCGTCGAAGAAGTCGTAGTCGAGCACCTGCAGCGCCTGCGGCTTCGCCTTCGGGTCGGCGAGCTTCTCGACCAGCGCTTCGAGGTTGGCGACGTCGGCGGGTGTCGCGAGCGACGCCGCCCGCTCGGCGCACCACCCGAGCAGCATGCCGCGCAGCTCGTGCAGCTCGCGAAAGATGCCGGGGTCGACGTTGCCGAGCTCGACGAGTGAAGGGAGCACGTTGAGGCCCGCGCCGATGAGCAGGTCGCGCACCCGGGTGGCGCCGCCGTGCTTCACCTGCACGAGGCCCCAGCCCTGCAGGCGCTTCACCGCCTCGCGCACGCTCGAGCGGTTGACGTCGTACCTCTCGGCCAGCTCGCGCTCGCTCGGCAGGGCGTCGCCCGGCTTGAGGCGGCCCTTCATGATGGCGGCCTTCAGGGAATCGGCGATTCGTTCGGCGACGGTCAGGCTCATAGACTGGTCGGACCAGTATCACATGTGGTACTGGTCCGACCAGTCATGCTCTCAATTCTGCCGCTGCCCACCCCTGAAGACAGCGCCGAGGTGCGGCGCGCGTTCGAGAAGTTGAAGGCCGGTCTGCCCTTCCCCACTGCCGACGAGCGTGAAGATCGCCTCGACCGGCTCGAGCGCCTGCTGGTGAAGCACCGCGATGCGTTCGTGCGGGCGTGCGACGAAGACTTCGGCGGCCGCGGGCGCCACGAGACGTTGATCGTCGACGTGGTGCTGACGCTCGAGTCGGTGCGCGACGCCCGGCGCAACCTGCGCGCCTGGCTGCAGCGCACGAAGGTGAAGACCCACGTGACGTTCGCGGGCTCGAGCGCGTACGTCGAGCACGTGCCGAAGGGTGTGGTCGGCATTCTCGCCCCGTGGAACTACCCGGTGAACCTCGCGCTCGGCCCGCTCGCTGCGGCGCTCGCCGCCGGCAACCGCGTGCTCATCAAGCCGTCTGAGCTGACTGAGCGCGTGAGCGCCGCCATAGTCGAGGCGGTGCGCGAGCACTTCACCGCCGAAGAGGTCGCGGTCGTCGAGGGCGGGCCCGCAGTGGCGCAGGCGATCACGAAGCTGCCGCTCGACCACCTGTTCTTCACCGGCTCGACGGCGGTCGGGCGCCAGGTCGCCCGCGCGGCGGCCGACAACCTCGTGCCCGTGACGCTCGAGCTCGGCGGCAAGTCGCCGGCGTACGTGCAGGCGCACTATCCGGCCGCCGTCGCCGCCGCGCGCATCGCGGTGGGCAAGCTGTTCAACGGCGGGCAGACGTGCGTCGCGCCCGACTGGGTGCTGCTGCCCGAGGGCAAAGAGGTGGTGTTCGCCGAGGCGTTTCGCGCGGCGGTGCGCGACGCGTGGCGCGGCGCGAGCGTGACGGCGATGGCGACCGAGAAGGGCCTCGCGCGCATGCGAGCGCTGGTCGAAGACGCTCGGGCGAAGGGCGCCCGGGTCGAGACCGTGCCGGTCGGCGTCTCGGGCACGCGCGGCGTCGAGCCGGTGCTGCTGTTCGGCGTGCGCGACGACATGCGCGTCATGCAGGAAGAGATCTTCGGGCCGCTCTTGCCCGTGGTCTCGTACCGGTCTGAAGCCGAGGCGCTCGCGCGCATCGCGGCCCGGCCGGCGCCGCTCGCCTTCTACGTCTTCGATGACGACGTCGAGCGTGCGGGGCGCGTCGTCGCGACCGTGCCGTGCGGCGGCGCGTGCATCAACGACACGCTCGGCCACTTCGCGAACGAGGAGCTGCCGTTCGGCGGCTTCGGG
>JAEUJP010000725.1 GCA_016793725.1 Myxococcaceae bacterium | reverse complement strand
GCGGCAGGCATGTGGGATGACCCTATATCAGGACCCTTCGGGCCAGTGGCGCTCGTCGAACAGGCATGAAAAAGTTCAGGTTCGACCGTGCCGCTCGGCTCTGACGACTACATCGGGAAGACCGTCGCCGGCCGCTACAAGGTCGAGTCCATGCTCGGCGAGGGCGGCATGGGCAAGGTCTACAAGGCCAACCAGATCGCGCTCGACAAGCCGATCGTGCTCAAGGTGCTGCGCCAGGCGCTGCTCTCTGACGAGCGCACGGTCGCGAGGTTTCAGCGCGAGGCGAAGGCGGCGTCGCGGCTCAATCACCCGAACTCCATCGGCGTCATCGACTTCGGTCAGACCGAAGACGGCGCGCTCTACATGGCGATGGAGTTCGTCAACGGCAAAGACCTGCACCACATTCTGTCGCGCGAGTGGCCGCTGCCCGAGGCGCGCATCGTGCGCATCGTGAGCCAGGTGCTGTCGGCGCTGAGCGACGCCCACAAGGCGAGCGTCATTCACCGCGACCTGAAGCCCGAGAACATCATGGTCGAGCAGCGCCGCGGCGACCCCGACTTCGTGAAGGTGCTCGACTTCGGCATCGCCAAGATCATGGACGGGAGCGGCGAAGACGGCCCCGCGCTCACGCGCGCCGGCTTCGTCTGCGGCACCCCCGAGTACATGAGCCCCGAGCAGGCGCGCGGCGCCCAGCTCGACCCGCGCAGCGATCTGTACGCGGTCGGCGTGATCCTCTACCAGCTGACCAGCGGGCTGTTGCCGTTCGACTCCGACAGCGCGGTCGGCTTCGCGACGAAACACCTCACCGAGGTGCCGCCGCCGCCGTCGAAGCGCCGGCCCGAGGCGCGCATCTCGCCCGCGATGGAGCGCGTCATCATGCGCGCCCTCGCCAAAGACCCCGGCGACCGCCCCCAGAACGCCGAGTCGTTTCGCGCCGAGCTGCTCGCGATCGACAAAGAGCGGCGGGCTGCGGCGCCGCAGCGCCGTGGCGCCAGCGGCTCGCTGCAGCGCAAGGTCACGCCGATCGAGCAGCAAGAGACGCGCATCACGCAAGACCCGGGCTGGGGCACCGAGAGCACCGTGCGCGCCGAGCCGCCGCCGGGCCGCGAGCCTCCGACGGGCAGGGCGCACGTCGGCCCGGTGCCGGGCAGCGACGTCGCGCACCCGCAGGCGCCGACGACGGCTCCGAACGCGCGGCGCTCCGGGCAGCCGGGTGTCGACATCACCGATCGGGTGCCTCCGGTGCGCGGCGAGAGCGGCGGGGGCGCAGGCCTCGTCTTCAAGCTCGCGGCCGGCGTGCTCGTGGTCGCGGCGATCGCGCTGGGGGGCTTCTACGTCTGGCAGACGCAGCAGAAGCCGAAGATCGTCGAGCCGCCGATCGACCCGAAGCACGACGTGCCGGTGCCGGGCGTCGACAAGACCGTGAAGCCGTCACGCCCGACGGGCCCGCTGTACGGGCTCGAGGTGCCGATCGAGAAGCGCGACCTGGTGCTGGCGAACCAATACGAGGCCGAAGGCGACAACGACTGGCAGCTGAACCGAATGGACGAGGCGAGAGAGAAGTATCTCGACGCGTGGATCTTGAACCCCAGCGCCGGCCTCGCGCTGAAGCTCGGCGAGATCTGCTACCAGAAAGACGAGACCGCCGAGGCGAAGCACTGGTGGACGCGGCACTTGAAAGAGTCCGCAAACTCGCGCGCCGCCATCTACATCAACAGCGTGCTGCCCAGGGAGTAGGGCGGCTCCAGCGCTTCGAGGGTTACAGCGCTTCGAGCTGAAGCGTCTGCTGCCCGACCCGCACGCGGTCGCCGACCTTCAGCTGCCGCTCGCCCTTCACGCGCACGTAGGTGCCGAGCCCGCCGCTGAGGTCGCGAATCATCGCGCCCGTCGGCATCGGCGACAGCTCGCAGTGCCGCGGCGCCATGCCGTCGTCGCCGGGGTACGCGAGGTCACACTTGCTCTGGCCGATGGTCAAGATCGGCCCGGCGGTGACCACGGCGCGGCCCGGGCGGTCGCCGAGCAGAATCTCTTCGACGTGGTAGTGCACCTGGTTCGGCGGCACGGGCGCGCCGTAGACGACCATGCGGCCCGGCACGAACGGCGGCGCGGGCTCGAGCGCGCCCGCGTAGCGGAAGAGGCGCAGGCCCGTCGCGAAGTAACAGTCGGGGGGTATCGTCTCTTGCCCCTGAATGCTGACGTAGACGCCCGAGGTGCTGCCCTCGTCGCGAATGGTGACGCGCCCGTCTTTCACGACCACCGAGGCGTGCAGCGGCGAGACGAAGGGGTCATCGGGGAACAGCACGACGCCCTTGCTGCGGCCGACCTGGGCCCCGTTGGTGCTGACGCGGAACTTCTGGCCGCGCGCCGGCCCGGCGATCACGTTCAGCGCGAACTTCGGCCCCGACGCCGAAGCGGCGGGCTGGGCGGCCGCCGCTGGCTGCGCAGGCTCGGGAGCAGGCGCAGGCTTCGCGGGCGGCGTCGGGTCGGAGATCTTCGGCAGGGGCTTCGACTCGGGCTTCGCCGCGGCCGGCTGAGCGGCCGACGGCTTGATCTTGAGACCCGGCGGCTGCGCCATCGAGCCCGTCGACGGGGGCGGGTTGTCGGCCAGCGGGGCCGCCTTCGTGTCGGGCCGCCCCGACGACGGCGCCGTCGCGGCCGGCGCATCACCCGTGGGAGCGCCGCACGTCACACATCGGGCCGCTCCGACCACGTTCAGGAAGTCGCACTTGGTGCAGATGACCCCGAGGTTCGAGAGCAGGAGCGCCGACATGGGCGTCGGCGATAGTCGGTGAATCCGCACGGTTCTGCAAGGGAGATTGCCGCACTGCGCCACGGCGGTTACGATTTGGTGGCATTGATTCGGCTCAACGACATTCTCCAGCGGGTCGCGTCGTACCACCCCGACCCCGACCTCGACATCATCAAGAAGGCCTACGTCTACTCGGCGAAGGTTCATCAGGGGCAGGTGAGAAAGTCGGGCGAGCCGTACCTCGTTCACCCGCTCGAGGTGGCGGGGCTGCTCGCGCAGCTGAAGCTCGACGAGGCGAGCATCGTCTCGGGCCTGCTGCACGACACGATCGAAGACACGCTGGCGACGCCCGAAGAGGTGAAAGATCTGTTCGGCGAAGAGATCTTCAACATCGTCGACGGCGTCACGAAGCTCTCGAAGTTCTCTGCCTCGAGCACGCTGAGCCAGGAAGAGAAGCAGGCCGAAAATTTTCGCAAGATGATCATCGCGATGGCGCAAGACATTCGCGTCATTCTCGTGAAGCTCGCCGACCGCACGCACAACATGCGCACGCTCGAGCACATGCGCGAAGACAAGCAGGCGCGCATCGCCCAAGAGACGCTCGACATCTATGCGCCGCTCGCGAACCGCCTCGGCATCAGCTGGATCAAGACCGAGCTCGAAGATCTGAGCTTCCAGTACACGAAGCCGCAAGACTTCAAAGAGCTCACCGACAAGGTGAGCCGGCGCAAAAAAGAGCGCGAGAAGTACATCGAAGACGTCGTTCGCCTCATCGAAGAGAAGCTGAAAGAGCGCAACATTCCCGGGCGCGTCTCGGGCCGCTTCAAGCACCTCTATTCGATTCACAAGAAGATGAAGGCGCAGGGCATCGAGTTCGAGCAGGTGCCCGACGTCATCGCGTTTCGCATCACGGTGCCCGAGCTGGGGCACTGCTACGAGTCGCTGGGCCTCATTCACCAGATGTGGAAGCCGGTGCCCGGCCGCTTCAAAGACTTCATCGCGATACCGAAGCCGAACATGTACCAGTCGCTGCACACGACGGTGATCGGCCCGATGAGCGAGCGCGTCGAGGTGCAGATCCGCACCGACGAGATGCACAAGATCGCCGAAGAGGGCATCGCGGCGCACTGGGGCTACAAAGAGGGCAAGTCGTCGCTCTCGGCCGACGACGAGAAGTTCGCCTGGCTGCGCCAGCTGATGGAGTGGCAGCAGGATCTCAAAGACCCCAAAGAGTTCCTCGACACCGTCAAGGTCGACCTCTTCACCGACGAGGTCTTCGTCTTCACCCCGAAGGGTGACGTGAAGTCGCTCCCCCGCGGCGCGACGCCGGTCGACTTCGCGTACGCGATTCACTCCGACGTCGGCGGCAAGTGTGTCGGCGCGAAGGTGAACGGCAAGATCGTGCCGCTGCGGTACAAGATGAAGAACGGCGATCAGGTCGAGGTGCTCACGAGCCCCCAGGCCCACCCGTCGAAAGACTGGCTCACGTTCGTGAAGACCAGCCGCGCGCAGCAGAAGATTCGCGGCTTCATCAAGCAGCAGCAGCGCGACAAGAGCCTGCAGCTCGGCCGCGAGCTTGCCGAAAAAGAGCTGAAGCGCTTCGGGCTCACGCTCAACAAGCTCATCAAGTCGGGCGATCTGAAGCCGCACGCCGAGGCGCTCGGCTACCGCACCGAAGAAGATCTGCTGGTCGCGATCGGCTACGGCAAGGTCGCGGTCGCGCAGATCGTCGATCGCCTGCTCCCGCCCGAGAAGGTGGCCGAGACGCGCGAGGCCGCCGCGCGCGAGCACGCGAACGGCACCAGCGCACCGCAGCACGCGCCGAGCCTGCTCTCGCAGAGCCTCGGCAAGGTCACCGAGGTCGCGAAGAAGCTGGTCGGCAAGAAGTCGTCGAGCGGCGTCACCATCGGCGGCGTCGACGACGTGCTGGTGCGGTTCGCGCGGTGCTGCGCGCCCGTGCCGGGCGACCCGATCGTGGGGTTCATCACGCGCGGGCGGGGCGTCACGGTGCACACGGCCGGCTGCGACAAGGCGCTGGCGACCGACCCCGAGCGCCGCGTCGACGTGAGCTGGGACGTGAAGGGCGACTTCAAGCGGCGCGTGACGCTGCGGGTGCTGACGCAAGACCGGCCCGGCCTGCTCGCCGACATGTCGAACATCTTCTCGAAGAAGGGCGTGAACATCAGCCAGGCGAACTGTCGCGCGACCGGCGACGAGCGGGCGGTGAACACGTTCGAGGTCGTGATCAGCGACCTGAAGCAGCTGACCGATCTGATGAAGACGATCGAGCGGCTCCAGG
>JAEUJP010000446.1 GCA_016793725.1 Myxococcaceae bacterium | reverse complement strand
CCCGCCCTTGAGCTGCGCCTCGAGCTTGGCGACCTTCGACTTCAAGAGAACGACCGCCTCCTTCGCGTTTTCGCCCTCCATCGCCTTCTTCTTCATCGCAGCAAGGTCGGCCTTCAGCTTCTCGACCTCGGCAGAAGCAGCACCACCACCGGCAGCGGCCGCCGCAGCAGGAGCCGCCTTCACCTTCTTCAGCTCTTCTTCGAGCTGCTTCATGCGCGCGACGGCCTCGCTGGCACCGGCCGCCTGCTTCGAAGCGGCATCGACCTTGGCCTGGGCCTCTTTCCACTGCTTCTCGGCCGAGAGCACCTTGTTCTCGAGGGCCTTCACCTTCTCCATCTCGGCCTTCAGCTTCGCGTCGCCGCCCTTCAATGCAGCCTGGTGCAGCTCGGCGGCCTTCTTCTCAGCCTCGATGACGCGGGCCTCGGCGGCGCGCACGCGGTCTTCAGCGAGCTTCGCGCGAGCATCGGAGTCACCGACCTGGTTCTCGGCAGCGGCGATGCGCGACTCGGCGGCATCTTTGTCGGCCTTGACCTGGCGCAGCTGGGCGCCGGCATCCATCGCGCGCTTGTTCGCCTGGTTCAGCTCGTCGCGCAGCTTCTTGATGGCCGCGGTCTCGACCTCGGTCTTCGCTTTCTGCAGGTCGTGCTCGTGCTGCTTCTCTCGTGCGCGAAACCCGTCGGCCTCGAGCCGCATGTTGCCGATGGTCGTCTCGTGGCCCGCGATGATGTCTTGCACGCCCGCGAGCTCGGCCTCGACCGCCTCGCGCGCCTCGTTCGCCGCCTCGAGCTGCCCGCTCAGGTCGGCGACCTGCGCCTGCAGCTCGGCGACCTTGGCGGCGAGCGCGCTCTTCTCTTGCTCGAGCGAGACGACGCGCGCCTGCGCCTGGTCGCTGCTCGACTTCGACCACTCGGCCTCGCTCTCGAGCGTCTGCGCCTTGGTGCGAAACTCTTCGAGCTGCGACTCGAGGCCCGAGGCACGGCTGGTGTGGCCCTCGTTCTCACTGCGCAGCGCCTCGACCTCGGCGCGGGCCGCATCGCGCTCGCTGGTCACGGTGGCGAGCTCTTCGCGAGTGCTCTCGAGCGTGAGCTGCGACTCTTCGGCTTCGCGCGCGTAGCGCTGGTACTCTTCGGTGGCGGCCTCGAGCTGCCCCTTCACGTCGCTCGCGGTCGCGGCGAGATCGCTGACGCGGTCTTGGCTGATGCCGAGCGCCTCTTTGGCGCCCACGAGCTCGTCGGCGAGCTGCTGCCGCGACAGGCGCTCGTTCTCGAGCTGGGCCTTCTGCTCGTTCAGCGCGGTCTCGATCTCGGCGAGCGCGACCTGCAGGTCTTTGCGGTCGGCGTCGCTCTCGGCGAGGCGCGAGACCAGCTCGTCCATCTTTCGCTCGGCAGACTCGGCGCGAACCGTGTCTTTTTCGAGCATCTCTTTCAGCGCCGCGATCTGCTGCGGGTACTCGGAGCCCTTCGCCGCTTCGATCAGGGCCGCCTCGAGCTGCGTCTTCAGCTGCAGCGCCACCTGCCTCAGCGCCTGCGCTTCGTGGTCGACCGCACCATAGAGGCCGCGACCGCGCGCGAGCGCCTCGTCTTTCAGCTTCAACATGGTGCGAAACGCCTTCAGCTTCTCTTCGGGGTCGCCGCCCGGCGGCAGCCGCGGCTCGGGCGCCTCTTGAAACGGGTCTGAGCCCGTCGGGCGCGGCACGGGCGACGGCAGCGCGAGCGTCTGCGGCACGGCCGACGGCGGCACCGGCGACAGCGTGCCCGGGGGAAACACGCCGGTCGGCGGCTTCTTCGGCAGCTGCACCTGGGTCTGGTTCGAGATGCGCGCGGGCTGGTGGGCGGCGTGGTTGCCGCTCACCGGCTTCTCGGCCTGGGTCTGCGGCTTGGGCCGCGGCGGCAGCGGGGGCGGCGCCATGGGCGGGGCTTGAACGGCCGGCACGCCGGGCTGCGAAGGCGCCGAGGCGCGCGTCGGAGCAGGAGGCGGCGCGGCGCCACCGAAGAGCGGTTCGTCGTCGTCGCCGAGGCTCTCGCGGAGCTCGAGGAGTGGATCTTCGTCAGGGCTGTGAGCCATGAAACGCGCCGGAGCCTAACATGTCGTTTTGAGTCCGCCTGCTATGCAACCGAATGGAGCCATGGCTAAGACAGGGCTCGATGAAATTCCAGCTCGGTAACGGCCTGACGGTGGTGGCGCAGGAACAACACACCGCCCGGGTCGCGGCGTTTCAGGTCTGGGTGAAGGTCGGCAGCGCCGACGAGTCGCCCGAAGAGATCGGCCTCGCCCACCTGCACGAGCACATGCTGTTCAAGGGCACCGCGCGGCGCGGCCTGGGCGAGATCGCGCGCTCGGTCGAGGCGCACGGCGGCGAGATCAACGCGTGGACGTCGTTCGACCAGACCGCGTACCACGTGGTGATGGCGAGCCGGTTCGCGCGCGAGGGCCTCGACGTGCTGGCCGACGCCGTGCGGGCGTCGGCGTTCGATGCGGCCGAGCTGACGCGCGAGATCGAGGTGGTGTGCGAAGAGATCAAGCGCAGCCTCGACATGCCGTCGCGCCGCGCCTCGAAAGACCTGTTCTCGACCCGGTACAGCGCGCACCCGTACGGGCGGCCCGTCATCGGCTTCGAAGAGAACGTGCGCGCCCACACGCGCGACCGCGTCGTGTCGTTCTACTCGAAGCACTACGTGCCCTCGAACATGGTGCTCGCGGCGGCCGGCGACTTCACCGAGGCGCAGCTGCGCCAGTGGGCCGAAGAGCTCTTCGGCGGCGACTGGGGCCGCAAGCAGGGCGCGCCCCACCCTCGCACGAGAGAGCCCGAGGTGCGGTCGATTCGCACGTGCCTCAAGACCGACGACGTCAAAGAGGCGTGGGTCAACCTCGCGTTCGCGCTGCCGGGAGCAGACCACCCCGACACGCCGGCGCTCGACGTGCTCGCGATGATCGCGGGCCAGGGCGACGGCGCGCGGCTCTCGCTCGACGTGAAGCGCAAGCGCTCGCTCGTGAACGACGTTCACGCGTACGCGTACACCCCGAAAGACGACGGGCTGTTCGCGGCGGGCTTCACGACCCCGCACGAGAAGGCGACCGAGGCGTTCGAGGCGACGGCGCGCGTGCTGCGCGGCCTGTGCGTGAAGCCGGTCGAGCAGGCCGAGCTCGACACGGTGAAGGGGCTCATCGAGAGCGAGGCCGTGTACCAGCGCGAGACGGCGCAGGGCATGGCGCGCAAGCTCGGCTACTACCAGGCGGCGCTCGGCGGCATCGAGCGCGAGGCGCAGTACTACGAGGCGGTCGCGCAGGTGACCCCGGCGAAGCTGCTCGAGGTGGCGAAGAAGTACCTGCACTTCGACCGCGCGATGGTGACGGGGCTGTTGCCGAAGGGCTGCTCGTTCGACGAGACCGACGCGCGCGCGGTGCTCGAGCGCGTGGCCGGTGACGACGGCGTGAGCATCGTCTCGCGCAAGACGTCGGTGGCGGCGGGCGGCATGCGGGTGACGGGCAGCTCGCGCAAGACGGCGGGGCTCGTGACCGAAAGGCTGCCGAACGGCGCGACGGTGCTGGTGCGCGAGGAGCGCAGCGTGCCGCTGTTCGCGGTGCGGGCTGCGTTTCACGGCGGCCTGCGCACCGAGACTGAAGACAACAACGGCATCTCGACGCTGATGACGCGGGCGTGGCTGCGCGGCACGGCGGCGCACGACGCCGAGACCATCTCGCAGCAGATCGACGCGATGGCGGGCGGCATGTCGGCGGTCGGCGGGCGCAGCTCGCTGTCGGTGCGCGGCGAGTTTCTCTCGAAGCACTTCGCGCGCGGGTTCGACCTGTTCTCAGAGGTGCTGCTGCGCCCCTCGTTTCCCGAGGGTGAGGTGCGGCGCGAGCGGGCGGTGCAGCTGCAGGCGATCGCGTCGCGCGACGACAAGCCGTCGAGCGTGGCGTTCGAGCAGCTCGCGAAGACGATGTTCCAGGTGCACCCGTACCGGCTGTCGATGATCGGCGAGCGCGCCTCGGTCGAGCGCCTGGGCTCGCAAGAGCTGAAGGCGTTTCACGCGCGGCACGTCGACCCGTCGCAGATGGTGCTGGCGGTGGTCGGCGACGTCGACGCCGAC
>JAEUJP010000678.1 GCA_016793725.1 Myxococcaceae bacterium | reverse complement strand
CTCGAAAGGCGTTGAGCGCACCGGTGGCGGTGCGACGCGCGTCGTCGAGCAGCTCGCCGGGGTTCGGCACGCGGGCCGGGCTCGGGGCGAGCGACGGCGCCGCCACCGGCGCCCGGTCGAAGCCGTCACGCACCGCCAACCCGGGAGCGGGCGCTTCAACGGGCACCACCGGCGGGCTCAGCCGAGCCGCTCGCGCAGCCTCGTCGGCGGCGCGCAGCTGTGCCATCGCCGCTTCCGCCTGTCGCACGCGCGCGAGGGGGTCACTGTCATCTGCTTCGATTCGTTGAGGGCCGTCGCTCATGAGGGACAGAAATTCTCGGAAGCTGAGAACGTACGTTGCGACCCCAAGCAACCACTTGGAAGCACTGGCCTTCGCCGCGAACCCCGCGAGCTGGCGCGCCGCCGGCAATCGATCGAGCAGCGCGAGCACCGTCGCTCGCTCGGAGCCCGCGAGGCCGAGCTGCTCAGCTGCCACCTCGGGAGCGACGCTGCGGCTGACCAGGCCGCGAACCGCCGCCAGCTGCATGGCGACGCGCTCATCAACCACTCCGCCTGATGCAGCTTTGCCCACCCACCCCGAGACGGGTCGGGAAGAGATGCTGAGCAGCGTCTTCAGTGTCGCCGGGTCGAGCGATGGGTCGAGGGCCAGGCACTTTGCCGCCACCGCCGTGACGTTCGGAGCAGCCATCGAGGTGCCTTGCATGAACGCGTAGCCGCCGGGCACGGTCGAGAGCGCGGTTCCGTTCGCCGCCAAGTCGACGTAGCGGGCCCCGTAGTTCGATAGCGCCTCGACCCAGCCCTCGCTGTTCGACGCGCCGACCACCGCGACGTTGGGCAGCTTGATCGTCGAGAGCAGCTCGTCGGGCGCGACCTTGTTCAGCGCCGCGGCCTGGTTTCCCGCCGAGACGACGAAGAGCACGTTGGGATGGCGCGCCATGGCCTCCCGAACCAGCTCGAGGTCGCTCTGAACGTTGAGACTCAGGTTGACGACCTGCGCGCCCTGGTCGACGGCATAGTCGATCGCGTCGGCGACTTTGACACCGGCGGTGTTCCAGTCCGTGACGCGCAGAGGGATGAGCCCAATGCGCTCAGTGCCGCGGGTCGCCAGTCCGGCCACGTGGGTGCCGTGGGGGTTATCGTGCCATTCGACGGTGGCCGCGGGCTGTTCTCGACGAAGTTCCAGCCGCGCACGTCGTCGATCTTGCCGTTGCCGTCGTTGTCGATGCCGTCGTCCCGCGACTTCGCCAGAGTTCACCGCGACCTTGTCGGCCAGGGCGGGGTGGTCGAGCTCGACACCCGAATCGAGCACCGCGATGGTCGCGTTGGCGTCGCCCCGGCCGCTCGCCGCGATGAGCTGTTCGAACAGCGCATCGGGTGTGGTGACGTTGCCCCCGTCAATCTTCGGCACCAGGTCCGGTGACGGTGTCGCATACGACGACGGCATCGCGTAGCCGCGACTCAAGAGGAAGTCGCGCATGCCGGCGCGTGCCGCCGGGTCGACTTCGAAGGTGTCGCTCGCCCAGATCTCGAGCACGGCCTTGGCTTCAGGGCTCGCGACTCTGGGCAGCTTCTCAGCCAGGGGCTCGAGCTGCTCTTCCCAGCTCTTCGCCGTCACCCTGCCAGACGCGACGGCCGCGTCGAGCAGCGGGTTCAGGGCCATATTCCCGCAAGGACGACTCCGGGTCGGCGGTGTCGCATGCGAGCGCTACCGCGGCATAACCGCGGGGAAAGTGGGCACCTCGCTTCATCAGCGCAATGGCCCCGATGACGAGGCCGTTCTCGTACACCTGCCTCGGTCGAACCGCGCCCGCGCGCGATTGTCACCGTGAGACTGCCTCTCAGGGCAGCCCCGGCGCGACGAGCGAGCGGGTGGGGCCGTAGCCCCGCAGGGCTCCTTCGCCGAGCGGCGCCCTGAGGGCCGAGGTCTCGAGTTCGAGGCCGTGAGCCCCGTCGCTGCGCGGAGCAGCACCAACATCGAACCGAACGCTCGCCCCTGTGGGCGGAGCTGGCGCGGTGCGCAGGCGCGTCGCCTCGGCCAGCGCGGCGTCGAGCAGGTGGTGGTCTGAGGCCTGAACGAACGCGAGGCCCAAGGCCACCCACGAGGAGCCGTCTGCGCCCCGCGGCGCGGCCATCTCTTCGAGCGCCTTGACCTGCGGCGCTGGCTTTCGCGGCGCGGCCCGTAGCCCGAGCTCGCCGACGCCGAGCGGGGCCGCTGCCGTTGTGTCGGGCGTTTCGGGACGACCGGCCGAGCCGGCCGAGAGCGCGAGGGTGAGCAGGACAATGAGCATGCCGTGGGTCTTTGCACCTCGGGCGCTCCCGTCATTTCCGAAGCGTGTGAGGCGATACACCGTCAGGCCGAAAAGTGGTTCGAGCCGCTGTTTCGGCACACAGAAAATATGGGCGCTACATTTCGTCATGGCCGCCGCGGGGGGTGGGCTGCATGTGTTCGGCATGACCTCGACACAAGAGACCTATCGGGCGCGTCACGGCGCATTGAAGAAGCTGGCCGGCTTCGGCCTCAGCGGTATTGAGGTGCGGCTCGCAGAGCTCTACCCGGCCGTCGAGATGGCGTGGGCCGACGGGGTGCTCGAGGCGGCAGAGCACGACGAGCTCAATCGCCACGCCGAAGAGCTGACCAGGCTGCTGAACGCCGAGCTGGGCGCGCCGCTGTTCACGCCGCGCCGGGCCCGGCGGGTGCTGGGTCGTATGTTGAGCCAGCGACTCGACCCTCGAGCGCGCGCTGAGACGCTGGCGGCGGTGACGCTGCTCTTGGGCGGAGGCAGCTACGGGGCGCTGGTGTTGTCGAGAATGATGCGGCGGGCGGTGGCGGTCGGCGCCGCGAGCGGCAGGCTCTTTCAGCCCGCTGAGGCCCTCTGGTTGTCGAAGGTGCGTGGGGCGGTGGCGGCCCGAGACGGCGAAGCGCAGAGCGCCGGGGCCGGGGTCGAGTCATGACGCCGCTGCCCGCCGAGGTCGCGGCCTGGCTCGCCGACGTCGGGGTTCAGGAGCACGACGCGGCGCTCGCCGAGCTGGTGGTCGCGGTCGAGATGGCGTGGGCCGACGGGGTGCTGCACCCGTCGGAGCGGGTGGTGCTCGAGGCCTACGCCCACGAGCTGGCCGTTCGGGTGGCTCACGAGACCGGGTCTAGGTTGCCGCTGGTGCGGTCACGGCGACTGCTGGGCCGCCTGCTCGCTCGAAGGCTCGGCCAGGAGCAGCAGCAGAACGCGGTCGCCGCGCTGAAGCGGCTGGCCGAGGCCAGCGGCAACTCCGAGGCGATGCGCGCGCGAATGCTCGTCTGGGCCGAGGCGGTCTCGGCCGCTGACTGTGACGTGCACCCGCTCGAGCGGGCCTGGCTTCGAACGCTCGAAGAGGGGCTCCGCCCCGCTGCCACCTGCTGACGACACCGCTCCTTGCGCTTCAAGCGCAGGGTTTCTCGAGTGCTGACCAAGGCTTGGGCGGAAACCTCAGCCTCGAGCTCTGCGAAAATGAGCGCATGAGCATCGAGCCCTCACGCGTTTCGCGGTCGAGTGTCGTCGCCAGCCCGGGCGCGCCGGGCAGCTTGCCGCAGCCGTATGCGCAGTACGCGCCGATGGTGATGGAGGCTGCGCGTCGCTACAACCTGCCGCCCGAGCTCTTGTTCGGCATCATGATGCGCGAGTCGAACGGGCAGAACATTCGGGGCGACGGCGGGCACGGGCGGGGCTTGATGCAGATCGACGACCGCTCGCACGGCGCGTGGCTGGCGGCGAACCAGGGCGGCATGGACCCGGCGTCGAACATCATGAAGGGCGCCGAAATTCTGCGGCAGTCGATCGACGCCTTCGGGGGCGACGTGAGAAAGGGCCTCGCCGCGTACAACGCCGGGGTTGGCGGCGTTCGCCGGGCGCTCGGCGAGGGGCGAACGGCCGACAGCGCGACCACGGGCGGCGACTACGGCGCGGCGGTGCTTCGCAACGCCGAGCAGTTCTCGCGCGCCCTGGGCGGCGCCCCCATCGACTTGGGTGCCAGCACGCGCACCGCGCCAGTCGAAGACCCGCAGGTCGCGAGGCACAACCTCTTGCGCTTCGGGGCGCGGGGCCCCGAGGTCGAGCAGCTCCAAGAGCGGCTGAGGGCCGCGGGGTTCGAGCCAGGCGCCAGCGGGGTGTTCGACGCCAAGACCGAAGAGGCGGTGCGGCAGTACCAGCAGGCGAAGGGGCTGTCGGTCGACGGCGTCGTCGGTCAGCAGACCTGGGGCTCGTTCTACGGCAAGAGCTACCCGCCGGGCTCGGCGATGCTGCGCGGCACGGGCTTCGTCGGCTACGCCACCGACGACACGTACCAGCCTGGCGCGCGGCGCCGCCGCGCCACGAGCACGGAAGACGCGTTTGTGCCCGCGGTCGACGGCGCGCGCACCACGCCCTCGAGCGGAGCCGTCGACTCGAACCACCCGTGGCTGCGCGCCCTGGCGACGCAGAGGCTCGACGAGGGGCCGACCGGGAGCTGCGTTCGAACCACACTCGACAACATGGAGCGGTTGGGCATCACCGGCGTGCCGGCTGCCACGGGTGAAGACCCCAACAACTCTCGCGGCGCGATGGTGCAGCTGCTTCGCGGTGGCCAGTGGAGCTCGCTGCCGCTGCCGGGCGCTCAGCCGCGCACGATTCGAAGCCCATACGGCACGGTTCAGGCGCAGGTCATCAGCGCTGACGCCTACGAGCGCCTGGCCCAGGCCGGCCAGATTCCCAGCGGCGCGCTCATCTTCCAGACGCGGCACGGGTGGGACTACTCGGGTGGCCCTTACGGCAACGACATGGGCATCGTTCGTGACGGCGGCCGCGTCACCCACAACTACCGCTCGATGTCGCCCATCATCTACCGAGACGCGCGTGAGGTCGTGATTCTCGTGCCCACCGCCGCTCTGCGGTGAACCTTCGCCGGGCAGCTCACGAGCGCCCGCTGCGGGGCGAGCTCGTGCGGCCTTCGTTCAAGCGAATGTGCGGTGCCACAGCACCCGAGCCCGACCGTCACGGCCGAGGCGGGGCGACGGGTGACTGCGGCCGCCGCGCCGGGAGCTTGTGACCCGCCGCCCAGAAGTCGAAGAAGTTGTACCACTGGTACGGGTGCTGGCGCAGGAGCTCTTCGATGCGCGTGACGTAGGTCTTCACCCATTCTTTCAGCTGCTCGTCGCGCGGCCGGCCTCGCTCGAAGCGGAACCGGCGGGGCGGGTCGGTCAAGAAGTGGTAGTGCCTGGGCCCGACGCGCATCGCGAACGACCACAAGAGCGGCGCGCCGGTCACAGCAGCGACGACCCAAGGCCCCACCGGCCACCGCGCGTCGGCGCCGAAGAAAGGCACCACGACGTCGTGCGTGTCGACGGTGCGATCGCCCTGCATCGCCACGAGCTCGCCGTCGCGCACGGCCCGAATGATGTCGAGCGACGCGAGCTCGCCGTCACCCACCGCGATGACCCGCGGCCTGCGGCCGTGCAGCTTCTCGATGAACCCTTGCAGCTGGGCGGCGTCGCTCTTGAACATCACGATGGCCACGCGCGAGATGCCGTGCTTCTCGTCGAGCATGCCCACCGAGAGCTCCCAGGTGCCCATGTGCCCGGTGAGCATGACGCCGCCCTGGCCGCCTGCCGCGATCTCGCGAACGTGGTGCGACCCCAGGTGCTCGGTGTGGAAGATTTTCGTGCCGTGAACCGACAGCATCGTTCCGTCGAGGTATGCGGTCGCGAACGCCATGAAGTGCCGCCACGACCTCGCCCACCGGCCGAACCACGTCGCCGGCCCGAGCACCCGCGCCAGGTACTGCATCGACGCGCGTCGCGCCTCGCCCGCCACCAGCAGGTAGAACGTCACCACGGGCGCGAGCAGCAGCGTCGCGACCCGCGGGCCCAGCAGCCGTATGATCTGCAGATAGAGAAGATGACCCCAGTACCCGCCGCGGGTCGTCGCATCCCAACGTTCTTCCGTCGTGTCGCTCGCCACTCGGCTCGCCATCTGGCAAAGACCGACCCCGCTGTCATTTCGAAGTGCACCACCCCCCACTTTTCGGTCTGTCGAAACGTTCTCGCGGTTTTACGCCAATGACGCGGTCTGACGATGTCCCCAGGCCCACGGCGACCACCACGGGTTCGGCGAGCGGGTTTCCGCCTTCTTGCGGCTCGAGCGAGACGACTCGTGGGTGGTCTTCATCTTCGCCGTCGCCGTCGGCCTGCTCTCGCTCGCGACCCCCATCGCCGTTCAGGCGGTCGTCAACATCGTGGCGTACGCAGGTCTGTTTCAGCCGCTCGCCGTGCTGACGCTGTTCCTGCTCACCGCCCTCGGGCTCGCCGCGCTGCTGAGGGCGCTGCAGGCGCGTGGTCGAGCTCATCGAGCGCAGGCTGCTCGTGCGCACGGCCCTCGACTTCGCGTGACGGTTTCCCCGCCTCTCGCCGCAGGTGCGCACCAAGCGCTTGGGGCCGCACGTGGCGAACCGCTTCTTCGAGCACGTCAACCTGCAGAAGGCGGCGTCGGCGCTGCTCGTCGACGGCGTGGCGGTGACGCTGCAGGCCGGCACGGGCCTCTTGCTCATGGCGTTCTACCACCCGTACCTGCTCGCGTTCGGCCTCGCCTTGAGCCTGGCCGTCGCCGCGCTGCTCGTACTGCCGTGGCGGCGCGGGCTCGCCACCGCCTACGACGAGAGCTCGGCGAAGTACGCCATCGGCGAGTGGCTCGAAGAGCTGTCCCGGGTGCCGCAGGCCTTTCAAGGGCGCGCCGCAGCGCACTGGGCGAGCGAGCAGGCCGAGCTGCGCGTTCGCACCTGGCTCAAGGCGCGGTCGGCCCACTTCCGCGTCTCGTTCGGGCAGATGGCCGGGGCGCTCGTGCTGCACGCGGTGGCGAGCACGCTGCTGCTCGCCGTCGGCGGCGCGGTCGTGATGAGGGTGGTGGCCGAGGTCGACGACAGCGCGCTGCTCAAGGCGCTCGCGTCAGAGGGCCACGGCGTGGTCGCGGCGCCGGTGGTCGTCGCGGGCGAGCTCGAGGCGCTGTACGGGCTCGAGCTGCTCGGGCAGCTCAACGTGCGCGAGGCCTACTACGCGCTGACGCTGCACCAGCGGCTCGATCACCCGGCGGTCGAGGCGATGTTGGTTCAGCCGCTGTGACCCTCAGGCGACGGCGCGCCGCAGCCTCACGACGACGGTGGCGCCAGCAGGCGCCGGCACGAGCTCGAGCGTGCCTCCGAACGCCTCGACCAGGCGCTTGCACACGAACAGGCCGAGGCCGCTGCCCGTCGCCTTGGTCGTGAAGAACGGCGTCGTCAGGCGCGGCAGGTCTGCGGGCGTGAAGCCGGGCCCGTTGTCAGACACGCGGAGCTCGAGCCAGTCGGCGCCGTCGGCGCGGCTCGCGAGCACGATCTCGTTCTTCTCTTTCGGCCGGTCACCGAACGCCTCGACCGCGTTGACCACGAGGTTGCTCAGCACCTGGCCCAGCTCGACGTAGCTCGCCTTCACCCGGCCGGCCTCGGCGAGCTTCACCACGACGGTCGCCCGCGGCTCGAGCCGGTGCTCGAGCAGGCGCAGCGTCGCCTCGACCACCTGTTTCAGCTCGACCTCGCCGCCCTCGCCCTGCGCCGCGAGGTTCCGGAGCGACGCCACGATGACCCGAATTCGTTGCCCACCGTCGATGGCGGCGCTGACGCTCGTCGACAGCGCGGGAGCCAGCGGCGCGACCTGCTGGCGAACGTAGTCGAGGCTCAGCAGCATCGCGGTCAGCGGGTTGTTCACCTCGTGCGCCGTCGTGGCCGCGAGCGTGTTGACCAGGGCGAGGCGCTGGGTGTGCTCGGCGTGCGCCGCCGCGATGCGCTCATCGGCGAGCCTGGCCAGCAGCCGCGCGTCTCGGTCGACGCGCCTGACGAGCACCATCGTGAACGTTGCGAGCACCACCAGCAGCGCGACCGTGAGGTACAGATGGTCGATGTGGTCGCCCAGCTGCGCCGACTGCTCGGAGTTGGTCTTGCGCAGTGAGGCGATGACCTGGCCGATGGCCGCGAGCGCATCGCGATCGGGCGCCGGTGCCGTGCTGGTCGCGAGCCGCTGCTGCAGGCGCGCGGTCGCAGCCACGACTTCGGGGGCCGTGTGCGAGGCGAGCTCGGCCAGCACCGCCGGCGACGCCTGACCTCCGGCCACGAGCGTCTCGTTCATGCGCTGCAGCTCGGCGAGCAGGTGCACGTTCGACTCGACCGCGCGGCGGCCACGCCACACGAACGCCGCAGAGGCGACCGAAAAGACGCCCGCCGAGAGCAGCAGAATGCCGATGGCGACGAGCGGCAGCTGCGAGCGGTGGGGCTGGGCGCTGAACGACGAAGCTGCGGTCATCTGAGGCAGCACTCTAACCGGGGGGAACAGGTCGACCGCGGTCGACGTTGTTTGAACCACAAAACGTGAGCGCGGCCGTGGTCGCCGCCGAGGGCGCCGCGCGTCGCGTCGTCGGCGGGCTGAGGTGTGCTGACGGCACCTTGACACGCATGGCGCTTTGAACGCGCTGCCGATCGAGCAGTTTGTTCGGCGACTGCGACGTCGCGGCGGAAGCATCGTCAGGTTCGTGCGGCCCCACCACCACCCCTTTGGAGCTCACCATGTCGATGGTTCAGCGATTCGCCACCCGTACGTACCAGGCCCAGCTCGACAACGACCCCGAGTTGGAGACCGTCACTGAGCAGATTTCGTGGTCGGAGAGCGACGAAAACGGCCAGGTCGGCGCGGGCGAGCGCGTGACCATCACCGGACAACAGGTGGACGGGTTCACGCCGGGTCAGCCTCCACCGCAGGTGGACATTGCGTCGGCGCCGCAAGTCGCGAGCATTCACCTCGACGTCATGCCGCAGATTGATCCGACCCGCGTCACCATCAATGGTGGCACCGCAGTGGACCTGGCGCAGCAGCTTGCCTTTCTCTGGCAGAACGGTGGCGAAGGTGGGAAGGCGGCCGTTCGCGCCTTGATCACCGAGATCAACAACGGGGGCGATACGGTGAATCTCAACTACAACGGCAGTGGTGGCTACATGCAGGCGGGCCCAGGTCTTCTCAACCTGCCCGCCGCGGGCATCCCTTCCGACCGCGACGGCCAGCTTCGGTGGATGATGTCCCTCGTTCATGAAGTGAACCACTTCACGACCGACGTGCACTACTCTGGCACCACCTACGGTGAGCAGCGTGCGTACCTGGCCGGCTACGACTTCCTGGCTGACTCTCTGGGGCTGACCAGCGACGAAATACGCACCGTTCTTGGCGCGGGCGACCCGACGTACATCATCGGAACGATGGTTCGGGTCTATTCGATCGACCCCGGCTCGAACGCTTTTCTGACCTTCATGCGCAACCTCGGCGTAGGCGCAGGGCTGGGGGGCCTTCGCGACATCGCAGGCTCGAACCAGGCCGGCAACTCTGCGTCGCCGTTGGACCAGACTGGCGACGGTCTCGATGCCGATGAGCTCCTTAGAATCGCTCAAGACATCGCGACACCCAATGCCGACATACGCAACCTTTCTGACGACCCGACCAGCGTGACCGGGTAGCGAGGCATGTCGCCGCGCTCGGCACCCGTCGCGCCGTCAGTGTTGGCATTGCACACGGGGTGCCCGGCCCCGCTCAAGAACCCCGACGGTACGTACGACGACCGGACCTTTCGTGTTGCCCTGAGTGGCTCTCTCGCCTCATCCAACCGAGGCGACAACAGTTACGGGCCTCGCGACCGGCGGGTGGAACAGGGCGACCGCTCGCGACGTTCTTCAGCTGCACACCACGTGAGCGCAGCTAAGCTCACGCGTACCCCCTGGCTGCCGGTGATGAACGACGAATGAAGGCCGTCGTGCTGTCCCGGGCTCGCCGGGTACAGCGGCGTGTCGGCGCCGAGGACGCGGTGTTCTAAAGGCCGGGCGCGGCTCGTTCAACGCCGCTCGGCGCTGCTGGCGCGTCGCGAACGGCGCACTGCGGCGACGCGCGGCGCCACCCGGTCGCCGCGACGCGGCGGGGCAGGTCGCAGAGCGGCGCTGAAGGCAGACGCGTCACGCGATGAATGAGGGAGCTGCGCGACCCTGACATCGGCGGGCAGGCCCGCGCGGTCGTAGTAAATCTGCAGTCGAACACCGAAGGGTTCGACCGGGATGTCGAAGAACAGGGGCGTCTTCGAGCGGGTCTCGCACAGCATCGGCGACTCCAGGGTCAGCGCCGCCAGCTCGAGGGAGATGCTGCGGCCAGCCTCGATGCTCCGCGAGCCGACGGACACCCTCAGGGGTTCGCTGGGGGTGACGCTCACCGAGTACCACGGCCCCCAGTCGCCGCACCCCTGCTGGACCGCCGCTCGCAGGTCGGGAAGAGACAGCGTGAGCTCCCGGGTGCGGCTCCAGCCGTCGCTGAGCTGAAGATGAACCTGGTGTGGCCGCAGAACGAGATCGACGAGGGGTTGGTTGTGCATGGTGCATTGATGCCCCATGCCGAGAGTTCTTAGAAACAGATAATAAAGATTCAGGCTATACTCTGAACAGATGAACGACGAGTGGTTGAACTTTCGCCATCTGTTCGCGTTCTGGACAGTGGCGCGAACCGGCAGCTTCACGCGCGCCGCGACGCAGATGCGAGTGGCGCAATCAGCCGTGAGTGCTCAGGTGGCCGAGCTGGAAGGGTACTTCGAAGAGCGCTTGCTGGTGCGAAACCATCGCTCGGTGTCTTTGACGCCGTTCGGGCAGGAGCTGCTGGGGCACGCCAGCGGGATCTTCGCCCAGAGCCGTGCAATCAACTCGGAGCTCAAAGACAAGAAGACCGAGACGGTGGGCCGAGTCTTGAGGGTGGGCGTCGTCGGGGGCGCGTCACGAAACTTCGTCTTTCGGCTGATCGAGCGCTATCGCGCGAGAGGGCCGCGGGGACGCGTCGTCGTGACGACGGGGTCGTACGAAGAGCTGTACGGCTTGCTGCGACGCTCCGAGCTCGACACGATCGTGACCCTCGAGCTCCCGAAGAAGGCCGACATGGGAGTGGTGACCTACCGCAAGCTCGGCGAGAGCAGGCTGTGCATCGCCGGCGTGCCGCAGCTCATCGTGAAGCTGCGCGGTAGACGTGCGTTGGGGCCGGTCGAGGTCTTCATGTTCCGCCACCCGTTCGAAGTCGAGGTTCTCGAGCGTCACGTGCGGCCTCGGCTGGGCGCGGCGATCACCGTCTCGCTCGAGACCGACGACGTGCCCCTGCTGCGCTTCTTCGCGAACAGCGGCGAGGGCCTCGCCGTCTTGCCGCGCGTCGGGCTGCTCGAAGACCTCGAGTCGGGCATCGTCGACGCGATCGATCTCGACCACTGCCCCGAGGTGAACATCTACGGCATCGCGCTGCAGGAGGGTCTGCGGGGCGTCGGGCCCGACCCACTGCACTTCTGGCCGCTCGAACCATGAGTGCCGTCGAGTGTCGATGGTGCGAACGGGCGAGCAAGCCGGTCGCAGGTGTCGTTTCGCCGTCGAGAAATCTCGGCCGGTGTTTCTCGGGCTGGTCGACTTCGTGCGACGTCGCCAGTTCAAGCCCGTGTTGGCGGCGATGTGTGGCTTCGATCTGTCGGTCAGCTCGTCGAGCGGTCAACGTTGCGGCGTGTCGAAAATGAGACCGGTAAGTTCGACAAGGACAAATCACCTCGCCGTTCTCAAGCCTCATCATCATGAGCCAAACGAACGACGTGACGAACGCACGCCCTCGCCAGCGCGCCGGTGTTCTCCGCAAACAGGGCGAGGGCGACGCTCGAACGATTGCTCAGCCGTAGGCTGCTGCGCACCTTGCAGGTCGAACAGTGAGCGCGCCCGACTCGCTCTTCGGCGAGCTGTTGCCTGCCGTCGAGATCGCCGAGCACCAGGTCGACGCAGAAGCTCGTCGCTCGCGTCGGCGCGCACCTCGAACATGGGAATGCGGCAGAGCAGCCCGTGTGACATCGCCGATGGTGCACGAGTACGAGGGTGTGAAGGTCGCCCTGGTCACCCCTGGTCACCCAGCACGGCAAGGAGCTCGCGCCGGCGCTCGGCGCCGCGTTTCGCGCGAGCGTGATTCGCGTCACCGGGTTCGACACCGACCTGCTCGGCACCTTCACGCGCGAGACGCCCCGGCCCGGCACGGCCCTTCAGCCTGCCCGCGCGAAGGCACGGGTGGGTCAGGCGCTCTCGGGCCCAGCCTGCCGCGCTCATGGCGAGGTGCAGACCCTGCCCGAGCTTCTCGCCCTCGCTCACGTCGCGGGCTTCCCCTCTCACGCCCGAGCCGCCGGAGAGTTGGTCGCGCGCCTGAGCGCGCTCTGCTCCGGGTGCGGCTCGCCGGGCTACGGCGCGGTCGAGCAGCTCGAGGGGCTGCCGTGCGGCACCTGCCGAGCACCACTCGAGTGGCGCGGGCCGTGCGGCACGGCTGCCCGGCCTGCGCGTACACCCAGCTTCGCGAGGTGCCCGGCTTCGCGCTCGCCGCGCTGTGTGACGGCTGCAACCCGTGCCGCGCTCGTGCCGGGCGCCGGCGCGCCGCTGAGCCATACTCGAGCGATGCGGCAACTCAACTACCACCACCTGCGCTACTTCTGGGCCGTCGCGCGCGACGGCAACATGACGCGCGTCGCCGAGCGACTGAGGGTGTCACCGTCGGCCCTGTCGTCGCAGGTCAAGCAGCTCGAGGCGCAGCTCGACGAGCCCCTCTTCGAGCGCGTCGGGCGAACGCTGGTGTTGACCGAGGCGGGCGCCGTGGTGTTCGCGCACGCCGAGACCATCTTTGCGGCCGGCGACGAGCTGCTCGCCACCATCGCCGAGGGCCGCAGCCCGCACCACCCGCTGAGGGTCGGCGCATCGGCGACGGGTCGGGTGTGCTCCGCGAGGCCGCCGCCGTACCGGGACTTTACGAAGAGCTCTGCGGCATCACGGACGAACGAAAGTTCCAGCACCCCTCGGCTCGCGGCGCTGCTCGAGACGTCGGCCAGCCAGCTGCTTCAGACCCAGACGCCTCGGCGGTAGGCCATCACCCGACGCTCTTCGTCGTCGATCTGAAAGAGGTCGAGCCAGCCGTTCTCGACGAGCGACCTCACCATCGGATGCCTGGCGAGCACCGCATCGATCGCTGGGCGCGGCGCCTCGAGGTAGACCGCGAGCCGAAGCGGCTCGTGCACCCACCGGCTGCCGTCGTGCAGAGACTGCATCGGTAGGCCGATGCGCAAGTCGGCGCCGTTTCCCTCGAACACGCCGAGGTGACCCCCGACCACGTTGTGCAGCACCTTGTTACCGCTGCCATAGCGCTCGTTGTCGACGGTCGACGCGTAGTACTGAAAGTTGATCCACTGCGTCACGATCATCGGCGCCGTCATGATCTGCTCGAGCACCTGATGGTTCTCGTCGTCGCGGTACCGGTACTCGTGCAAGAACGACCGGCCCTTCAGGTCGAGGTGTTGGCAGTGCTCGCGCGGCGCCACGATGAACGCCGCGTTGCCGGCGAGCCCCCACTCGGGTCGCACCTGTGCCCAGTCTCTCGCGCGGTGTGCGACGGCAGCCGAGAGCCGCTCAGGCGCGACCGACTGAAGCCCCAGAGAAGGCGCCCGTTCGGCGCGCGCAATGGCGCTGGCCGCTGCCAGCTCGGCTTCCAGCGCCGCCAGGTCATTTCGATGTGACGTGGGTACCTCGCCGACATCGAGGAGCTCGACCTCGTCGGTCGTGGTGTTGTGAAGACCGGCGACGAACCAGGTGCTCTCGGGAACTCGAATTCCCCTCTCGTTCAAGCCCGCGCGAACCGCCGGCTCATTGAGCAGCGCGGCGGCCACCCTCGCGTTCACTTCGCCCGTCTGGCCGCAGCAGGCCCCACAGTCGAGGCCCGCCGCGTGGGGGTTGTTGCGCGTCTCGCTGCCGTGACCCGCCAGCAGCACGAGCCTCGCGAAGCCGTGCGTGAGGCTCATCGCGCGCAGCATGCCCGCTGCGAGCTCGGCACGCGCAGCAGCATCGAGCGTCTGGCCGCCGACGCGCCCCGCGAGCCTCGGCGCGCGGCGTGCACGCTCGGGCTCCGTGAGCCCGGCTGCATCGACGGCCCGCGGCTCGACCAGCCCGAGGCTCTCTTTGGCCAGCGCGATGGCGTGCGCAACGCCGAACGCCTCGACGAACGTGAAGGTCGACACCGGGTCGGCCTTGAACCCGCCCCAGGCGGTCGTGCCCGCGAGGCGTCGACTGCGCCCGCCCTCGGTCAGGCCCTCATCGGTCGCGCGCAGCCGTGGGGCGAGCAGGCCCGGAAGCTGCGGCCGCGCGTGAGCGGCGCCCGCAGGCAGGTAGTCGATCGGCAGCCCGAAGAAGCCTGCGAAACCGAGCGTCTGAACCGAGGCCGCCGACTTCTCGAGCGCGCGGCGGTACACCTCGGAGCGGACGTCGATGCAGAAGACGGCCTGCACCGTCGGGTGTGACGGGCGCGCTGCGGCGAGACCCGCCACCAGCGCCCGGCTCACCGGCTCGCGAAAGGCCAGCTCGACGGCGGTCTGCAGCACCCAGTCGAGGGCGTAGGCTCCCGCAGCGGCGCTTGGAGCTGGCCACGCCGCCTTGGCCCGCTGCCACCGTGGCGCCAGCGCCTCGCCGCGATAGAGCATGAGCTCCCACGCCAGCCGTATCGCCAAGAGCTCGGTGAGTGCTGGGTCGTCAGAGCCCGCGAGCCGCGCCGACCACCGCCGGTAGGCGCACCACGACGCCCAGCCGTTCTGGTCGAGCAAGAGGCTCCAGAGGTAGTCGACCTCTTCGTCGGCCGTCACCTCGAGCGCCTCGAGCCCTGAGCTGATCAGCTCGGCCGCGGTCTTCGGCAGCGCCGCTGCGCACGTAACGTACGGCTCGAACCCCATCAGCAGCCCGGGCGCGCGGTCGCCGGGTGCCTGCCGGAGCCAGCTGGCATAGAGGCCGCCGCGCCGGTCAGGGCCGAGCGTCGCCTGACCCTCGTCGAAGTAGGCCGCACAAAACTGGCTGATGCTGTGGGTGACGAAGCTGCGCCACGACTGCGAGTGCACCAGGTCGCGCTGCGCGTCGGCCACGTCGACCACCCGGGCGCGCACCTGCACGACGGGGTCTGCTCTGCCGAGCAGCGCCCTCAGCTGCTCGACGGTGGCGCTCGAGCCGCATTGCGCGAGCGCAGCGGCGAGGTGCCCGTCGCGCAGCCGGCCGTCGCGGTAGGCCTCGCGGTACCAGGAGCGCGGCATCAGCATTCGGGCGCCCGAGGTCACGGCGAGCCGCGCGGCCACGTCACGAACGTGTTCGCTGATCATGCCGAAGAACGGGTTCACGGCGATGAACCGGTCGAGCGGCCAGGTGGGCGCGATGCGGCCGCACGCGCTGTCGATGGCTTGCCGGCGGTCTCGCGGTGGGGTGAAGGAGCCGGGCGGGGTGGGGTCGGTAGGCTGAGCTGCGGTCGTGTTCATGGTCAGGCCTCTGCGGGCTTCGGGGTCGAGAGCGGTGCCGGGGTCTGGCGCGCGGGCAGGCGAGGCGGCCACACCCGGAAGGTGAGCCGCGTGAACAGCTCGTCGAGGTGAAGCCCCGCGAACAGCCGCGGGTAGAGAGCGCGCGCCAGTCGCCCTTCTGGGCGTAGCGCGAGCGACGTCTTCAGCGAGAACAGCGCCGCGAAGCCGAGGCCCACGAGCGCGAGCGCGACGGGGTGGGGCGTCGCGCCAGCCGGCAGCGCTCGGGCCGCGGCGAGGTGCAAGACGACGTAGGCGGCGATGACCGCGATGCCGCGCGAGGCGAGGTTCACTCGCGCCAACAGCGGAGCCGCGGCGAGCGCTGCGAGAACCGCGAAGACGGTCAGCGAAGCTGGCGCGCCCGCGAGCCACAGTGCGCCGCCGAGCCCGCTCGCGGCCAGCGCCGCGGCGGCAGCGACGTGCTTCGGGGGAGGTGCGACGTGGCTCACCAGCGTGCGCACGCGCCATTGCTCGACGGCAGCGCCTGCGCTGAGAAACGCGTGCGCCTTGTAGAGAGAGTGCGCCGCGAGGTGCAGCAGCGCGAGGTGCCAGAGGCCGAGCGCACACTGCATGAGCATGAACCCCATCTGTGCGCAGGTCGACCAGGCGAGCCCGACCTTCGCGCTGACTCGCGTCGTCACCACGAGCGAGGCGATGAACGCGGTCGTGAGGCCGACCGCGAGCAGCAGGTACCGCGCAGGCTCGGCCTGCGTGAGCCAACCCGCGAGCCTCAACATCACGAAGCCGCCGATGTTGACGACGCCTGCGTGCAGAAGCGCCGAGACCGGCGTCGGGGCTTCCATCACCTGCATCAGCCACCCGTGAAAGGGCAGCTGCGCCGACTTGAGCGCGACCGCGACGACGAGCAGGGCCGCGGCGGCGTGCATGCCAGGCGACAGCGCCGGGTGCGCCTGCGCCCACAACGCGATGCGATCGAGGTTCGAGCTGCCGACGTCGCGGTACACGAGCCCGAGCGAGACCCAGAGGCAGGCGTCGGCGAGCCGGCTGACGATGAACTTCTTGTGCGCCGCGACCAACGCGGCAGTGCGCTCGGGGTACAGCGTGAGCAGTTGGTGCAGGGCGAGGCCCGTCGCCGTCCACGCGACGACGATGATGCCGAGGTCGTTCGACACGACCAGGGCCGTGACGGCGCTCAAGGTCGCGAGCAGCCAGCGCGAGTAGCGCGCGTGTCGGGGGTCGCCGTCGAGGTAGTTGCGCGAGTAGCGCGCGGTAACCCACCCCAGGCCGCACACCAAGAGCAGCATCACGCACCCGACGAGGTCGAGGCGCGCGTGCCAAAACGCGGCGCCGCTGCCGGCGGTGGCTGCGAAGCCCGCCGCCCCCAGGGCCAAGAGCCCGGCGAGACCGGCGATGCGAGAGGTGTGGGGCCGCTGTATCGCCGCGCCCGCCGCGAGCACAGCGGGTACGGCCCAGGCGAAAATCGAAGAGACATCGAGCCCTGCGAGTGTGGTCATCACGCGAACGGTGACTAACGCCTGGCGTAGTTCTGATTAAGTACATAATTGAGCACGAATCGTTCTGATTGATGGTGCTCCCGCCTCATCGCGACGGCGAAGCTGAACGCCGTCGAGCCAAGCGTGCGCCGAATGTTCTGCATGCCCCGTCTGCGCATTCGGGCACGGGCGCGAAGCGGCCGAGATCGCAGGCCCCGAGCTCTGCAATGCCTGCAAGCCGTGAGGGCATCGACGTCGAGGCGCGCAGCGACCTCACCGTCGACGCCGCAAGGCTGGACGGGCAGCGTCGCGCCGCGGTCGTGCCCGCAAAAGGCGAGCTGTCGGTGACGATTTAGCGGTCACGGCAGGCCGGGTGGCATGAGGGAGCGGGTCGGGACGTAGAAGCGCAGCACTCCTTCGCGAAGCGCGGGCCGGTCGAAAGCGCCGAACTCGAGGCGCGGCCGGGTGGGGGTGGCCACATCGAGCATCGGCTCTAAGCGGGCCGGGCCCACCGCCGAGGAGGCACGCCCGCGCAGGCGTTCCGCCTCATCGACTGCCGCTTCGAGGAGCGCGTGCTCCGAAGCGAGAACGAAGGCGAGGCCGAGCTCCACCCATGCCGACGCCGAGGGCCCCCGCTCTGCGGCCATGGTCTCGATCGCCTTTCGCGGGGGTGAGAGGCGCTTCGGCGCGGCCCGCATCGTCAGCTCCGACCCGAGAGGCTGCGCGGCGCTGGAGCTCTGCGCCTCATCTGAGACTGCCGCTGTCCCTCCGAGAGCACTGCCATCACGCAGATCACGAGCATGGGTGGGTTCTCGCGTGAACGAAGTCGAGCGAAGCGGAGCGTGCACGTCGTGCTCGTGGTGTCGAGAGCGCGGGCCGTCGTTCGCGGCCTCTCCATTGACGCCTTTCGGCACACGAAAATGCGCTCCGCGACGAAAGGCTGGGTTTGCGCCACGCGAAATTCGACGCGTGCCATTTCGACAACGACACGGCGCTGCGCGGGTCGCATGCTTCTGGCCATGCCCAACCCGACTCCACCAGAGAACGACTCGGTCACTCCACAGGCTGCTCGGCATCGCGGCGACGATTTCGCGAAACCGCCCGACACGCTCGTCGCTGAGCTGCTGCCGGCGGTCGAGATGGCCTGGGCCGACGGCACGATTCAAGACGAAGAGCGCACGGCGCTCGAGGCCTACTGCTTCGAGCTGACGCACGAGGTCAACCGCTCTCTCGGCGCCACAGTGCTCACTGCGGCCGAAGTGCTGAGGTTCCTCGACGTGTTGCTCAGGCGGCGGCTGCCCATGCTGCGGCGCGCCCAGACGCTCGATTGGCTCGCGGCGGAGCTCGAGCGACGGCCCGACGGGCGCGCGGCACGCGAGCGCATGCTTCGGTGGTGCATGCGCGTCGCCGAGGTATCGGGTCAGCCGCGGTGGCACCCCTTGGAGCGGCAGTGGTTGAAGACGCTCGCAGAGCGGTTCGCATCAGGCAGCGCCTGAGAGCCCGTCAGAGCAGGGGCGCGACGAGGCGTGCGAGCCCCTGCGCGACCCGGTGAGGCACTGGCGCCCGGTCTGTGGCGACGACGGGTTTGGCGCCGTCGAGCTCTCGCCAGAGGCGCGCGGCGACTTCATCCACGGCCCTGGGGGTGAACAGGGTGGCGGTCACCTCGAAGTTCAAACGAAAGCTGCGGTTGTCGAAGTTGAACGTGCCGACCGACGCGAAGTCGTCATCGACGACGAGCACCTTTGCGTGCAGCATCGGGGCAGGCCGCTCGAGCACCTGCCCTCGCGCGGCCAGGAGATCGGGGTAGAAGGTGCGCTGCGCGAGCTCGACGAACCGATGGTCTGAGCGCTCGGGCACGAGAACCCTCACGTCGACGCCCGAAAGCGCCTTTGCCTCGAGGAGTCGGGCCATGGCCTCGTCGGGCACGAAGTAGGGCGTGCACAGCCACACGCGCCGACGCGCGCCGGCGATGGCCGCCACCCACTGTTTGTAGATGGCGAAGTGCGTGTGGTCAGGGCCCGAGGCGACGATCTGCACCCAACTCGAGACGGCAGCAGTGGCGGCGCCAGGGTGTGCGTGCGCGGCCGGCTCGACCAACTCGTTCGTGGCGAAACACCAGTCTTCGAGGAAGACGAGCTGGAGCGCAGCGACCGCTTCGCCCTCGAGCCTGACATGCAGGTCGGCCCACGCCCGCGGACCGGTGAGCTCGTCGTCGTGCAGGTCGTCGACGTTCATGCCCCCGGTGAAGCCGACGTGCCCGTCAACGACGACGATCTTGCGGTGGGTGCGAAAGTTCGCGTACCAGGGCCGCAGGCCACGCAGCCGCACCGGGTTGAAGAACGCCACCTGCGCGCCAGCGTTCGTGAGGCGGTCGCGCAGCCGGCGAGACAAAGTTCGGCTGCCCAGCCCGTCGACCAGCAACCGAACCTCGACGCCGCGCTGCGCAGCCTCGCAGAGCGCCGTGACAAGGCTCTCGGCGAACGCCCCGTCGCTGAAGATGAAGTACTCGAGGTGGGCGTGATGTCGCGCTCCGCCGATCGCCTCGAGCAGCGACCGCCGGCACGCAGACCCCGTGTGCAGCAGCACGACCTGCGCTTCGAGCGGCGGAGCCTCGCCGACCGCGAGTGCCGCCAACGCTGGAGGCGGCGACGGTGCCGCGCCTCGGCCCGGCAGCGGGAGCGCTTCGGTGACCCGCCGCCTCGAGCTCGAATAGCGCATGCGCCGGCGCTGCATGCGCCTGGGGCCGATGAGCAGGTAGAGCGGCGCACCTGCCAGCGGCAGCAGCGACAGCACCAGCCACCAGGCGAGCGTGGCCACGGGGCTTCGGCGCTGCGCGCCGAGGTACGCCGTCACCGCGATGTCCCAACTGGCCTCGAGCCCGATGGCTGCCGTCGTCCACACCAGGCCGAACGTTCTAGCGCAACGACGCCGGGGCGCCGCTCGATCGTCGACCACCGTGACGATTCGGCCTGCCGAAACCTCGACCTCGGAGTTCCTGCTCGACGGTGTGCGCTCACCTCGACACAGCAGCCGCATGAGAAACATGCGACTGCACGGTCTGAAGCTCATCGCGTTCATCGGGGTTGCGGCGGCGCCCGCCTCTCGAGGCTGGGCCATGGCCGAGCTCACGCTGGTGCGCGGCAAGGGGCCCGAGGGGGCCGCCGCGCGGGCCGAGCCCCCGGCGACCTACCCGGAGCTGCTGCGGCGCCGCTGCGGAGACCGTCAGGTGGTTGCGCGCCGCGATGCGCCTGGCTGCGGGTGAGCCATGCTCGAATTCCCGCGTCTTCCCCTCGAAGAGCAAGACCTGAGCGCCGAGCAGCTCGTCTTCGTCGAGCTCGTGCTCGCTTCCGAAGTGGCGTGGGCCGATGGGCACGTTCAGCCCGAAGAGCGGTTTCTGCTCGAGGTACACGCCGACCGGCGCGCGCACGCGCTAACGCTGCGCCGCGGTGCCGCAGTCTCTCTTCGTGACGAGAGCAGGTTGCTGCTTGCGCGACTGCTCAGCGATCGCCCAAACCCGGAGCAACGCCACC
>JAEUJP010000647.1 GCA_016793725.1 Myxococcaceae bacterium | reverse complement strand
TCTGGAGGCGAACGCCCGGGTAGGCGAGCGACCAGACGCCTCCGACGCGGGGGCCCTGCTCGAAGACGACGGGCTGAAAGCCGTTCTTGGCGAGCACGTGGGCGTAGACGAGCCCCGAGATGCCTCCCCCGATGATGGCGACCCGCTTCAAGCGCCCAGTCATAGCTGCGCAAAAAAGGGGACAGGCACCTTTTCGTCGCGAACGTGCAACGGGGTGGCGCGCTGAACGTTTCTCGCGGGGTTCGGCGCGACGGCGGGTCGCGTGGCGCTTCGGGCGCGACGCCCACGTGCGGCCGTTAAAAAGGTGAGCCGAAGATGTGACCCGCCGAGACCTGAAGGGGTCCCCACACACCATGATTCACTCGCTCTCTCTGTTGCTGCTCTCGCAGGTGCAGGTCCAGGTGCAGGTGCCGCTCCCACCCATCGTGTTCCCGGCGCCGCCGCCGCTGGTCGTGGTCGAGCCGGGGCTGCAGGTCGTCGAAGACAACGACGACGAGGTGTTCTTTCACTCGAGCTACTACTGGGTTCAGCGCGAAGGCCGGTGGTTCAAGTCGCCGCACCACAAAGGGGGCTGGGTGCTGGTCGATGGTCCGCTCGTGCCGGCGCTGCTGGTGAAGCAGCCGCGCGGCAAGTGGAAGCGGTATCGCCGGCCGCCGCCTGCCGCCGTCATCGTCCCCGGGCCACCACCTCCGCCCGGGGCGCGAGCGCTGCCGCCGCCGCCGCCACCCCGCCGCGATGACGACGATGACGATGACGACCGCGGGCCGGGCAAAGGCAAGGGTCGCGGCAAGGGCAAGAAGAAGGGCCACGACAGAGACTGAGGCTCGCGGCACCGCGGTGACGGGCGACGGGCGCATCGAACCGGGCGCGGCTCTTCGTTCGTGGGGGCGAAGAGGTCGTGAAGCACGCGAGGTTCAGCAAGGCGCGCACCCGGCAATCGATGCGCTCGCCGTTCGTGAGCGTGACGGCATGTCGTTCGAAGCGCGCGAGCTCGCACAGGTGCAGCCAGGCAGCGACGCTGAATGATGGCGCGGCGCACGTTTCTCGCGGGGCTCGCCGCCACGGCTGCGTGCAGTCGCCGCGGTGTGCGTCGCCCTTCGAGCGGGCTGACCGTGAAGGGTGTGAACTACGACGTCGGCATACCCTGGGCGCCTGGCTTCGATTCGCGCAGCGTGTGGCGGCCCGACCTCGTGCGCGCCGAGCTGCAGCTGGTGCGCGACGGGCTGAGGTGCAACAGCGTGCTGTTGTACGGGTCGGTGCTCGAGCGGTTCGTCGAGTGTGGGCGCTTCGCGCGCGAGCTCGGCCTGCAGGTCTGGCTCTCGCCGCGGCTCATCGACGGTACGCAGGCCGAGACGCTCAGCTGCTTCGGCGAGGCGGCGCGCATCGCCGAGCAGCTTCGAAGTGAAGGCACGGCGGTGACGCTGCTGCTCGGCTGCGAGCTCACCGTCTTCATGGCTGGGCTCGTGCCCGGCGCGGGCTTCGAAGACCGCGCGAAGGCGCTCGAGCAGGCCGGGGCCGAGGGCTTCGACGTGCGGCTCGGCGAGTTCCTCGCGCGAGCACGCTCGACGGTTCGCCCCCTGTTCAGCGGGCCGCTGAGCTACTCGGCCGGCCTGTGGGAAACCGTCGACTGGAGCGACTTCGACGTCGTCGCTTCGAACCTGTACCGCTACTCGGGCAACGAGGCGACCTACGCTGCCGACGTGCGGCGGCTGCGGTCGAGCGGCAAGCCGGCGGTGGTGACGGAGGTCGGCTGCGCGACCTGGCGTGGCGCCGCGAGCGCGGGGCCGATGGGCCACGAGGCCATCGACTGGTCGGGCGAGCGGCCACGCATTTCGCCGGGCCACGTGCGAGACGAGCAGGAGCAGGCGACGTACCTCGACCAGGCGCTCGACGTACTCGAGGCCGAGGGCGCCCACGGAGCGTTCGCGTTCGAGCTGATCTCGCCGAGCAAGCCCCACGCGGCCGAGGCCGAGTACGACCTCGACCTCGCCAGCTATGCGCTGCTGAAGGTGTACGGGCCCGAAGCCGAGCGCGGGTACGCGACGGGGCACTCCGAGCGGAAGCTCGCCTTCGACGTGGTGGCTCGGCACTGGGCGCGGTAGGGGCGAGAGCGCGCATGCCCGTGTTCGAGACGCTGAAGCCTGGCGAGACTCGTGATGCTGGCTGAGCCGGCGATGGCGAAGGCGAAGACGTAGGCCTCAGCCGAAGATGCCGATGCTCTGGTGGTTCACGGCGAGCAGCCGACCGTCGGGCGACCACAGGGTGCGGCGCTCCGACCCGTAGCCGGTGCCGGCCGCCCAGGTGACGCCGTGATGAAAGACCGGCGCGCCGGGCTCGACGGTCGACGCGTCGTCGTACAGCTCGAGCGCGAAGCCGACGGTGGCGGCGCGCGTCGGCTGCTGCGCCCGCGCGTGAAAGGCGTGCCAGTAGGCGTCGATGCAGGCGGCCAGGGTCGCCGGCCCGTAGCGGCCGCTGAACGCTCTCGGCCGAACCCACCCGGCGGTCTCGGCGCGGTCGCCGCTGAACGGCACGCCCAGCGTCGGCCGGTACTCGAAGTGCTGCGTGAACTGCGGAGCGAAGTCGTTGTCGGCGTCGACCACCATCGCTTCGGCCTTCTGCCAGTCGCGGTCGAAGGGCACGGGGTCGGTGACGAAGCGCTCGGCATTGGGTCGGGGCTTGCTGAAGACGAGCGTCGCGGTCGACACCGTCGCGCCCTGCTGCACGACGCGGGCGTCGAGCGTCGTCGAGCCACCGCCCTCGCGCAGCGTCACCACCGGCAGCGTCGCGGCGCCCGGCGTCGGAGCGGCCACGAACGTCATGTTGAGCGCGCGCAGCTTTCGCTCGCCGCCGGTCACGCGCCGGGTCGCGGCTTCGTCGAGCGCGCCGGCGATGAGGCCGCCGAACACGGCTTTGCCCTGACCCCACCCGTCGGGAATGTTCCAGTCGCTGCCGTGGCTCTGCATCAGCGCTTCGAGCATGGCGGCCCCTTAACGCGTTCACATGAAGTTGCGCGTGTGCAGCGACGCCAGCCGCTCGGCCTCGGCTCTCGGGAAGCCGAGCCGCTCGAGGCGCATCGCACGCCCCTCGTGCATGTCGCGCTCGAGCGCCTGCACGCGCCGAAAGCCGGCCGCGATGGCTGCGGGTTCCCACGAGCCGGCGGCGAGCAGCACGAGCGCGTCGAAGACCTCGGCGTTGAGGCCCGCGGTGTGCGCCAGCGCGCGGTGGCGCTGCTCGACCGCGCTCGCGAGCCGGCCGCGCAGCGAGGCGTCGTGGCTCGCGTGTCGCTGCAGGTGTGAGAGCCCGAACGCCACGTGTCGGGCTTCGTCTTGCGCCGCGAGCTTCGTCACCTCGCGGGTGACGGCGTCGGGCGCGTTTTCGCGCAGAAACTGCAGCAGCGAGAGGAAGCTGCCCTCGCCCAGCACCGAGAGCAGGCAGGAGGCGAGCGCGAAGTCGGGCTCGTCGAGCAGCGTCTTCAGCGACGCCTGACCGCCGGCCGTCGAGAGGCCCGGCTCGCTGCGCACGAGCAGCGCACGGCGCGTGAACACCTCGATGTGCCGCGCTTCGTCTGCGGCTTGAACCGCGAGCAGCTGCATGACCTCGCGGAAGTGTGGGTGCAGCCGGGCCACGAACGCCGCGGGCACTTGCAGCGCCGCCGTCTCGTTCTCAACCAGGTACGTCATGACCTGCACGACCGCGTCTTCGACCTCCGCTTCGAGCTTCGGTGTCTCGCTCCACGGTATCGCCTTCGCCGGGTCCCACTGCGCGGCGGCCGCCTGTGCGTAGAGGCGGGCCGCGTCGTCTGACCAGACTTCGTGGCGCTCGTGCAGCGGGTAGCTGAAGTGCGGGCCGCCCGCTTCGACGCGCGCACCTCTCGCCGCCAGGCCCCACGTCGGCGGCGCATCGGCCGACGGCGTCGATGCGGTGCCGGCGCGCTCCGCTCCGGCCCAACGGTTCGCGGTGCCTTTTTCGACCTCGTTGCCTCGCAGCACGTGGCCCTCTGCTCGGCACCACGCCGGCAGGTCGACGTGCAGCGTCTCGTTGCCGTTCGTGACGGTGACGCGCTCGCCGGGCTCTACCTTCGTGAGGGCTCGCCTGAGCAGGAGGTGACCTCCACCTCCCAGGCTCAAGCCGCCGAGGTCTGCGCTCGCGCTCGTGCTCACGCGACCTCGAAGCCCTCGAAGCGGTCGAGCGCCCGCTCGAGCAGCGCGTAGCCGCTCGTTCTGCCGGGCCTCCACTCTTTCAAGCCCTCGAGGTCGAGCAGCGGCCGCACCTTCGCGTCGTCGTACTTCATCGACAAGAGCAGCTGCTCGAAGCGCGACGAGTCGACCCCGTCGAGCACCGTGAAGTTGCAGTGGTCGTACTTCGCCGTCTGCGCCAGCACCCGCACCCCTGCGCGCGGCAGCGTGCCGTCGCGCGCGAACCCGAGGTGGTTGCCGTCGATGATGCACGCGGCATCGAGCCTGCCCACCAGCAGCGCCTTCGCAGCCTCGCGCTCACCGCCGATGTGGTCGCCGTGTTTGCCGAGCAGCACGTCGTGCCGCACCACCTCGAAGTCGCGGCCCGGCTCGAGGCCGGCTTCCGCGAGGTGCAGCAGCGGTATCAGCGTCGCCTGCGGCGAGTCTGCCGCGCCGACGCCGATGCGCTTGCCTTTCAGCTCTGCGACCGACGAAGGCCCGCCCTCTCGCACCAGCACCACGCTCGTGAGGTCTTGATCGGTGTCTCGCATCGCGACCGCGCGCGCCGTGCGGCCCCTCTTCTTCGCCGCGCGCACCGTCTGCAGCCACGCGAGCGGCGAGTGCCACGCGACGTCGATGACGCCCGCGAGCTGCGCGCGCACCTGCTCTTCGTAGTTCGAGAACAGCATGTAGTCGAACGGCAGCCCGGCGGCCTCGAACCAGGGCTTGAAGCCTTCCCAGATGGTCACCACTTTGGGGTCGTACGCGACGGCCCCGAGCATGAACGGTCGTGCCATGGCGAGCTCTCAGAACAGCGGCAGGCCGCAGACCGCCTTGCCGATGAACTCGTAGAGCACGTCGGCCGTCGGAGCCATCACCGTGCTCGCCCGCGCGTCGCGGAACACGCGCTCGACCGCGACGTCTTTGCGAAACGCGGCGCCGCCACACACGCGCATCGCGAGGTCGAGCACCTCGTTCGCGAGCTCGCCCGCTGCGGCCTTCGACTCGAGCACGCGCAGCACGGCGTCGGCGCGGCCGGCCTCCATCGCGTCGGCGGTGTCGTAGGTGATGAGGCGCGCCGCGTCGGTCTTGATGCGCATGCGCGCGATGTACGCGCGCGCCGTCGGCAGGTCGGCCACGGTGCTGCCCGCGTGCTGAAACTGCGTGCCCGTCGCGTGCTTCGCCGTGCGAACGAGGGCGCTCTCCATCAGGCCCACCGACGCCGCTGCGTTCATCGCGTTGAACCACGGCAGCACGACGCCGAGCATGTGGTCGAAGCCCTTGCCGTCGTCGCCGAGCTGGTTCGCGGCGGGAATCGAGGCCGCTTCGGCCGTCACCGGGCTCGAGTCGTTGCCGCGCAGGCCGAGGCCGTCGAACGGCTCGGTCACGCGCACGCCCGCCGACTTCGGCGGCACCCACCACAGCGTGCTCGCGCCTTGCGCGGCGAGCGGCTTCGACGACCAGACGTAGCCGGCGCGGCTCGCCGAGGTCACGAAGCTCTTCTTCGCGTTGAGCGTCACCGTGTCGCCGCTCTTCGCGGCCGTCGACACCGGAGCCCAGAACTGGCTGCGCGAGCCCGTCTCGCTGAACGCGAGCGTGGCGAGCTGGGCCTGTGCGACCTGCTTGCGCAGCTCGGGCGTGCCGAGCTTCTCGATGAGCGCCGCGGCCGACCAGTGCATCGTCATCACCATCGCGGTCGAGCCACACTCGCGCGCGATGCGCTCGACGGCGAGCACCGCCGTCTTCGGGCCCTGGCCGAGGCCGCCCACGTCTCTCGACGAGGCGAGGCCGAGCAGCCCCGCCTTCGCGAACGCGGCGACGGCAGCTTCGGGGAAGGCGCCCTTGTCGGTCTCTGTGGCCTTCGGGGCGATGACGTCGGTGGCGATGCGGTCGACTGCGGCCAACACTTCGACTTGCGTCTGCATGGGTTTCTCTCCATCGCGCCCCTGGCGCGAGGAAAGAGTGCCCTCGAGCCTTCAGCGCGTGTTCAGGGGGGTGACCCGGGAACTCCGGGCCAGGGCTGCGACTCAACGACGGTGGGTCATGAGTCGGGACTTAGCCCGATGCGAGCAGCTGAGACAGCCGCTTCGTCGCGATTCGCATGCGCGTCTTCACGGTGCCGAGCGGCGTGCCGGTGCGGGCAGCGATTTCAGACTGCGAGAGGCCTTCGCGGTAGGCGAGCTCGAGCGTCTCGCGCTGCTCCGCCGGGAGCTCGAGCATCGACCGGTGCAGCGAGCGCTGCAGGCGCTTCGAGTCGAGCTGCTCGTCGGCGCCGGGCTTCGACGACGGGTCGGGTCGGTCGGCCGCCGAGGCCGTCGCAGAGCGCGACTGAGACTCGCGCGTGCGCAGGCGGTCGACGGCGCGCGAGCGGGCGATGGTCAAGATCCACACGTCGAACGCCGCCCGCTCGGGCTGGTAGTGCTCGGCCTTGCGCCACGCCTCGAGAAACGCGTCTTGCACCACCTCTTCTGCTTCCGCGCGCGACCGCAGCACGCGCAGCGCCGCCGCCAGCGCAAGGCCGGCGTACCGCTCGAACAGCGCCGAGAGCGCCGACCGGTCGCCTTTCGCGAGCCGGTCAGACAGCTCACGCGTGTCGGGGCTCTTCGTCACTCACCCCCCGTGACGGGAAACGTGCGCGCCGCGCAGATGCAGCCCAGGCCCGGCAGCCCGGTGAACGAGTGTGAAGTGCCCTTCGGCCGAACGTCGAGCTCGCCGCGCCAGTATTCGGTGCCGCTCACGTCGACGTAGCCGCCTTCGAGCACGAGCACCTGCTCTTCGCCGCCGTGCACGTGGTTGGGGAACACCGCGCCCGGCTCGACCTTGAGAAACACGGTGAACGCGCCCTCTTCGACCGCCTTCGGCCCCGCATTCACCGGAGCGACCCAGACCCCCGGCCACAGCTCGGTGTCCCACGTCTTCGGGTCGTCGATGCGCGTGAGCTGCTCGTTCGCCTCGGCCTCGGTGATGTCGAACACCTTCGCCACGCGCGCGGCGAGGTGGGCGAAGCGGGCTGGCCCCGCGAGCTCTTTCACCAGCGCCTGCAGCGCGCTCTTCGGAGGCGACGCGAGCTCGTCTTGCAGCGCGTCGAGCTCGTCTGCTTCGCGCCTGCAGTCGGGGCAGCTGCGCAGGTGCTGCTCCACGCGGCTCACCTCTTGGGGGTCAAGGTGGCCGGCGGTGTAGCCGTACAGCTCGTCGACGACGTGTTCAGACATGGTTGCACGCTCTGCCAGGCGATACGGCAGCGCGCAGAGGGCGGATTTCTCTCACGGGTTGCCCACGAAGGGTAGGGCAGGTTTCACGACCTCGCGCACCCTGTGAGTCCACTCGGTTAGGGTCTGGGTGAGCCGTGCACCCGGTCAACACCGACCTCGAGCAGGTGATTCGGGAGCGGCCCGAAGAGCTCGGCCCGTGGCGCGCCTACAGCGACTGGCTGCTGCAGCAGGGGCACCCGCGCGGCGAGCTGATGGCGCGCATGATGGAGCGCGAGCAGCACCCCAACGTGGGGGCCGAGGCGTCGCGCGAGCGAGACGCCGCCATCGCGGCGCTCGCGCGTCAGCTCGACCCCGAGCTGAACGACGGCTCGATGCTGCCAGGCTCGGGTTACCGCCGGGGCTTCAAGACCCGGCACACGCTGCGCGTCTTCGGGGGCAAGAGCCTCGTGGGCTTCGAGCAGCAGGTGAACGCCCCGGGCCTGCGGCTCCTGCGCGACGCGATTCTGCAGCTCGAGTGGCCCATCGCGGGGGCCGAGCTGGCACGCGTCGGCGAGGTGCTCGCGGGCGCGGCTTTTCCACCCGGGCTCGGGCAGCTCGAGGTGCAGGCGCACGACCACATCGAGTGGGGTCGGGCCGAGCGAGCCGCCTTCGTGAAGCTGTTCGGCGCGTGCAGCCGGCTCGGCACGTTCATCGCGCGCTCCGAGCTGCCGGTCGCGCCGGGGGCGCGCGACCTGCGCCTGACGTGCTCGCCGCCCGTCGCCGCCGCCATCGCGCGCGACGCCGCCAAGGCCCAGGCGCTCGCGCTCACCCTGACCGACCTCGACGGTGCGGCGGCGGCGCTCGAGGGCCGGCTGCCCGAGCTGCGCGCGTTGCGGGTGGAGCCGGTCGACGACGCCCTCCTCGTCGCCGTGCTGGCGGCGCCGTGGGTTCGGCAGCTCACGAAGCTCGACCTGTCGCCGCTGCCCGACACCGTGCCGTCGCTCGTGGCCGTGGCGCCGAGGCTGCTCGCGGTGCCCGAGCTCGTGCTCCGGGGCGTGTGGCGCGGCTCGCCGCAGGCCGAGCTCCTCGCGGCAGCCTTCCCCCGCGCGAAGCTCATCTACAACGTCAGGCTGTGACGCCCCCGAGGCCTGGTAGGCTGCCGGCCGAGATGTCGAGAGCGCTCGTCTTTGCCCTGGTGCTGTGCGCGTGCGGCAGCACGTCGACGGTCGTGACGTCGGCAGGCGGCGGCATGGCGGGCACCGGCGGTTCTGGCGGCTCGGGCGGCTCGGGGGGTCGCGCAGGCGGCGGGTCGAGCTCGACCGGCGGCTCGGGCGGGTACACCGACGGGTGCAGCGACGCGTCGAAGACGGTGTACGTCATCGACAGCGACTCGACGTTCTCGGCGTTCGACCCGCTGACGAAGACGTTTCGGCCGATCGGCAGCTTGAGCTGCCCGACGAGCGACGCGACGGCGACGCCGTTCTCGATGTCGGTCGCGCGCGATGCGTTCGCGTACGTGCTGTACAACAACGGCGAGGTGTTCAAGGTGTCGACGTCGAACCTCGCGTGCACGCCGACGGCGTGGCAGCCGAACGTGACGTTTCGCAGGTTCGGCATGGGCTTCTCGACCGACGCGCCGGGCAGCACGAGCGAGACGCTGTTCATCGCGGCGGGCTCGATGAGCATGACGACGTCGACGCTCGGGCGTCTGAGCCTCGACAACTTCATGGCGCAGGCGGGGCCGACCATCGTGGGCTCGCCCGAGCTGACGGGCACGGGCGACGCGCAGCTGTGGGGCTTCTTCCCCCAAGGTGCGGCGAACCCGTTCGTGGCGCGCATCGACAAGAGCACGGGCGCGTTCTTGTCGAACTACCCGGCGCCGGCGCTGGCGGGTGTGGCGCGGCGGTGGGCGTTCGCGTTCTGGGGCGGCCGGTTCTGGATCTTTTTTCAGCGCGACTCCGATGCGTCGACGAACGTGTGGGAAATGCGGGCCGACGACGGCACGGTGACCGAGGCGCTGAACGACACCGGCCGGCGAATTGTGGGTGCCGGCGTGTCGACGTGCGCGCCCATCATGATCAACTGACGCCAGGCGAGCGGCGCCCGTGTCGCGCGGGGTCTGCGCCTGCGAATCTTTGCACGTGGAAAAACAATTCGGGTTCTACGGGCCATGAAAGCCAACCTGATTGCAGCGCTCGCCGTTCTGTCTCTCTCTTCCGTCGCGTTCGCCGAGCCCGACGAGGGCAAAGACATGATGAACCTCGACCTGAAGAAGCAGGGCGCGTGGAAGCCCACGTGGGACCCCGAAGCCAAGGTCGCGAAGTGGGAAAACGACAAGTACATGAGCAGCATCGTGATTCGGGTCGTGAGCGACAAGCTCGAGAGCATCGATGACCTGAAGGCCGCGGCGCCGATGATGATGCAGCTGGGGCAAGACATCACGAAGGTCGCCGAGGGCCCGAAGACGACGAAGCAGGGCTGGTGGGCGGTCGTCGACGGCGACGGCACCTCAGACCTCATCTACGTGCAGAAGCACGGCGGCAAGCAGCTCGTGTGCAGCGCTTCGGTGAAGAAGGGCAACATTCCGAAGGCCGACGCCATCAAGGCGTGCGAGTCGATCAAGGCGAAGTGACGCCTGGGCTACGGTCGGCGCGGTGAAGCTCCGTGCCGCCGCCCTCTTCCTGTCGCTCTGCAGTGCCTGCACCGCAACCGACCAGTACCGCGCACGCCGCGCCCCCGAGCTCGAGCGCATCACCGTGCTCGTGCCGGGCTATCGCGGCTCGTTTCTCTACGCCGGCGAGCAGCGCGTCTACCTGAGCCCCGGCGACGCGTTCACCCGCGGCGACGTCTCGCTCGGCACCTGCGAGGCCGGGCGCTTGCCCCTCGAGGCTGGCGGCCCGATGTCGAAGTTCACCGTCGCCTTCTACGTGATGGACGTCTACGACGGCTTCATGGCGTGGGGCCGCGAGGCGCTCCCCGGCTTCACCGCGTTCGGCTACGACTGGCGGCAAGACCTCACGCAGAGCGCCCGCGAGCTCTGCGACTTCATCGGCACGCGGCGCGCACACGTCGTCGCGCACAGCATGGGCGGCCTCGTCACGCTGCTCGCGGCGCAGCAGTGCGGGGCGCAGCTCGACTCCATCACCTTCGCCGGAGTTCCCTTTCGCGGCTCGCCCGGCGCCTTCGACGACCTCTTCGTCGGCACGCCCACGGTGCGCAACACCGCGCTGCTCAGCGCCGAAGCGCTGTGGACGTTCTCTTCGACGTGGCAGCTGCTCCCGCGCACCGACGACTTCTTCGTCGACGACGCGGGCGCACCGGTGACGGTGCCGATCTCCGACGCCGCAACCTGGAGCGCTTGGGCCCTGCCGTGCCCTTCACGCCTTCACGAGCGCCTCGCCGACCGCGCGAAGCTGCCGCTGACCTTCGACGCTCCGCACGGGCGGGCCCAGGCGGTCATCGGCCGCGGCCGGGCGACCGTGTCCGCCATTCGGCGCCAGGGTGAGCTCTTCGACTTCGCCGCGCCACTGAAGGCCGACGGCGATGGCACGGTGCTCACGAGCAACGCCACACCGCCGTTTCCGGCCGAGGCCGTGTTCACCGAGGTCGACCACGTCGCGCTGCTGAATGACCCGGCGGTGCGTCAGGCGATCGCGGCGTTCATTGTTTCGGGCGAAACGGCTGCGGCGCCGCCGGAGTCGCCTCGAGAAACGGGCCCCCGATGAGGTCGATGCAGTACGGAATTGCGGGGAACACCGCCTCGAGGCACTCGCGAATGCTCTTCGGTTTGCCGGGCAGGTTCACGATCAGCGACGCGCCGCGAATGCCCGCGGTCTGCCGCGAGAGAATGGCGGTGGGCACGAACTTGAGCGACGTCGCGCGCATCAGCTCGCCGAACCCGGGCATCAGCTTGTGGCACACGGCCTCGGTGGCTTCGGGCGTGACGTCGCGCGGGGCGGGGCCGGTGCCGCCGGTGGTGACGACGAGGCAGCAGCCTTCGGCGTCGCACAGCTCGATGAGCGTCTTCTCGAGCGTGGCGCGGTCGTCGGGGATCAGTCGGTACACTTTTTCCCACGGGCTCTTCAGCCACTCGTTGAAGACGGCTTCGATCGCCTGCCCCGATTTGTCTTCGTAGACGCCCGCGCTGGCGCGGTCGGACGAGGTCAGAATGCCGATGCGTGCCGTCTTGGTTTGAGACATGGTGCGCGTTCTATATGAGCATCAAGCCCGACAAGTGGATTCGGCGAATGGCGAAGGAGCACGGCATGATTTCGCCGTTCGAGCCTTCGATGGTGCGCGAGTACCGGGGCAAGAAGGCCGTCAGCTTCGGCACCTCGTCGTACGGCTACGACGTGCGCTGCGCCGCCGAGTTCAAGGTGTTCACGAACGTGCATTCGACCGTCGTCGACCCGAAGACGTTCGACCCGCGCTCGTTCGTCGACATCAACGAGAGCGAGTGCATCATTCCTCCGAACTCGTTCGCGCTGGCTCGCACCGTCGAGTACTTCAGAATTCCCCGCGACGTGCTGGTCGTTTGTCTCGGCAAGTCGACGTACGCGCGCTGCGGCATCATCGTGAACGTCACGCCGCTCGAGCCCGAGTGGGAAGGGCACGTCACGCTCGAGTTCTCGAACACCACGCCGCTGCCCGCGCGCATCTACGCGAACGAGGGCGTTGCGCAGATGTTGTTCTTCGGCGCCGACGAGGTGTGTGAGACGTCGTACAAAGACCGGGGCGGGAAGTACCAGGGCCAGCAGGGAGTCACCTTGCCGAAGGCGTGAGCTGCAGCTGCGGCGCCGCTGTCGTGCGCGGCTGGCGCGTTGAGGCTCCATCGCTCGGGGTTATGACGGGTTCTCGTTGGTGCGCCGTTTGCTCGGTCGCCGCGTCATGAAACGACTGATCGCCGCCGCAGCTGTCTCTGCCGCCTTCGCTTCGTGCAGCTGTCTCTCGTGCATCTCGCGCGGCAGTCGCGTGCGCACCCCGCGCGGCGAGCGAAACATCGAAGACCTCGCCGTCGGTGACGAGGTGCTCTGTGTCGACCCTTCGAGCAGTGTGTTCGTCGCAGCGACGCTGACGCACATTCGGGTCGCGCGGCGTGAGTGTGTCTCGCTCGGCTTCGGCGCCGGCGAGTCGCTCGTCTGCACCAGCGACCACCCGCTGTACTGCCCGGTGACGCGCGAGTGGGCTCCCGCGGGCGACTGGGCGCTCGGCCGGCGGAAGCAGCTCCTGCGGGCCGAGGTCGAGGGCGTCGTGGCCGTCGCGGTGAGCACGGTCTCGACGTTCGCAGGCGTACACGACGTCTTCGACCTCACCGTCGACCACCCCCTGCACGACTTCGTCGCGAACGGCGTGGTGGTGCACAACAAGTCGATCGCACCACAGTGTGCTGCCGGAAACGCAACGCTGCAGGCCGCGACCTCGTGCGGCTCCGACGGCCCGCTCGGCGTCGAGGTGACGCGATTCTGTGAAGTCACCGTCACCGGCGCCGCCGCCGCCGGGCTGCCGTCATCGGGCTTCGCGTTCGGCGCGCTCGAGGGCGGCTTCTCGCTTCAGGGCCGCGCCGGTGACGCAGGTCTACGCGACTGTGACGCGCGCCCCGAAGACGGCGGCACTGGTTTCAAGCTCACCTGCGATGACGGCTGCAACGGCAAGCTGAGCCGTTGAGCGCTCAGCGCTTCTTCTTCTTCGGCGCCTGCTTCTTCTTCAGCGCCGCGAGCCTCTTCGGCAGCGGCTTCTTCGTGACGGGCTTCTTCAGCTTCGCCGGCACTGCTGCGTGTGCCTTCGCCGCCCAGGTCTCGAGCGCCTCGGCGTCGTCGTAGAAACCCTCGGGCACCACGATCCACTCGGCCATCGTGACGCCGTTCTTGTCGTTCTTGCCGAAGTACTGCCACGGCTTGCCGCCGAGGCCGATGAGCTCGTCGCGCAGCGGCCCGCGCTGCAGCTTCAAGATGACCTCGTCGTCGCTGACGATGCCCGCGAACATGCCGCCGTTCGGCGCGAAGAAGCCGTGCCCGCCGAACATCTTTCGCGGCGTGTGCTTCAGGTTCGTGCAGGCTTCGGTCAAAAGCTCGAGGGCTCGGCTCATGGGCGCGCGAGACTATCGGGCGAGTGTCCGCCCTACTGCTCGTTGGCCTCGTCGGAGCGAACTTTCTTGCGGTCCTCTTTGACGACCTGAAGGAACTTGTTCACGTTCCTCTTCGTCGCATCCGTACCCGCTGCTTCGTCTTTCGCGCTCCAGTATTCCGGATTGGCAGTGAGCGTCAGCTGCTTCTTCTGGTTGGGCTCGAAGGGAAGCTTCTTGAGGACGCTGTTGCTCATCAATACGGAAAGTATGGTCCTGATCGGGCCAGGTCAATCCGACTTGGTCGAATACAGTGGAAGTGCCCACTTGGGCGGGTCTGGGTGACGAATCGTTGCTGACCATCGCTCGTTTTCGTTCCCATTAGGGGGCTCTTTGACGAGTCGAACAACAACCGCGCTACCCCCGTCGTTTCGGCCGTCAAGCGTTGCTTCCCTCCTGTCGACGAATTCGAAGTTGGTGTGAAGCGCGTGACCATTGGGTTCTATCGCGAGCTCGCGAGTGGGGGAGTCTGGCTCTTGCCACAACGCTATGGGAGTGGACGCCTTCCCTTGATGGCCCTCTCGAAAGGTCTGAAACCGCCTCACGAGAGCGAGCGACGTAAAAGAGAGAACCGAGCTTCCAGGATCCTCGGCGAATACGAGAGCGCTTCGAGCGGGCCAGCGCGTCTTGAGCTGCGGACCGTCCATCAAGAGCGCGATGATGAGACTCGGCCCAAGCTCGCGCAGCACTGGCTGCACGGGCTCCACTCGACTGAGAT